>JARULB010000008.1 GCA_029688905.1 Balneolales bacterium ANBcel1 | reverse complement strand
CCGCAGGCGGCACAGCCGCTTTATATGCCCAAATTGAAAAAGTACGGGTGTAGCTCAATTGGCAGAGCAACGGTCTCCAAAACCGTAGGTTGGGGGTTCGAGTCCCTCCACCCGTGCCACATTTCAGGCATTATCCAACGTTATGAATAAAATTACAGAATATTTTCAGAGTGTAAAGAAGGAGATGGGCAAAGTCTCCTGGCCCACTCAGCAAGAACTCATTGACAGTACGGTGATTGTCGTCGTTTTCTCCATCATAGTTTCTCTGTTTATTTTTGGAGTTGACCGGGTGTACAGTACGGTGCTGGAACTGATCTTTGGTTAAAATGGAAAATCAGCAACGGAACTGGTATGTAGTAAGATGCTTCTCTGGCCATGAAAAGAAGGTTAAAGAGTATCTGCAGCGGGAAATCGTTTTGCAGGGATTTGAGGAGAAAATCACTGAGATACTGATTCCTAGTGAAACGGTTATTGAAGTTCGCGGCGGGAAGAAACGGACCCGTGAGAAAAATTTCTTTCCCGGCTACATTCTCATTGAAGCCGTCTATGATGATGCGGTAAATAATCTGATATCAAACGCACCATCGGTTATCGGCTTTCTGAAAAATGACAAGGAAAGTACGCGTCCGGCTCCGTTGAAAAGAGACGAGGTCGATCGGATTCTTGGTAAAGCCGGCCAGGCGGAAGAAGAAGGCGCGAGTCTAGTAGAAATACCTTTCAAGAAAGGAGACCTTGTGAAAGTTATAGACGGGCCATTCAAGGATTTTGATGGCACTGTCGAGGAGGTTTATCCCGACAAGATGAAGCTGCGGGTTCTGGTGAGTATTTTTGGTCGCCGTACTCCTGTGGAGGTAGATGTAAATCAGGTTGACCCAGAAGCCTGATATTACTCAGGCCGGCCCCTGAAAAGGACAATCAAATACAAGTTGCTATAGAAGAAGGTTAAAACGTTATGGCGAAGAAAGTAAGTCAAGTTATCAAGTTGCAGATCATGGGCGGGCAGGCAAACCCGGCACCGCCGGTGGGACCGGCGTTGGGTCAGGCCGGAGTAAATATCATGGAGTTCTGCAAGGCTTTTAATGCACGCACCCAGGAAAGTACCGGTACTGTTATCCCCGTAGTCATCACGGTCTATCAGGACAAGTCTTTCACCTTTATTACAAAGACCCCTCCTGCGGCTGTTCTGCTGAAACAGGCTCTGAAGTTGAAGTCCGGTTCAGGTGAACCTAACAAGATCAAGGTCGGTACCGTTAAATGGAGTAAATGCAAAGAGATTGCTGAGATTAAAATGAAGGATCTCAATGCGTTTGATATTGACCATGCCGCTGAGATGATCGCCGGTACTGCGCGCAGCATGGGACTAAAAGTGGATCGTAAAAAGTAATCATTTGCAGGTCATATCATATGCCTAAAAGAGGAAAAAAATACATAGAAGCTCAAAAGCTGATTGAGGCCGGTAAGGAATACAGTCTCGAGGAAGCATCGGAGCTGGCAAAAAAGACATCAAATACCAAATTTGATGCTTCGATAGATATAGACATCAAACTTGGTGTGGATCCCAGGCATGCCGATCAAATGGTACGAGGCACGGTTTCCCTGCCTCACGGTACCGGCAAGACGGTCCGGGTTCTGGCTCTTGTAAATCCTTCCAAGCAGGAAGAGGCAAAAGAGGCGGGAGCCGATCACGTTGGTTTGGACGACTATATTGAGAAAATCCAGGAAGGATGGACTGATATAGATGTCATTGTAGCCACACCGGATGTGATGGGAAAAATCGGGCGTCTTGGTAAAGTCTTGGGTCCGCGTGGCCTGATGCCGAACCCCAAAAGCGGAACCGTAACAATGGATGTTGCTACCGCCGTCAATGACGTAAAAGCAGGTAAAATCGATTTCCGGGTCGACAAGTACGGGATTCTCCATTCCTCCATTGGCAAAAGCAGCTTCGAGGCATCACAAATCAGGGATAACGTAGAGGCATTCCTGAAGACTGTGATAAAACTGCGTCCCTCTTCCGCAAAAGGGGCTTATATCCGCAGTGTAACTCTCAGTTCGACAATGGGCCCCGGTATTCCCATTTCAAAATCGGCTGTACAATCCTAACAATCGAACAGTATTAGTTCCATGGCTACATTAGCTGAAAAAAAAGAAATTGTTGCAAACCTGGTTGAACAACTCAAGGACGCCGATGCCCTTTATCTGACCAACTTCAAGGGAATGTCGGTTGCCGAGTTGAATGACCTTCGCAACGAGTTCCGGAAAAACAACCTGAACTACAAGGTATATAACAATACCCTTTTCCGCCGGGCAATTGCAGAAACCGGCAAGTTTGAGGGAATTGTTGAGCATACAGTGAATGAGACCGCCTATACCATTATTCATGGTGAGGCTGCAGTACCGGCCAAGGTACTCAAGAAGTTCATCAAGGACAGAAAAAAACCGGAGTTTAAGGCAGCGGCGATCGAGGATCAGGTCTACACCGCCGACCAGTTGGATACCCTTGCCGCGATGAAATCGAAAGAAGAGGTTATTGGCGATATTGTCGGTCTGCTTCTCAGCCCGGTGAGTAACATTGTCAGTGGCCTCCAGTCGCAGGGATCCACAATCGCAGGCGCGGTAAAAACCATCGCTGAAAAAGAAAACTGAAGAATTTTTTAAACTGAATAACAACAAACGGGAGTACAAAGCAATGGCAGACGTAAAAGAAATAGCTGAACAACTTGTTAATCTGACTGTAAAAGAAGCAAATGAACTGGCTCAGGTTCTGGAAGAAGAATACGGTATCAAGCCGGCAGCTACCGCTGTAGCAGCTGCACCCGCCGCAGAAGGTGGAGGTGAAGCCGCAGAGGAGCAAACCGAATTTACCGTTGTTCTCAAATCACCCGGTGGCAACAAGATTGCGGTTATCAAGGAAGTCCGCGGACTTACCGGACTTGGCCTTAAGGAAGCAAAAGAGCTGGTAGATGGTGCACCAAGTAACATCAAGGAAGCTGTAGACAAGGCAGAAGCAGAATCAATCAAGGAAAAGCTTACCGAAGCGGGAGCAGAAGTAGAGCTTAAGTAACGCCTTGCTTTTATTTTTTACGCCAGGCCAATATCGGGAAACCGGTATTGGCTATTGGTGTCTGTGGGTTTCTCGAGTAAATCCACCACAAACATTTTTTCATGCAACCGTGCGGATTGCCTGAAATAACCGTGTGCGCACATCCATAAACTAAGGACGAGGTAGCCTTGAGTAATAGCAACGCCATCCAATCCCACACAGGACGCATCTCCTTCGCTCGCACCCAGAATGTATTAGACTACCCGGATTTTCTGGATGTTCAAATTGAATCTTTCCGTCGATTTACCCAATGGAATATTGACCCGGAAGATCGGGAAGAAATTGGACTTCAGAAAATCTTTTTGGAACATTTTCCCATTCAGGATACCAGGGAACAGAGCATTCTGGAATTCATCTACTATTCCGTAGATACTCCGAAATATACTATTTCAGAGTGCCAGGAGCGAGGCCTTACATACGCCCTTCCACTTAAAGCCAAGCTGAGACTTTCAGCTTCAGATCCCGGCGATGACGCCAGCGAGACCATTGAACAGGAAGTATTCCTCGGGGATCTGCCTTGGATGACCGAGAGGGGTACGTTTATCATAAACGGATCCGAAAGAGTGATTGTAAGCCAGCTGCACCGTTCGCCCGGTGTGTTTTTCGGCCAGTCACTGCATCCTAACGGCAGCCAGCTCTATTCAGCTCGCGTGATTCCCTTCAAAGGATCATGGATCGAATTTACCACCGATATCAGGGATGTTCTCTGGGCATATATTGATCGCAAGAAGAAATTGCCGGTTACAACCCTTATCCGGGCGCTGGGTTTTTCAACTGACTATGATATCCTGACCATTTTCGATCTGTCTGATGAGATTTCGATCAAGAGCGCCAAGGCCTTCAAGGATGCAGTCGGAAGAAAGCTGGCCACGGATATTGTAGAAGAGGTACTTGAAGAAGTCGTTGATGATGAAACGGGAGAAGTCACGGAAGCCAAAAAGCGGAATATTCTGTTCCCGCGTGATCATGTGCTTGAGGAAGAGGATTTCAGTGCGCTGAAATCGGCAGGCATCAAACAGCTGCATGTCCTCAAATCCGGTGATGAAGAGATGGAGGAGTCCGTAATTCTCAACACCCTCCGCAAAGACACCAGCTACGATGAGGAGAGTGCACTTTCAGAAGTGTATCGCCAAATCCGGTCTGGTGAAATGCCGGATATGGAAACGGCCAGAACCGTTCTGGAGCGGCTCTTCTTCAGTGACAAACGATATGACCTCGGTGAAGTTGGCCGCTACCGGCTCAACAAACGGCTTCATCTGGAAGAGTCCCTTGATCTGCAGGTGCTCACCAAAGATGACATCATTGCGATTATCAAGGAACTTATTCGCCTTAAGGACATGAAATCCCAGGTGGATGATATTGACCACCTGAGCAACCGGCGTGTCAGAACCGTTGGTGAACAGCTCGGACAGCAGTTCGGTCTCGGCCTTGCCCGAATGACTCGAACCATCCGGGAACGCATGAACTCCCGGGATGCGGAGCAGTTTACACCGCAGGACCTGGTCAACGCCAGAACGATTTCCAGTGTCATAAACACGTTTTTTGGGACGAACCAGCTCTCCCAGTTCATGGATCAGACCAACCCGCTCGCCGAACTGACGCACAAGCGCCGGATGTCGGCGCTTGGTCCGGGTGGTCTCACCAGAGAACGTGCCGGATTTGAGGTTCGTGACGTCCACTACACCCATTACGGTCGCCTGTGCCCGATTGAAACGCCCGAGGGTCCGAATATCGGATTGATTTCCTCGCTTTGTGTGCATGCCAAAGTGAACGACTTCGGCTTTATTGAAACTCCATACCGCAAAGTCAAGGACGGCTACGTAAGTACCAATATCGAGTATCTGGCGGCTGAGCAGGAAGACGAGACCGTTATTGCCCAGGCAAACGCACCGCTGAGTGAACAGAAAACTTTTGAGAACGATTTGATCTTCTCGCGGTTCAGGGACAGCAACGTGGGACTTGCATCGCCGGATGAAGTCCGTTACATGGACATTTCTCCAAATCAAATTGTTTCAGTTGCAGCCGGTATGGTACCGTTTATCGAGCATGATGATGCCAACCGTGCATTGATGGGCTCAAATATGCAGCGCCAGGCGGTACCATTGCTCAGGCCGGAAGCACCCATTGTGGGTACCGGACTTGAATACCGGTCGGCCCGCGATTCCCGTGCCCTGATCGTTGCGGAAGGAAGCGGTGAAGTAGTTTATGTCAGCGCCACAGAGGTTCACGTGCGCTACGATCGCGATGAGCTTGAGTCTCTGGCACACTTTGACGATGGCGTTATTGTGTACCATCTCCGCAAGTTCGAGCGAACCAACCAGGACACCACCGCCAACCAGAAGCCTCTGGTGAAATTGGGTGACAAGGTAGTTGAGGGGCAGCCCATTATTGATGGCTGTGCCACCAACAAGGGCGAGCTTGCTCTTGGAAGAAATCTTCTGGCGGCATTTATGCCGTGGAGAGGGTACAACTTCGAAGATGCCATTGTGATCAGTGAACGTGTGGTGTCTGAGGATATTTATACCTCCATCCATATACAGGAATTTGAGCAGCAGGTTCGCGACACCAAACGCGGTGAAGAAGAACTGACACGTGAAATTCCCAACGTAAGCGAAGAAGCAACCCGAAACCTGGATGAAAACGGGATCATCCGCGTTGGAGCCAAAATCAACCCCGGCGACATCATCGTCGGAAAGATTACGCCCAAAGGAGAAACCGATCCCACCCCGGAAGAGAAACTGCTGCGCGCCATTTTCGGTGACAAGGCTGGTGATGTCAAGGACGCTTCCCTCAAAACCCCCCCGGGTGTCTCCGGCGTAGTAATTAACACCAAACTGTTCAGCCGCAAAAAGGATGAGCAACTCTCCAGGAAAGAGGAGAAGGAGTTGGTGGAACAGGAGAACGAGAAATACAGGGAGCAGCTGGCGAAACTGAACGGACAGTGGTCCGAGCGGATGTACAAGCTACTCAAGGATAAAACCTCTCCGGGCGTCGTTGACCATATCGGCAACGAGGTCATCCCCAAAGGTGAAAAATACCGGAAACAAATTTTTGATGGCATCGATCCGTTGATTCTGAAGGGCCGCCAAAGCTGGTGCCAGGATGAAAAAATCAACGGGCACATCGCTACACTGTATCAGAGTTATCGTGATCTCAGAAGAGAATATGAGCGGGATTTGAAACGCCGCAAGTACACGATTCAGGTAGGTGATGAACTGCCCCCTGGTATTGTTCAAAAAGCCAAGGTATACGTAGCCAAAAAGCGCAAACTGGGAGTAGGTGACAAAATGGCCGGCCGACACGGTAACAAGGGTGTTGTGGCCAAAGTGGTACCGGCGGAGGATATGCCGTTCCTGGAAGACGGGACACCGGTTGATATTGTCCTCAACCCGCTCGGCGTACCATCCCGGATGAACCTGGGCCAGATCTATGAAACCATTCTTGGATGGGCAGGTTCCAAGCTGGGTGTGACCTTTGCTACACCTACATTTGACGGAGCGGTTTACGATGACATCCAGGGATGGCTTGAAAAAGCCGGACTCCCCAAAGACGGTCGTACGTATCTCTTTGACGGCCAGACCGGTGAGCGTTTCCAGCAGATGACAACGGTTGGCGTTATCTACATGCTGAAACTGAACCACCTCATCGAAGACAAGCTTCATGCCCGGTCCATCGGACCCTATTCCCTGATTACCCAGCAACCGCTGGGCGGAAAAGCTCAGTTTGGCGGTCAGCGACTGGGTGAGATGGAGGTTTGGGCCTTGTACGCCTACGGAGCTTCCAATATACTGAAGGAGATGCTTACCGTTAAAAGCGATGATGTAAAGGGCCGCTCCAAGGTGTATGAAGCAATCGTGAAAGGTGAAAACCTGCCGGAAGGAACTACGCCTGAATCCTTCAATGTACTTGTAAGAGAGCTTCAGGGCCTGGGACTGGAAGTCAGCATTGAGTGAAACCCTGATGACGGCTTTTCCCTGAATCCGAACAGTTCAACATATTTCAAAATTTAACGGAGGTACATCCTTGCCGTTTACCAAAAGCGAATCCGTTTCTAAAGATTTCAAAAGTTTGCGTGTTTCCCTCGCTTCGGCAGAATCCATTCTGTCGCGTTCCAACGGGGAAGTACTGAACCCTGAAACCATCAATTACCGTACATTCAAACCGGAAAAAGATGGTTTGTTCTGCGAAAAAATCTTCGGTCCGGTCAAAGACTGGGAGTGCCATTGCGGAAAATACAAACGCATCAGGTACAAAGGCATCATCTGTGATCGATGCGGTGTGGAGGTTACCAGAAAGGCGGTGCGCCGTGAACGCATGGGGCACATTACTCTTTGCGTGCCGGTAGTCCATATCTGGTACTTCAAGTCGATGCCCAACAAAATCGCCTATCTGCTCGGGCTCTCTTCCAAAAACCTGGACAAGATTGTCTACTACGAAAATTTTGTCGTAGTGAAACCGGGTCTGGCGCGTGACCTCGGGTACAAGGTGGGCGACATGATCTCCGAGGAGGAGTATTATGACATCATGGGCCAGCTTCCGGAAGATCACCGCAATATCGAGGATGATGATCCGGACAAGTTCGTTGTGAAGATGGGGGCCGATGCCGTTGAGTCCCTGTTGATGAATATCGACCTTGACAAGGATGCCTACAAATACCGGGAGTCGGTGAAGCACGAGACTTCCGCCATGCGCAAGAAGAAGCATCTGAAGCGCCTGCAGGTGATTGAATCCTTCCGTGCCGCCAATATGAACCGCGAAAATCGTCCGGAGTGGATGGTGATGCGGGTCATTCCCGTGATTCCGCCCGAGCTTCGCCCGCTGGTGCCGCTGGAAGGTGGACGCTTTGCTACCTCCGATCTCAACGACCTTTACAGGCGTGTGATCATCCGCAATAATCGTCTGAAGAGACTGATCGACATAAAAGCGCCGGATGTTATTCTTCGCAACGAGAAGCGAATGTTACAGGAGGCGGTTGATTCCCTGTTCGACAACTCCCGGAAGATGAATGCCGTCCGGAGCAACAACCGGCCGCTGAAGTCACTTAGCGATATGCTGAAAGGAAAAAGCGGCCGCTTCCGCCAGAATCTTCTGGGCAAGCGGGTTGACTATTCCGGACGTTCGGTGATTGTCGTCGGACCCGAGCTTAAGATGCATGAGTGTGGCCTGCCCAAGGAGATGGCCGTTGAGCTGTATAAGCCGTTTATTATCCGTCGCTTGATTGAACGTGGCTATGTGAAAACGGTGAAAAGCGCCAAAAAGGTGGTGGACCGCCGGGATGATGTTGTCTGGGATGTACTCGAAAAAGTGATTGACGGCCATCCCGTTATGCTGAACCGTGCACCGACGCTTCACAGGCTTGGTATCCAGGCCTATCAGCCGGTATTGATTGAGGACAAGGCGATCAGGCTCCATCCGCTCTCATGTACGGCGTTTAACGCCGACTTTGACGGGGACCAGATGGCGGTTCACCTTCCGTTGAGCCATGACGCCATTCTCGAGGCATCTGTCCTGATGCTGGGTTCCCACAATATTATGAACCCGGCCAACGGCAGCCCGGTAACCGTACCTTCACAGGACATGGTTCTGGGTATCTATTACCTCACGAAAATGGGCGAAGGAGCTCTTGGCGAAGGAAAAACATTTGCCTCGGCGGATGAAGTGAAAATCGCCTACGACCGACGGTACATCGATCTTCATGCCAAAATCAATGTGCGCATCACCCGAAAGGATGGTGACAGGGAAGTCCGGGAACTGGTCAAAACAACTACCGGCCGGGTACTGTTTAATGAAATTATTCCGGATGAGCTGGGATACATCAATCTCACTTTTGGAAAGAAAGAGCTCCGTAACCTGATCGGGGCGGTGTTCGCGAAGACCGGAACCATGCGTGCCGCAAAATTTCTCGATGAGATGAAATACATCGGGTTCGAAACGGCTACCATGGGTGGACTCTCTTTCAGCCTTGAAGATATCGTTATCCCGAATGAGAAAGCCGAATATATCAAACAGGCCCAGGCTGAAGTCAGGTTGATCCAGGATCGCTACGAGAATGGATTTATCACGGACAATGAGCGTTATAACCAGGTCATTGACAAATGGACGAGCACCACAAACCGGGTTTCCGAGACTCTGTTCCAGGCATTGACCAAAGACAAGGGCGGATTCAACCCGGTATTCATGATGGCCGACTCCGGTGCCCGGGGCTCGAAGGAGCAAATTCGGCAGCTGGGCGGTATGCGTGGATTGATGGCCAAACCGCAGAAAAGTTCTCTGCAAACCGGTAATGAGGTTATTGAGCAGCCGATTCTGTCCAGCTTCAAGGAAGGATTGACCGTACTGGAATACTTTATTTCTACTCACGGTGCCCGAAAGGGTCTGGCGGATACCGCTTTGAAAACAGCGGATGCCGGGTATCTTACCCGCCGGCTGGTTGATGTGTCTCAGGATGTGATCGTAACCGAAAATGATTGCGGGACACTGCGTGGAATTCGGATTCAGGCACTCAAGGACAACGAAGACATCGTCGAAAGTCTGGAGGATCGGGTACTCGGAAGGGTATCCATGCACGATGTGTACGATCCGCTTACCGATGAGCTCATCGTAGGTGCCAATGAAATGATCGATGAGGAGGTTGCCTCCAAAATCGCTGAAACTTCTATCGAGGAGGTGGAAATCCGGTCGGTACTCACTTGTGAGTCTGCCCGTGGCGTTTGTGCGAAATGCTACGGCCGTGACCTTTCTCGGGGCAAGCCCGTTCAGGTGGGTGAAGCGGTCGGCGTTATTGCGGCGCAATCGATTGGTGAACCGGGTACCCAGCTTACACTCCGTACCTTCCACGTGGGAGGTACAGCCTCCAGGCTTGAATCGGAGTCGCAGCACAAGACCAAGTTTGCCGGAAAGGCGGTATTTGAAAACCTTCGGGCCGTTGAATATGACGATGGAGAGGAGGTTACCACCGTTGTGCTTAGCCGTGCCGGTGAAATCAAGATTGTCGATGACACCGACAAGGTGTTGATCACATACAACATCCCGTACGGATCCGAACTGCTTGTGGAAGACGGAGACACGGTTCCCAAGGGAGTGCCGATCTGCCGCTGGGATCCTTACAACGCTCTGATTTTCTCTGAGCTTGACGGACATATCGAATACCGTGATATCATGCACGGTGTCACCTACAAGGATGAAACGGATTCCCAGACAGGTCACAAGGAAAAAGTAATCACGGACTCCCGTGACCGGAGCCTGGTTCCGACCGTCATTGTCAAGGGTGAAGGAGACCGCATCCGGGAAACCACCCTGCCGGTTGGTGCCCACGTGGTTGTGAACGACAAGGAGCGGGTTTCTGCCGGACAGGTTCTGGCGAAGATTCCGCGGACCTCGGCCTCCAAGTCGAAGGATATTACCGCTGGTCTGCCGCGGATTACCGAACTGTTCGAGGCGCGTCCTCCGAAGGATCCCGCCGTGGTCACCGAAATTGAAGGGATCGTCAAAATGGGATCCCGGAAACGGGGATCGCAGGAAGTGATCGTCACCAGCAAGGACGGCACCGAGAGCAAAACCTACCTGATTTCCCTGGCCAAGCACATACTGGTTCAGGAGAATGACTTTGTAAAAGCCGGACAGGCACTCTCCGATGGTATTATCATGCCTCAGGATATTCTCAGTATCCTCGGCCCCTATGCCGTTCAGTCCTATCTGGTGAATGAGATACAGGAGGTCTACCGACTCCAGGGTGTGAAAATCAGTGACAAACACATCGAAACCATTGTCCGCACAATGATGCAGAAGGTGGAGATCACGGATCCGGGAGACACGATGTATCTTGAGGGCGATAAAGTGGACCGGTTTGAAGTTAACCGAACCAACGATTCGCTGATCGGGAAATACGTCGTCACCGACTCCGGTGACAGCGAAATTCAGCTTGGAACCACGCTTGAGCGTCGCGAGATTCGCACGATCAATTCGAAGCTCATCGCCGAAGACAAGAAAGAGATTGAAACTCGTCCCGCCGAACCGGCCATATCCAAACCGATTCTTTTGGGTATTACCCGGGCCGCCCTGTCTACAGACAGCTGGCTGTCGGCGTCATCCTTCCAGGAGACTACGAAAGTTCTCACGCAGGCAGCGATTGAGGCGAAAGCCGATAATCTGATGGGCCTCAAAGAGAATGTTGTTGTGGGTCACCGTGTTCCTGCCGGTACGGGCCTGAACAGGTATCAGGACATTATCGTAGGATCAAAAGAGGATATGGAGGATGTCGGTGCAGCAAGCCGTGTCTTCCAGGAACTTGGAGCCGATACCACATCCGTTCAGGATGTAAAACAGGACAAAGACTAAATAAAAAGGGAGCTCACAAGGCTCCCTTTTTTATTTCCCGCTATTTACACGATTGAAGGCGTTGCACCCCGGATGAACCCGGTCGCCGCTACATGTTGTTTTGTAACTCTGCCATGAAAGGCTGGCAGGGAGCGATGCGGGAGCACTCCGTTTAAAGCCGGAACATGCCGGGTTTTTCACCACTGGGGAATGCCAAAAGCCATTCTCTCATCACAGCTGTTTGCATGCGTATCACATCTTCCCGAAAAAAAACGGTTGCATGGATACAGGGATGCGGATCGAGGTTCAACCCAACGTCACTTCGTCTGATTATTTCTTCTTGGCGTCGCCGATGTTTTCAAGAAGCTTTTCCGCTTCGGTAATCAGGTCTTCCGCCCTTTTTTGAGCCTCTTCCACTACCAGATCGCCCTCCTTTTTGGCATCCGAAACGATGCTCTTCTCATACTGAAGTCGGTCTATCAGGTTGCTTAACTCGTCCATGTAGTTGTTCAGGCGATAACTGATTCGATCCCGGGTATTGGCTCCTTTGTCAGGGGCATACAGCAGCGCCAGCATGGAGCCGATAATCGAGCCTGAAATTACTCCGAACAGAAATCCTTTTGGAAACGTGCTCATATCGCGATGGTTTAAAATGTGCGTAACTCTTCCTTGTTGCTATTACGTCTAAAATAATACTTTTCTTGTATATTGAGGTACTGTTAATTCAATCCATAGAGATGCGGGGATCATGCGCGCAGTACTCCACATGGTTTACCATGTATATGACATGTAATGGAATATGCGGAATCATCCATAGTTCGGGTCACTGCTCATAGCCCGGGTCGCAGAAGCGATTCGGGTTATCGCCATCAGGCAGCGGCGAATTCATACAAGCGCAGCAATGGTTGCCTGGGGCCGGCTGCTGCAAGTCACAGGTTGGCGTTTACCAGAGGCAGCAAACGCAACCCGGCAGGATTGTTTCCCGCATAGTTGAGTAACCCGATTTGGACTCCGTTGAGGTGTCTGGCAAAATTATACAGGCCTATTGTGAGACCATGCTGGGTTCCCTTGATTCGGTTGTGGGCACCAATACTCACACCGCGCAGATACGCGTCTTCCTGAAGCCGAAAGCGCAGAGGAGCAATAAAAAGCCCGGTGGCGGAACCATATACTTCGGTAAACAAACTTGCGGTAACGCCGTTTATCTGATTACTTCCCATGCCAACGCCGCTAATATGCAGCCCCCGGATCTCTTGTCCGGCTACTGTGCCCATTCCGGTAAGACTCACACCCGTTATTGATCCGCCGGTTCCGATACCCAGGCCGGCCACTGCGAGTCCGCTTAGCCGTAGCCCTGACCCGATTCCTACCGCAGAGAGCATCACCCCGCGAATGGATTCTCCGGATCCAATCCCAAGCCCGCCAAATGTTAGCCCGTGAATGGGACCTCCCGAACCTACCCCGAGCCCGGCAAGGGTGATGCCTGAAATGGATTCGCCGGAACCGGCACCGAGGCCTGCCACTGTAATTCCACGAATACTGCCGCTGGAACCGATACCACCCAGGCTAAGCGCTATACCGCTGATTTTTTCACTGGATCCGACACCTATCCCCCCAAAAGTTACCCCCTGTACCGGTCCGCCTGATCCCAATCCCAGGCCGGCCAGATGTACCCCGCTGACTCCCGATGCTGAACCCGCTCCAAGTCCGGCAACTGTAATACCTCTCAAATGTCCGCCCGCTCCCACTCCAAGTCCCGAAACCGTGATGCCCCTGACAGATCCACCTGAACCCAGGCCCAATCCCGAAAGATGTATGCCATGGGCGGATTGTGCATATCCGGCACCAAAAACCGCCAGGCTGATCCCTCTGAGCTGCCCGCCGCCCGTGAGCGGCAGTCCGATGGCAAGGCCGCGGATCCGGCTGTTGGCAAGATCAAAATCTTTGGGTTGCCGGATGGTCATGTTGATTCCGTTGATGACACGGAGGTTGTGATCACGATAATTGATTCTGACTCCGTGCACTACCGGCACATCACCGATGCCGAGACCGTAGTTGCGGTACGTCAGGGACAGCTGCAGCGGCTGCTCAAAAAGAAAGCGCTGTTGCCGCTCATCGCCGTCTCCGGTAACATTGTCGGCACTGGAGAGCCCGAAAGTGGCGGCTACGGATACATCCGAAAGAAGCAAGAAAAACAGGAAGCAAATAAGTGCGGGAAGTTGTGTTGATTTCATGATCGGGCACGTTGGGTCTGTATTCACTGAAAGAAAAGTTCTCGGCGCTTCAGTTCAAGGCGTTACTGAACCGAATGCAGGCAAGCCGGATTGAACCCTGCAGGATCCTGCTGTTCAGAGATTTACGGTAAACAAAGGAAAAGTTGCAAAAAAAGTGGATGGTGGAAATCACACTTCAGTTTTGAACCTGTCTGATGTAACCGTCATGGCCGCGACGCTTGAGGCGATTCAGGTCACGGCTGGCCTCGCCCGAACTGCGATATCTTCCGAAATAGACACGGTAAACCTGACGACCGTCGACCTGCCCGGTGGTTACCCTGCTTCCGCGAACCTGACTTGAGTAGGCTTCTGCCTCGGGCCTGCTGTTGAATGAGGCGAGCTGGATGGTGAACTCTTCTCTCCGGATGTTACCGGGCCCGCGGGTTCGGATGGGTTTCTCGGAGCTGACAAGCACCAGCCGCACTGGCGCAATGCCGCTGTCCAGCATGTCGATTTTTCGGGCGGCTTCCCTGGACAGGTCAATGATCCGGCCTCTGGCATACGGTCCGCGGTCATTGATTCTGACCGTAACTGATTTGTTGTTGTTCAGGTTCACCACCCTGACGACCGTGTTGAACGGAAGGGTACGATGGGCGGCGGTCAGCTCATTTTGATTGTAGATCTCCCCGTTTGCAGTTTTTTTACCATGAAAACCGGGACCGTACCAGCTGGCCTCTCCCTGGTCAATGACGCGGCCGGTCCTGGTGGTGGCACAGGAGGCAACCATCAGGGATAGCAGAGCAAAAAGCAGGAGGCGGTTCATCCGTTTGCAAGGCGTGTCAGTCGATGGGCCGGACACGGAAAATATAAAATTTATTGTAACCGGTTTCCGGCATTCCGGGCAGTTCAGGGTGATCTGCAGGGTGTGATCCCCTGTGAAGCAGCTGAACCTGCTTTTTACTGTCTTTGCAGGCACGTTGGACGGATTCCATGAAAGCAGCATCGGTTATGTGATGAGACCGGCACGAGGTGGCAAGAATACCGTCGGGCCGGAGTACATCCATGGCCCATTTGTGAAGATTGCGATGTGTGCGAAGTGCCGTGCCGACCGATTTCCTGTTGGGTGCGAAATCCGGCGGGTTTACATTTACGACATCATATACATCCTTGCTGTGGGCCATCTGCGGAAGACGTTTGGACAGGTCGCCCTTCCAGGTGGAGATGATATCGTTCAGCTGGTTCGCCTTGATGGTTGCCTCGGCAAGGGCAATGGCTGTGTCGGAGTTGTCGGCCGCCATTACTTCAGCGGCGCCCGAACGTGCGGCGTGGATGGCGAAACTGCCGTTCCTGCAAAATATGTCGAGTACCCGATCGCCTTCCGAAACCATCCGGCCAAACATCAGACGATGATCGCGCTGGTCGATGTGAAAAGCGTCCGGTCCCTCTTCTGTAAGATCAACCGGAAACGATACGGATCCTTCCGTTACCATAACCGGCATATCAGCAGCCAATCCGGCCTGACCCTCATCATCCCCGATAAAAACGGGTTTCTCAATTGCCAGACCTTCTCTTTCCCTGTGCGGATGATCCCTTTTCAGAATAATAAAATCGGGATCGGCAATTTGTTTTACAGCGTCGACAATCAGATCAAGATGATTCTCCATGCCGGCCGTCACGCATTGAATCACAAAACCGCGGTCGTATCGGTCGATCATCAGTCCCGGTAGTTCGTCACCTTCCGCATTGACCATACGGCAGGCTGAGGTATTTTTGATGACCCTGTCCCGAAGGGCAAAGGCGAGCCGAATGCGCTCGGTGAAGAAGGCACCGTCAATGGAAAGGTCTTTGCGGGTAAGCAACCTGACGGCAATAAGGGCATGCGGATGGTAGAACCCCGTTCCAACAAACCCCTTTTCAGCATCAAAAATCCGAACAACAGAGCCCGGCTCCAGGGATTTTTCGGGCTGCAGCAGTTCATTGCTGAACACCCATAAATGTCCTTTTCTGATGCGTTTTTCTTTTCCTTTTGCGATGTGTACGGCTGGGGGGGACTGCTTCATGATTCGGGGCTGTTAGTAGAGATGTCACTTCCTGTTCAGAAACAGCGGCAGGTATCGAGAAACGCAAAATCCGGGTTGGAAATCGTTGTTTTTCTCGGGACGCTGTATCATATTGAAGATAGGCTTTTTTTACAAGCAACCCGATACCATTTTATTCAATTGGAGGTGTAATATGACTGGAAAGGTTACGCTGGAGTGCCTGGAAGGAGATATTACCAGGCAGGGAGATCTTGATGCCGTTGTGAATGCGGCCAACGCGGAGTTGCGGCCAGGCGGAGGTGTTGCCGGTGCGATACATCGGGCGGCCGGACCCGAGCTGGAGGAGGCTTGCCGGCCTCATGCCCCCATCAAGCCCGGTGAAGCGATTATCACTTCGGCATTTGGTTTGCCGAACAAGAAAATTATTCACTGTCTGGGGCCGGTGTACAATATCGACAGGCCGTCGGATCAGCTGCTGGCCCAATGTTACCGGAACAGTTTGATGCTGGCCGACCGGGAAAAGATGACATCCATCGGCTTCCCCGCTGTTTCCACTGGGGCTTTCGGATATCCGCTTGATGAAGCCGCAGAGGTGGCGGCATATGCGATCCATGACACGATGCGGCACCTCGGCAATATCAAACTGGTCCGAATGGTACTGTTTTCGCCGTCCGACCGGGAGCTGTTCTGCAAGGCTCTCGCAATTACCTGAACCTGGAATGGCAAGGGGCTGTCCTCATTTGGCCGATGGGCAGGGCAGGCAGATACAGGTTTGATAACAAACACCTGTACGCGATGAACTAACGCGGGGCGTTTTCGTCAAAACATCAGTAATATCGGATGTCTGTTTTATTTCTATATTCCGGTATTACTATAACTATTATTATGCTATTGCAGCTCAAGTTTTTAAGTGAGTGCATCGGCCATTATTTACAGGATTATTATGAAACGCTCGTCACGCCCTTTTTCCTACCGTGGATTTGTCTCCATGCTGATGGCATTTTGTTTTGCAGGATTGGCTGTATCCGGTGTGATACTGTATATAGCCCCGCCCTGCAGCATCGCTGCGTCAACCAACTGGAGTGTGCTCGCTCTTTCCAAAGATCAGTGGGCGTCACTACACCAGGTTATGGCGCTGGTGATTCTGATCCTTGCGCTTATTCATCTGTTTATTTTTAACTGGAAAACGTTCTGCTGCTATTTACGACGGCGCAAAGCCGCAAGGACGGCCGCGAAACAGGATTCATCGGTCGCGACGGAGACAGGATCCTGGTGGAAACAAATTCCCAAAGAGGTATTGGTAGCCGTAATTGCGGCGATAATTCTCTATGCAGGCGCCATTGCCATGATAGCTCCTTTCGGGTGGCTGCACGATGGGCACGACGCGATCAGGGATCATTACCGGCAGGAAATGCCGGCCGGTTCGGGTGAAGGCCGTTTCCGGGGCGAGGGCACTGAAGATCTCCGCGGTGACGCAGACGGCAGGGGCGGCATCGGAGATGGAAGGGGACAGGGCGAAGGCCGTGGATCAGGAGAAGGCAGAGGACGGGACAGATAAGAAAAACCTCTTCTTTTATTTACATTTTTTTATATCATGTAGCATACGTAGTTATTTTTCTGAAACCCATCAGCTATTATTTCTTTCCGGGTTTTCTGTAACCCTTGCATGGCCTTATCGGCAAGGGGATATGTGCATGCCTGCCGGCCTTTTGCGATGGGATGGCAGGTGAGTTGTGGTATTTCATTCCAAACTTCAGTCCATACTGCCATGAGGAAAAACTTTTTTTCACTCTCCACAAATACTATTGTGGCGGCACTTCTGGCATTTCTGGTTGCAGGAAACACAAGCATATACGAAGTGACCGGCCGTCTGGTAGACTCTGACGGCAATGCAATAGCAGGTCACCAGGTGCTTCTGGTCTATGACAATGACCATCAGCTTGCCACCGGCCACAGCAACGAACAGGGCTATTTTTCCCTTACCTATCAGTTTGATGGGACATCTGCCGATCCATTCGATGATTCCGGGAGAGTAACGGAGTTCCGGCTGGGCTCATCCTATCCCAATCCTTTTAACCCCGTGACAACCGTCCCGTTCCATGTACCCGAAGCGACACAGGCCATAATCGGCATCTATGATATTCTGGGACGTCAGATCATGGAGACCCGAACCCAGGTGGGCGTCGGCACTCATCATATTGAAATTAACCTTGGCGGCGGTCTTGCACAGGGACAATATCTGCTGCGGGTTCGCGGAAACGGGTTTTCGCTTACCCGGTCCATGACATACATCAGCGCGGGTATCAGCAGTGGAACAGCCGGAATTGTACTGCGTCCGGCGGGGATCCAGAGGCGGTCCATGACTCCGGCACGCATTGCCGGCAATGAAGTGAGCAGGACCTTGCACCTGGTTCTGGTGGCTACCCATGAGTTTGAGACAAAGCGGGTTCCTGTGCCGTTCCTCAGCAACCATGACACCGGGGAGCTTGCACTGTCCAGAAGAACACAAGGTAAAGTAACCGATATTGATGGTAATTCATACCGAACCACTGTCCTTGGAAACCAGGAGTGGATGGCAGGAAACCTGCAGGTAACGCGCTACAATGACGGGTCCCAAATTCCAACCGGCCTGAATGATAACGATTGGGAAAACACAACGACCGGAGCCTATACGGTGTATCCACATGAAAGAGTCGGCGGTTTGGACAGCGCGGGCGAAGTGGTTCAGGCCTACGGCAAACTCTACAACTGGTTTGCCGCGAATGATGCAAGAGGCTTGTGCCCTGACGGTTGGAGGGTGCCGGATGAAGGGGACTGGAATGAGCTGCTGGCTCATTTACAGACGGAGCACCAAATTGAAAATACCAATACCGTAAATGGAGCCGGAAACGCGCTTAAGTCATGTCGACAGGTGAATTCGCCTTTGGGAGGAGAGTGTGACACTCCGCAGCATCCCCGCTGGAATGCGCATGGCACACACTACGGGTCGGATCTTTTGGGCTTTTCCGCACTTCCCGGTGGACTTCGGGAGCTGGATGGCTCCTTTTATGAGATTGGAGAACTTGGCTACTGGTGGACTGCGAACGAAGGGAGTGCAGATGACGGAAAATTCATCGACTTGAATAATGCATTCGGTTGGGTATGGTTCGATATGGATGACAAACAGATGGGTTTGTCCGTTCGCTGTATCAATGATGCGGACGTCAGCGACCCGGCTCCTCCACCGGAAACAGAAAAGACCTATCATGAAAATTTTCAAGCGAACGATGAGTCCGGCTGGGTCTTTCTGACCCCGGATGGAGAGGTCTCGGTTCAGAATAGTGAGCTTCGGTTTTCAACCAATGATGATGAAATAGTTCACATGCTCCTGCCTATAGAGGCAACAAGGGATGACTTCTCATTCAGGGTGGTGCCGGGAAGCCTCCATCAGGGAATTGAGAGCGGAGGTTTTGGCCGGGCAGGATTCAAATCAGTGATTACATACCATATCGAAGACGAAATCTCTGTGATGTACACTGAGGATATCCTTTCTCATGCCGATGGCGAGTTGACAACACTGGCTACGTATCCTGTTCCTGATAATTTAAGCAGCATGCAGCTTGATGTGTCCCGGGAGGGCAATAATATGCACATTCGTGCCTATGCCAACGACCACATGTTTTATAGCGGTGTCCTGCAGCATGTTGATGAGGGATTATTTAGTGGACAGATGGTCATGTATGTCCATAAGGATGAAACGGGGTCGATTCCTGTAAGCTGGTCACTGGATGAAGTCAGAGTCGATTATATTCCCTATCTCGATGTGAATGCTTCGTTTCATGAAAACTTCACCAACATGCATGCCCCATGGTTCCGATCCGGGGATCCTGACATCGTGGCCCAGTCGATCACGATAGCGAACAACCGCCTGAACTTTAACGCGAGAAACATTGGCGAACTCAGTGTGCTGTCGCCGATGGGACCCGTTCAGGACTTTACTATCGAGGCCCATGGAGGTGCAAGAGGCTCTCATGATTCCGAATTCGCTATTTCCCGGATGTTCGATTATAAAAACTATATTTCCGTCTTTTTTGATGATGATGAATTGTTCCTGGGCTACGCCCACGGTTCGATATCACCGCAAATTCTTGCAGAGGTAAGTATCCATCCCGGAGATGTCTCGAAATTGAAATTTTCCGGCAGTCAAATCGGGACGGATCTTCAACTGTCTGTCTGGGCTAACGATCAACTGGTACTTACCGGAACGATTCCGAATGTACCCCGGAGACTGGCCACCGGCCATCTTGCCATATCATATTTAGGTGGGAGCGTGACAGACTCATACCTGGACTATATCCTCATTGAGCAGGAATATGGCAATGGGGGTGACGGCGAGTGGCCCAGGGATACCGAAACGGCTGTCGTTGAGGTCATTACGCCCACCGGTCGTGTGTGGATGGACCGCAACCTCGGCGCTTCCCGCGTGGCAACGGCCAGTGATGATGAACACGCCTATGGAGACTTGTACCAATGGGGGCGTGCGGCCGACGGACACCAAAAGCGTAACTCACCAGCTACCAGCACACTGAGCAGCTCCGACCAGCCGGGACATGGAAATTTTATCCTCGCACCTGACAGCCCGTATGACTGGCGTAGCCCGCAGAACGATAATCTCTGGCAGGGTGCTGGCGGGACTAACAACCCTTGCCCTGTCGGTTATCGACTGCCAACCGAGGCTGAGTGGATGGCTGAAGTGGAAACCTGGAATAGCGCAGATGCCGCCGGGGCGCTTGCCTCCCCGTTGAAACTGCCCATGGCGGGCGGACGTAACAGCGCAGGTGTGCTATTCCTAGAGGGGTCGCACGGCGGGTACTGGTCCGGTACCATAATCAATACACATGCGAGGCTATTCAGCTTCAATGATGACGGTGTCTTAATGGGTAACCCAAACCGGGCTCTCGCACGACCTGTGCGCTGTATCAAGGACTAAAGCCCTGCACAGGTTTTTCGCTGTTATAACGGATGACGGAAGACAGACCAACGCTTTTCAAAAAAAAAGCCATATGGCGTCTTATACAAACGCTATATGGCTTTTTCGATGTGCCGAAGGCGGGACTCGAACCCGCACGGGATTGCTCCCACACGCCCCTGAAACGTGCGCGTCTACCAATTCCGCCACTTCGGCATGAATTCTCGAGGAATCGAAAAAAAATCTAATTCTTTCAAGAATTAAAAGATAAGGACTCTTGCTGAAATTTCAATGGTCCGACCTCAAAGATTTTTAAAAAACCTGATGCAGCATGTCTCTGTAGTCATCGGTCAGGTTGACCTGTCTCCGCTTCATGATGGTTTCAATCGTTTCAATAGCTTTTTCAAAGCGGTATTTCTGAATTCCTTCCGGTGAGACCCAGCTGAACGAGGGGATGTGTTTTGGTGGGAAATCCGTTGTGAAAATGTTCGTGCAGACACCGCTTAGCGTGCCGGCAGACAGGCTGGTATTGATGGCTGTCTTTCCGTGGTCACCCATGACCGCCCCAAAAAACTGCTGGCGGGTGTCGAACTCTTCACCGGTTGGCCATTCCGGTATTCTGACACTCTTGTAGTTGTTTTTGAGGTTTGATGTGATGGTGTTGGCGCCAAGATTGCACCATTCGCCGATCAGGCTGTTGCCCAGGAACCCGTCGTGCCCCTTGTTGGAGTAGCTCTGTAAAATGACATTCTCTACCTCGCCGTTGAGCTTGCAAACGGGTCCGGCGGTAGTGCCGTTACTGATTTTGGCGCCCATCTTAACGGTCGACTTCTCACAGATGGCAACGGGGCCCAGTAATACCGCGCCGTACATCACATGGCTGCCGGGACCAAGGTAGACCGGTCCGGCGGAGGCGTCGATAACCACCCCGGGATCAATCCGGGCACTTTCGGCGGCATGGATCCGGTCCGCGTTTACCAATACCACCCGCGGAAAAGCCGAAACAGGGTCAATTGCAGGCTCCCGGAGCAAATCGATATCCCGTTCAATTTCCCGCCCGTTGTTCAAAAAGATGTCCCATAAACCGGCAAGCCAGGTTCCCGCGTTGGTGCTCCGGCCGTCACCCGCCAGCGACGACGCAACGGGATGTAATGCAAACTTGCGATGCTTATCATCTTGCAGCCGGGCGGCCACGACCTTCCCGTTACGAAGCAGATAGGAACCCGGGCTGAGGGAGACAGCCTGGGCGGCCGCATCCTCATCAGGAAGCCACCGCGCATTAATCCAGAGACCCTCCCGCAAATCAGCGGGATTATCCGCAGGAAACACTCTCGTCAACGGTTCTCGTTGAATCCTCGCAAAGCGATTTGTGCCCAGTCGCTTAAGCCATTTTTCGCGTATGGTGAAAATTCCGATGCGAAGGTCATCCACCGGACGGGTAATTGTCAGTGGGGCGAACTGCAGGTCTCCGCGGTCCTCAAAAAAACAAAGCGGGACAGTGATGTCTGAACTCATATCCAAAAGGCGTTAATAGTCAGATTAACTGATGAATTGACATTAAATATAGCGGATTTAACCCCAAACCAAAGGGCGGCATTCGTTAGAGAATCATTATTTTTTTGGAATCCCTGTATTTTATAAATTCCCGGAGCCACTCAAAATAACCGCAATGCAAAAGTGTGTTTTTTAATGACTAGCGGTTGTGAAGGAAGAGAAAAACCGGTTTATCATAGTGCCGAACAGGAGAGATGTCAAATTAGCATGTTTATTTTGCAAATGGTTATTACGGATGGCAGTCAGCATTGAAGAACAGAGTCAGGCATAAATCGATCAGATTGAAATACTAACTAACAGATCAAGAACGCGTATGTGCGGAATAGTCGGGTATATTGGAGAAAGAAAAGCATCGGAAGTCATCTTGAAGGGATTGCAGCGCCTTGAATACCGGGGATACGATTCGGCCGGTATTGCGGTATTGAATGAAAAAATGACGGTTGTCAAGGCGAAGGGGAAAGTGAAACAGCTGGTTAGCATGGTTGAGAAGGATGATGTCGCGGGTCACGCTGGTATCGGCCATACACGCTGGGCAACCCATGGCGAACCGAACGATGTCAATGCGCATCCCCACAGCGGTGCCCGCAGAAAGTTCGCGCTGGTTCACAACGGTATCATTGAAAACTACGATGTGCTGCGGCAGGATCTTCAGGCAAAAGGCCACTCGTTTCTGGGAGAGACAGATACGGAAGTGCTTGCGCATCTGATCGAGGAGATCTACGACATGAGCGACACCGACTTTTTCCATGCCGTGCAGCAGGCCCTGTTGCAGGTAGAGGGTACTTACGGGATTGCGGTGGTTCACGAGGACAGCCCGGATAAAATTATCGTCGCCCGCAAGGGGTCACCACTGCTGATCGGTGTCGGTGAAGGAGAGCATTTCGTGGCTTCCGACGCCTCGCCGATTATTGAGTACACCAAGAAAGTGGTCTATCTGGAGGATGAAGAGCTTGCAGTTATCAGCAAAGACGGATACGAGGTTTCAACACTGAAGGATGTGCCGCTATCCAAGGAAGTTCATGAACTGGCCATGAGCCTCGAGCAGATTGAAAAAGGCGGTTTCCCCCACTTTATGCTCAAGGAGATTTTTGAGCAGAGCGACACGATAGCCGACTGCCTGCGCGGCCGACTGATGGTCAATGACAATCGGATTCAGCTGGGCGGCCTCACCGGTTTTGTCGAAAAACTGTCCAATGCCCGCCGTGTCATCATTGCCGCCTGTGGAACCAGCTGGCATGCCGGTCTGGTCGGCGAGTATCTGTTCGAATACCTGGCCCACATGCCGGTTGAAGTGGAATATGCCTCCGAATTCCGGTACCGGGAGCAGTTGATCGACGATAAGGATGTGATGATCGTGATTTCTCAGAGTGGTGAAACCGCCGATACACTTGCGGCCCTCCGTGAAGCCAAAAAGCGGGGAACAACCGTGTTCGGTATTTGCAATGTCGTAGGCTCCACCATTGCGCGGGAGACCGACGCAGGGGTGTATACCCACGCCGGACCCGAAATCGGAGTCGCTTCCACCAAAGCGTTTACGGCTCAGGTTACCATTCTGGCAATGATGGCCATGCTTATGGGCCGCGAGAACAATGTCATTTCGGATGAGCATATGAAACACCTGGTGCGTGAGTTGAACTCGGTCCCACGAAAAGTGAATGAGATCCTCCGGGACACTTCACAGATCGAGGCCATTGCCAGGCTTTTTACCTATGCCCCCAACTTCCTGTATCTGGGGAGGTCCTACAATTTCCCCGTTGCTCTTGAAGGTGCGCTCAAGCTGAAGGAGATCTCCTATATTCATGCAGAGGGCTACCCCGCCGCCGAAATGAAACACGGTCCGATTGCCCTCATAGATGAGCACATGCCGGTTGTCGTGATTGCCGCCACCGATCATACCAACGACAAGGTGGTGAGCAATATCGAGGAGGTCAAAGCGCGCAAAGGCCGGATTATTTCGATTTCGTCGGATGGCCAGTCCGATGTGGCAAGGCTCGCCGAATTCAGTATCACCATACCCGAAATCCATGATTGCCTGACGCCGCTGCTGACCGCTATCCCGCTTCAGTTGCTGTCCTATTACATTGCTGTCAACAGAAAATGTGATGTGGACCAGCCCCGAAACCTGGCGAAAAGCGTAACGGTCGAGTAGTTTTTTCCCGGTGTCTGTTCGGCTGGAATTTCCGACTATCAGGGTGCCGAACTGTTACTGGTTCACGGACTTGTTTCTGTCAGTGTGGAAGGCGGGCCAAGGACTAGAACCGCATGTCAACCAGATGTGCTCTGGTTTTTGTTTTGATGCGACCTGCCGGTACGATTTGCCGGTGACATTTCGTTTGAAATCCATGAGTCAACGAAATCAAAATAAGAAGCGGCCCGCAGACGGCGATACTCCCCCGGGCGGCGAACAGATCCTTCGGATCAAGAATATGGTATGCGACCGCTGCATCATGACCGTAGATGCGCTGCTTCGGCAGCATGGATTCCAGGTCGACAAGCTCACAATGGGAGAGGCGTCCATTTCACCGCCACCGGCCGAGCCGGAGCTGAAAAAGCTGGAACAGGCCCTGAAGCAAGTTGGTTTCGAACTTGCAAGAGACCGCCGCGAGGAGCTGGTTACCGCCGTCAAGTCCCAGCTCATTTCCTATCTCAGGCAGGTGGAGTCGCACGGCAATCCACCCCTGGTTTCGGAATTCTTGTCGGAAAAATTGCATAGGTCCTATCCCACCATAAGCCGCGCTTTTTCCGCATCGGAGGGTTTGACAATTGAAAAATACCTGATACGGCTGCGTATTGAACGGGTTAAGGAGATGCTAGCTCATGGCGACCGAACCCTCAGTGAAATCGCCTGGCAACTGGGATACAGCAGCGTTCAGCATCTTTCCTCCCAATTCAGAGCCATAACGGGTTCTCCGGTTTCAGAATACAGACAGAATAGCGGATCGCCCCGGATGAAACTGGATGAAATTTAGGGGTGGATGGGTCCCGCTCCCTTTCTTGCCGCCATCACCCTTCCTGCTATACGGCATGTCAGATCCGGCCGTCTTTCATGGGTTCGTCAAAATTTTGTAACATTTCCGGGTGATCATGTAACACTCGCTTCTCCACCAATATGTACCTTTTGGCTGCAACCTGAGTTTTCCACGCATTACTACGTTAGTTGAGTTCCATGAATACGGATGAGAAAAAAAACGACGGTACCCCGACTGCTGCAGCGGACAAGCATGGCAATCCGGCCGAATCCGGGAAGCGTTCCACTGGAGATTTGGGTAACAGGGAGGTTCAGACACTGACTCTTCAGGTCGAAGGTATGAGCTGCGCTTCCTGCGTAGCTAATGTGGAGCGGGCTTTGAAAACTGTGGATGGCGTTGCAAAGGCGGATGTTTCCCTGGCAAGTTCCGAGGCCAGGGTGGAAAGCAGCAATACGGATCTCAGCGAGATGATCAGGGTTGTGGAAAAAGCCGGGTTTTCTGCCAGGCCTTTGCAGGAATTCGGCCAAGGACCCGTTCGTGCGGCGACCCGGTCAGACGCGACCGTTGACGAGGCCGGCAACATCTCCGGCGAAAAGTCCCGTGACGGCTCTGATAAACAGGCTCCAACCCGATTCCCGGCCTCGACCGTATCGCGTTTCAAAAAGCGTTTTTGGGTGGCATTGCCACTTGCAGCACTGGTATTTCTGATGGATATGGGTCCGATGGCGGTTCCCGCATGGCACAACTGGGTGGCCGGACACCTTCAGACATGGAATATTCTGCAGATGATGCTGACGGCCGTCATCCTTTTTTATGCAGGGTCATCGTTCTTTACCGGAGCCTGGCGCTCCATGCAGCACATGACGGCCGATATGAACAGCCTGGTCGCCATCGGAACCGGCGCCGCCTTTCTGTTCAGTACCTATGCCGTGTTTTTTGGCCGCGAAGGTGGCATGGTCCAGCCCGATGAGGTTTATTTCGAAACCGCCGCGATAATTATCGCACTCATCCTGCTGGGCAAGTGGATGGAGGAACGGGCCCGGCACAGAGGCAGAGACGCCATCACCGGACTTCTGGAGCTGGCTCCGCAAAAAGCGCATCGCATGAATGGAAGTCGGATCGAAACCGTCCCGGTCAGCGAAGTTAGTGAAAAAGAGAGGCTGCTGGTAAAAGCCTGGGAGCAGATTCCGGTCGACGGAAACGTGGTTTCCGGATTTCCGAGCGTCGATGAGTCGATGATGACCGGGGAGAGCATGCCGGTTGAAAAAAAGACCGGAGACCGGGTGACCGGCGGCACCCGCAATACCTCTGCCTCCTTTGAGATGATCACATCCCATGTTGGTGCCGATACCGCCCTGGCCCGCATCATCCAAACCGTTCGAAATGCCCAGAACTCCAAACCTCCCATCCAGCGCCTGGTTGACAAGGTGGCATCCATATTTGTTCCGGTAGTGCTGGTTGTGGCGCTGGTGACCTTCCTGCTGTGGCTTTGGGCCGGGAGTCCGGCTCAGGCCATGGTGAACATGGTCGCGGTTCTGGTGATTGCCTGCCCCTGCGCGCTTGGTCTCGCTACCCCCACAGGGTTGATGGTCAGCTCTGGTCGCGCCGCTCAGAAAGGCATCCTCATCAAGGATGCGGTAACGCTGGAGGAAGCGCGCAAGGTAGACGCTGTGATGTTCGACAAGACGGGCACATTGACCACAGGCGTGATGGAGGTGGCCCGGGTGATTCCGTTTGATCGGATCCGAAGCGCGGACAACGATAGCGCGGATAACGACAGTCCGGATGACGCCAGCACCATCCCGCAGGATAAAAAGGAGCGTTCCGCAACCCGTGATGGCGATCAGCTGCTTTCCCTTGCCGCCTCGGTGGAGCGCCAGTCGGATCACCCCATTGCCGAATGCATTGTTCGCCATGCCGAGTCAAAAGGCCTGTTGCTGCAGGAGGCGGCCTTCGTTGATACCACCATGGGAGTCGGTATCACCGGGCGGGTCAACGGGCAGCAGATCGATATCGGATCCTGTTCGAATTTTGATTCCTATACGGATGAGCAAATGAAGCATATCCGGGAAGCCCAGGATCGGGGAGAAACCGTGTTGCTGGTCAGGCTGGAACAGCAGCCCGCCGGCATCATTACCGTATCCGACCAGGTGCGCCCCGAAGCGGCGGCCGTTGTAAAACGCCTGAATGCAATGGACATTGAGACGGTTATGGTTACCGGTGACCAGCGGCGCAACGCGCTTGTAGTGGCACAACGCCTGGGAATCGACAGAGTGGAGGCCGAAGTGCTCCCGGACCAGAAAGCGGAACTGGTGAAGCAGTATCAGAAACAGGGTAAGCGGGTCGCCGTCGTTGGTGACGGGATCAACGACGCCGCGGCACTGGTACAGGCCGACCTGGGTATGGCGCTTTCGGAAGGGACCGATCTTGCCCTCTCCTCTTCCGACATCACGCTTGTCGGAGGAAGCCTGGAAAAAGTGGTGGATGCGCTGTTGCTCTCGCGAGGTACCCTGCGCATCATCCGTCAGAATCTTTTCTGGGCGTTTGTTTACAATTCGCTCGGCATACCGCTGGCCGCCGCCGGTCTGCTCAGTCCCATGTTCGCCGCCTTTGCAATGGGCATGAGCTCGGTGAGCGTGGTAGCCAACAGCCTGCGTATCAGGAAAATGTAATTATCCACAATAACATTAGTGATTCTTAATAAATGGCCTGCAAGAATAATATCCCTTGAACGGATTTCTAAAAAGTTTAAAAAACTTTGACAGGGCTCGCTGTTTGATGAAAGTTTCATATATCCGGTGTAACAGTTGCAAATGAGAGGTTGAAAATGTTAAAAGAATTCATTACTTATCCACGAACTTTCAACATCATGAATGAATCGGGGAAAAGGGAATGAAGCGTTGGAAAAATCGCATTGCGGCAGTCATGATTTTCATGGCAATCGTCATCGTCTTTTTGACCGGATGAGGCGGGTGACAAGAACGACGAACATGATTTGAACGAATATGGAAAAAAAGGAGATCTTCCGCGTGGAAGGAATGAGTTGCAGCGGCTGTGCCGGAACGGTACACAGCGCCTTGATGCAGGCCGACGGTGTCAGTGATGCCCGGGTCGATCACGAACGGGGCATTGCTGAAATAACCCATTCACTTCCGACTCAGGACGTCGCCTCAATTGTTGCAGGCGCCGGCTATCGTGTTGTTGAGAAAGTGGAGCCGTGATGCCCGGTGCACTCCTGAATATTCAAAAATTCGACGTCATACAGTAATTGTGAGCTATCCGCACACATATCGGATTTCGTCAGAACCAGAATCCCGGCATAACGGTCCATTGGGAAGTACCGGATCGGTACACCGCATGTGGACCTTCCAGGCGTTTCTGATAATCGCCTTGATGATCCTCCCCCTGGATTTTCTGGCATCGGCCGACTGTTCGTTGATGAATGGGCATCTCGAACGCGAGGAGACCTCCGGCTGCTGCCCCATCTCCGGAGAGAACCAAAGCGGAACTGACACCGCGCATACGGCTTCCGATAAAGACCCGTCCTCGTGTGACCATGCGGAGTGCTTTTCCTGCATGGATTGCGGATGTTTTTTCACACCCGGTACCGGCAGTGATCAGATTCACCATAGAGTAACCACGCTGAGTGATTTCTCATCCGGACTCCGGACGACCGATTCTTTTATTTCTTACATAAACAAATATCCGGCAGTGCATAGAAAGCCGGTTTTGTCACCTCTCCCCGAATCGGTCCCTCTGTATCTGAAACACCAGGTTTTCCTGAATTGAAAACCATACCCTCAGCAGAAGCCCTCCCTGTCTGCTGATGAAATCTGCCTACAGGCATTCAGATCCTCCTGCGGCTGTCAGGATATTGTCGCATCAGGCGGCCCTTTCCACACGGTTTTTAAACAGTTCGAACTGCCCTTGGTTGATCGGACTGGTTTTGTCGCTCGTTTTGTTTTGAGCTGACCGAACAAATATGAGCTGCCCGGCCTGATCTGAATTGCCAGACCTGCTTTGAGTTGCCCGTGCTGATTAAACTTGCCCGCGCATGTTGACCATGAAGCAAATGCGTGTGCTCCTTTTTTGGGGAACATTATTGAGCATGAATATCACACTCAGCAATTATCATAGCGCCATAAGAGCACCGCTTTTCTACTAGAATCAATAGGTAGGATCCAGGTGTTGGAATTGTAGTAACCCGACAGTAGCCTAATTAAATAAAAGTGCTCCAGCCAATTTACCGGAATTTATGACATCCCGAATTCTTCGCTTTTTTCTCGAAAACAAACTGATCGCCCTGTTGCTGTTTCTCGGCCTGGCCGGGTGGGGCATCGCAACCGCCCCGTTCGACTGGGATATCGATTTCCTGCCCCGCGATCCGGTCCCGGTGGATGCCATCCCCGATATCGGTGACAACCAGCAGATCATCTTCACCGAGTGGCCCGGCCGGTCGCCGCAGGATATCGAGGATCAGATCACCTATCCGCTAACCACACAACTTCTGGGCATTCCGGGTGTACGGACTATCCGCAGCAACTCGATGTTCGGTTTCTCATCGATTAATATCATCTTTGAAGACCATATCGAATTCTACTGGAGTCGTGCCCGAATCCTCGAAAAACTGAATGCTCTTCCCGCCGACCTGCTGCCGGATGGCGTGCAGCCTGGCCTCGGTCCCGATGCAACGGCACTCGGACAGATTTTCTGGTATACGCTGGAGGGATATGATGCCGACGGCAACCCGACCGGCGGATGGGATCCCCAGGAACTCCGCTCCATTCAGGATTTCCAGGTGCGTTATGCGCTTTCCGGGGTGGAGGGCGTCGCCGAAGTGGCCAGTATCGGCGGTTTTGTAAAAGAATATCAGGTCGATATCGATCCGGTCGCCATGCGTGAGGCCGGTGTCACCGTTACCGATATCGCAGATGCCGTGCGCAGCAGCAACCTGGATGTCGGGGCAAGAACGATCGAAATGAACCGCGCCGAGTATGTGGTGCGCGGACTCGGCTATATCCAGTCGCTGGAAGATCTGGAAGAGAGTGTCGTGGCAGTGAGGGATAACACGCCCATCCGCATAAGGGATGTGGCCCATGTGGGAATGGGTCCGGCCCAGCGGCGTGGCGCCCTCGACAAAGCCGGGGCGGAAGCGGTCGGCGGCGTAGTTGTGGCCCGCTACGGCGAAAATCCGCTGGAGGTGATCCAGAATGTGAAGGAGCAGATCGAGACCATCGCCCCCGGCCTTCCGTCGAAAGAACTGGCTGACGGCACCGTGTCACAGGTGGAGATTGTGCCGTTTTATGACCGGACCGGCCTCATTTATGAAACGCTCGGCACGCTGGAGGAGGCGCTCTCACTGCAGATTCTGATTACCATCATTGTGATCATTATTATGGTGATGCATTTGCGCACCTCGCTGATTATTTCGGCGCTGTTGCCCCTTGCGGTACTCATGAGTTTCATCATGATGAAATATGTCGGGGTGGATGCCAATGTGGTGGCATTGGCCGGGATCGCGATCTCCATCGGGACGGTGGTCGATATGGGGATCATCCTCACCGAAAACATGCTCAAGCATATCGATGAGAAAGATCCGGAGGAAAACCTTCTGGAAACCATTTACCGGGCTACCGCCGAGGTGAGTCCGGCTGTGATTACCGCTCTGATGACCACGATCGTCAGCTTCCTCCCGGTCTTTATGCTGGAAGCCCAGGAAGGACGTCTGTTCGGGCCGCTGGCCTTCACCAAAACCTTCATCCTGATCGCGGCCCTGGTGATCGTCATCACCCTGATTCCCGCATTCTCCCACTGGCTGTTCTCCCGGCGGATTGACAGTCAACGGTGGCGGATAATCTGGAATGGAATACTGATTGCCGGCGGTGTGGTCATCGCCTTTGCTTATCTGGCCTGGGCGGGATTGGCCCTGATCGCCCTTGGCGCCAATAACCTGACGGGAATATGGCGGGAGGAGTACCGGCCGTGGTCACCCTGGGTCAACAACGGGATCATATTTCTGGCCGTTGCCTGGCTGCTGGCCGGAACCTGGCTGCCGCTCGGACCCGAAAATCCGGTGTCGGTCAGCCTGCTCTTCATACTGCTTATGGTGGGAGTCATTTCCGGCCTGTTCTGGCTTTTCATGAGGTACTACGAGCGTATTCTGGACTGGTCACTGAGACACAAAACCGCCTTTCTGTCCATCCCCCTGCTGATCCTGATCTTTGGAGCGATGAGTTGGCAAGGGTTTGACTCCACGTTCCGGTTTGCGGCAAAAGGGTGGAATGCGATTGGTGTGGAAATCCAGGAAACCCGTCTCTGGTCGGCCGCCGACGAACGTTTTCCGGGACTGGGACAGGAGTTTATGCCGACTCTTGACGAAGGCTCATTTCTGTTGATGCCGACGACCATGCCGCACGCCGGCATAGAAGAGACCCTGCAGATGATGCGCGAGATGGACATGCGGATCGCCTCCATTCCCGAAGTGGAGACCGTGGTCGGCAAGATAGGACGGGTGGAATCGGCCCTGGATCCGGCTCCGATCTCCATGTTCGAAAATGTGATCATATATAAAAGCGAATACAAATCGGACGAACGCGGGCGCCGGATACGATTCAAAGTGGAAAACGGTGAGTTTGTCCGCGATGATGACGGAAACCTGATTCCGGACCGCCGTGGCCGCTATTACCGGCAATGGCGCGATCATATCCAGGATCAGGACGATATCTGGACCGAGATCCTGCACGCGGGTGATCTTCCGGGGGTCACATCCGCCCCGAAACTTCAGCCGATTGAAACCAGGCTGATTATGCTGCAGACGGGTATGCGTGCTAATATGGGTGTGCGGATCAGCGGGCCCGACCTGGAGACCATCGACGAGTTTGCGACCAGCCTTGAACCGGTAATTCGGGAGGTGGACGGAGTGCGTCCCGCTTCGGTTTTTGCCGATCGTGTCGTTGGAAAACCGTACATCGAAATTGACATTGACCGCCGGGAAATTGCACGGCACGGACTGACCATCCGTAGTGTGCAGGAAGTCATCAGCACCGCGATTGGCGGCCAGATGCTGGGAATGACGGTGGAAGGCCGTGAACGGTATCCCCTCCGGGTCCGCTATGCCAGGGAATACCGGAACAATCCGGACGAAATGAAACGGATTCTGGTTCCGGCCCCGGACGGTTCCCAGATACCGCTGGGACAGCTGGCTGAGATCCGTTTCGAGACCGGACCGATGAACATTCGAAGCGAGAACACCTTCCTAAACGCCTACGTCACATTCGACAGTCAGCCGGGCGAAGCGCCGGTGGATGTGGTCAACCGGGTGAGAGATCATTTTGATCAGCAGATCAGCGAGGGCAGTCTCAATGTTCCCGACGGCATCAGTTATGTGTTCGAAGGTGAGTTCCGCAATCAGCAGCGGGCGGCCGAACGGCTGTCGGTGGTTCTGCCGATCACACTATTGATCATCTTCCTGATTATCTACTTCCAGTTCCGCTCCTCGCCGGTCACCATCATTGTGTTTTCCGGGATTGTCCTGGTCTGGGCGGGAGGATTCATTCTGCTCTGGCTCTACGGAGAAAACTGGTTTTTTAATTTCTCCGTCATGGGGGTGGAACTCCGCGAATTTTTTCAGATGGGAGCGATCAATATGAGTGTGGCGGTCTGGGTCGGATTCCTGGCCTTGTTCGGTATCGCCGTGGATAACGGCGTGGTCATGGCCACCTATCTGGAGCAGCTGTTTGAGCGGAAAAGGCCGCATGACAGGGAAACGGTGTATGCAACGGCGATCGAAGCCGGCATGCGCAGGGTGCGGCCCTGTCTGATGACCACCGGTACGACACTGCTTGCCCTGATGCCGATCCTCACTTCCCCCGGAAAAGGATCGGAAATCATGATCCCGATGGCGATCCCCATTTTTGGCGGCATGCTGATCCAGGTGCTGAGTCTGCTGCTGGTACCGCTGCTGTACGCCTTGTGGAAAGAAAAAAGCCTGAATTTTAACCCCGAAAGTCATAAAAGCTCATGATTGAAATCAATAACACTCAAGAACAAACAAGGGTGATACGGGCAGCCGGGTGGATGGCCGGTCTTACAGGCTTGTTGCAAACCCGGCCGGCCGGTTTTCGGAAGAGCGGTCCAGCCGGATGTATGCGGATCGTGCGGACCAGCTCGATATCGGTCGGTGCGTCCGGATTTTTCGGGAAATTCGGTATGACCGTTATGATAATTGCGATGGTGGCTTTGGCCGGATCATCGGCCCGGGCACAGGATCACCCGGAACAGCAAATCGGTCCGTCGCCTCATCCGCAACTTGAGGAATACCTCCGTATTGCCGCAGAAGAGAATCCGGAACTGCGCGCACTTTGGCACCGCTACCGTTCGGAACAGGAAAAAGTTTTTCAGGTAGGAGCATTGCCCGATCCCGAAGTGAGCATCGGGTACGATTTTAATCCGATGATGTCGGAAACGGTTCTCGGCCGTTTTTCGATCTCCGCCATGCAGATGTTCCCCTGGTTCGGAACCCTGGAGTCACGGCGTGAGATGCAGCGGGCGTCATCGGAGGCGGACCTGCAGCAGTTGAACAGCCGGCAACTGGAGCTGTATCGCGATATCCGGACGGTATGGTTTGAGCTTTCAGAGCTGCAGCGACAGATTGAAATCGCCGAAGAGACGATTGGTCTGGTTCGTGATCTGGAGACCCTCGTGGAAGTTCGCTATGAGACCGCACGTACCGGTCAGGCTGATTTGCTTCGCATCCAGATGGAAGAGCAGCGGCTGCAAACCATGATCGCGAACCTGACGGACCGGAAGAACCCGTTAAGAGCGCGCTTCAATTCCCTGCTAAACCGGGATTCCGATGCGGTAGTACGGACGGCATCGGAGATCGGATCACGGCCGCTTCCCTATACGGAAGAAGCATTAAAAGCAAGGCTGCTGGAGCAGAATCCCCGGTTTGACCAACTTGATGCACGGGAGCGCATGCTTCGCGAACAGCAAAATCAGGCCCGACTTGACGGTCGTCCAAGTTTTGGGCTTGGATTGGAGGTGATGGGCAGAGATTTCGGACCGATGTCCATGGATCCCGACATGAAAGAGGGTTTTGTCGGGATGGCGACCATTCGGGTACCGCTCTATCGGTCACGCTACAGCGCGCAGAACCGCCAGGCCACCGAGCAGTTGCAGGGCCTGGACTATGAACGCATCCACACAAAAAACACACTGCTTACCGAGCTGGAAGAATCGCTCGAGCGCTACCGGGAATCGGGGCGATCCATTCGGTTGCTTACGGATGAGCTGATTCCCAGGGCGGAACAGGCATATGCGATTCTGGGCGATGAATATGCCGCCGGTAATGCACGATTTGATGAAGTGCTTCAAATGCAACGCGAGCTGCTGGACCTGGAACTGCAGCGCATAGAAGCGCTGGTTCGGCAGAACAAGGCGGTCATCCGGATTGAAAGCATCACGGAAAATGAAAGAATCACCAGTTTCAACACAACATCCCAATAGGTACACAACCTGTCGATACATTTTTTTCAATACATAATCATAGCAAAATGACACTTACAAGAAATCAGATACTTATCGGAGTGGGGCTGGTCCTGGCGGGATTGCTGCTCGGCTGGATCCTGTTCTCGGGCACGGCAGATCACGATCATGATCAGGATGGCCATGTACACACGCACGACCATGAGATGGCGGGATCGGCGCAAAACGGTGAGGAAGTGTGGACCTGCTCCATGCACCCGTCCGTTCGGGAAGATGGTCCGGGTCAGTGCCCGATTTGCGGTATGGATCTCATTCCGGCCTCTTCTGAAGAACGGGAAGATGACTATTCCATGGTGATGACCGAATCGGCCATTCAGCTGGCAAATATCCAAACCGTGCCCGTCCGGTATGATACGCCGGTCAAGGAAGTAACCTTGCCGGGCCGTGTGAAGGTCGACGAACGCCGCATCACCAACATAACCACCCACTTTCCCGGCCGGATTATTGAAGCCAAAATAAATTTCACAGGGGCGGTTATCCGAAAAGGAGAACCCATGGCTACGGTCTATTCACCGGAGCTTGTGACCGCACAGCGGGAGCTGTTGGAAGCGGCACGGCAGCGTGACCGCAACCCCCGGCTCTATGAAGCGGCCCGGCAGAAATTTCGCCTGTGGGAGTTCAGCAGCGAACAGATAGACGCGATCATTGAGCACGGCGGAGTGCAGCGGGAAATGGAAATTCTGTCGCCGGTTGACGGGATTGTACTCAGGCGCAATGTGGCCGATGAGCAGTATATCGCGGAAGGAACGATCATCTACGAAGTGGCCAACCTGGAGTCACTCTGGGTTGTGCTTGAAGCATACGAAGAGGATCTCGGGTGGATTTCTATCGGAGATGAGGTTTCATTTACAAGCCGGGCAAATCCCGGAGATACGCGAACCGCGACCGTCAGTTACATCGATCCGGTAGTCAACCCATCCAGCCGTACGGTCGGAATCCGGGCAGATATCGAAAATGCCGATGGTCGCCTTAAGCCGGATATGCTGGTGTCGGGAAAGGTCCGGGCAGAGCTGGCTGAGCAGAAGTTGATGGTGCCGGCCTCCTCGGTACTCTGGACCGGTCCGCGATCCCTTGTCTACATTCGTGATCACAGCGCCGATGTGCCCCGGTTTGAAGTCCGGGAAGTTGAACTGGGTCCGCGTGCAGGTGATTATTTTGTGATTGAGGATGGTGTCGGTGAAGGTGAGGATGTTGTCTTTCACGGTGCGTTTCGTATTGACAGCGAATTCCAGCTGGCCGACCGGTTCAGTATGATGAACCGTGAGCCGGGAACCGGTGCCGTGCCGGTGCACAATCACGGGACGATGGAGAGTCGTGACGATCCGGCGACGAATCATAATGGCCACGCCGATCCGGCCGATACGGAGCAAGACGACCACGACCTGCATGAGCACGGAGATGCGGTTGACGGTGCCACCGATGATTTCCGGGATGATTTTCTGACGCTGCTGGATCATTACCTGGAAGGAAAGGAAGCGTTTGTCGCATCCGATTTCGAAGGTGCCCGTGAGGCTTTTCAGCGCACGGCCGATGCATTGGAGTCCGTCGGCCTGCACCGGATGCAAGGTGATGCACACATGCGCTGGATGGATCAGCATGAAGCAATAGAAGGACACCTGGAGCACATTTTGGGGGCCGATGACATCGAAGGGCAGCGAGAGGGATTTGCCATGCTTTCGCACATACTCATCGAGGCCGTTCATAATTATGAAATCCCCGGATTGCTCTATCATCAATACTGTCCGATGGTGGACGAGTCCTGGCTGAGTAGCGAAGAGGAAATCGCGAATCCCTATGACCCGAACATGCTGCGCTGCGGCGAGGTGGTCGAGCGAATCGAGCATTAATGATTGGGTAATGTGGCAGAAGCGCTGTTGAAATGGAACGGGTGCTTCTGCCAAAACCCTCCAATATAAAAGGTGATTGCGATGGAGAGAACCCTAACATTATCGAAGTGTTATATAAATGAAAGTACCAAATGATGCATGTTTGAAGCTCGGCAAAACGCCGGATTGATCGTAAATAAATCCAAAGCGGAGTTATCTATGGGTACAAAACATCAGAATCACGAAGATCATAAGAAGGATCACGGAGACCACAAACGCCACGCTCAGCACCGAAGTCATGGTGGACATGGACACGATCAGAAGAGTCATGGAGAACACAGCGGTCACAGTAACCACGAACATCACGATCATGGCCAACATGATCACAGTGGCCACAAAGAGCACGACCACCACGACCACGGACATGAACACCACAGCCACGACCATGGGCACGATCACCACGCGCATCACGCCGCCATGGTCGAAGATTTCAAATTCCGTTTTTGGTGGGTGCTGGCATTGACCATCCCGATTCTCGGCCTGTCACCCATGATCCAGGAGTTTCTCGGTGTGGACTGGCGTTTTTCCGGAGATACCTGGCTGCTGGCGGCATTATCGTCTGTCGTTTACTTCTTCGGCGGATGGCCGTTTCTGTCCGGCCTGGTGAGTGAGCTGCGTCAAAAACTGCCGGGGATGATGACATTGATCGGACTCGCCATCTCTGTCGCCTTCTTCTATAGCATTTTTGTGGTGTTCGGCCTGGAAGGGCACCTGCTTTTCTGGGAGCTTTCCACCCTGGTTGCGATTATGCTGCTGGGCCACTGGATCGAAATGCGTTCGGTGATGAGCGCATCGGCCGCACTGGAGAAACTGGCTGAGCTTCTGCCGGGCAAGGCACACCGGGTCAATGAGGACGGATCGACCGAAGACGTGCCCGTGGAAGATCTGAAAACCGGAGATCATATCCTCATCAAACCCGGAGAAAAAATTCCGGCCGACGGCATCGTGATCGAGGGCAGTACCAATGTCAACGAAGCGATGCTGACCGGCGAATCCCTCCCGGTTGAAAAGAAAAAAGATGACGAGGTGATTGGCGGTGCGGTGAATGAGGAAGGGTCCATTACCGTGAAAATCCACAAAACCGGCGATGAATCATTCCTTTCGCAGGTTATCGGCCTGGTGCGCCAGGCACAGGAAAGCAAATCGAAAACACAGGATCTGGCAAACCGGGCGGCTTTTTGGCTTACTCTGGTTGCGATTTTCGGGGGGGTACTGACGTTCTTCGCCTGGACACTCTTCACCGGCCAGGAGCTTAATTTCGCGATCAACCGAACCGTAACGGTCATGGTCATCGCCTGTCCACATGCATTGGGACTGGCGATTCCACTGGTGGTCTCCGTCTCCACATCACTGGCTGCGACCAACGGATTTCTGATCCGGAACCGTACCGCGTTCGAACTTGCCCGCAACCTGGATGCCGTAATTTTCGATAAAACCGGGACATTGACCGAAGGCACCTTCACCGTCACCGATATCCTGAATTTCAATGATCAGGTTAGTGACGATGAGCTTCTGAATTATGCCGCCGCGGTAGAGGCCCACTCGGAGCATCCGATAGCGCGGGGAATTGTCCAGAAAGCGGGTGATCAGTGGAAGGTGGAGAATTTCAATTCCATCACCGGAAAAGGGGTGGAAGGAGATGTGAACGGCCGGTCGGTGAAGGTAGTCAGCCCGGGGTATGTTCGCGATGAAAAGATGGACTATCCGCAAGATCAGGTCGAGGAGATTTCGTCGCAAGGCAAGACGGTTGTTTTTGTGATTCTCGACGCAAAACTGGAAGGTGCCGTGGCGCTGGGAGATGAGATTCGATCCGAGTCCCGTCAGGCCGTCAGCCGGCTGCACGACATGGGAATTCAATGTGTGATGCTCACCGGGGACAACCGTCAGACTGCGGAATATGTGGCGAAGGAGCTGGGCATCGATCAGGTGTTTGCCGAGGTGCTCCCGGATGAAAAAGCGGACAAGGTAAAAGAGGTCCAAAGCCAGGGAAAAACGGTGGCAATGACCGGTGATGGTGTAAATGACGCGCCGGCTCTGGCCAGTGCGGATGTGGGTATTGCGATCGGAGCCGGGTCTGATGTCGCCGTAGAGACCGGCGATATCGTTTTGGTGCGCAACAATCCGGAAGATGTCGCTCATGTGATACAGCTTTCGAAGGCGACCTACGGCAAGATGGTGCAGAACCTGTTCTGGGCGACCGGATACAACGTGGTAGCGATACCGCTCGCGGCTGGTGTATTGTTTGCCTGGGGTGTTGTATTGAGTCCGGCAGTAGGAGCTGTACTGATGTCTCTCAGTACCGTCATAGTCGCGATCAACGCGCGATTTATAAAGCTGGATTCGTAAACCGGCAGAGGCCGGCTTCAAACAATCAGATAATACCGGTAAAATTATCTTGAAATATATGAAGCTAAACGGACCCTGGCCGCCCAAACCACGCACGAGAAAAACAATTTTTTCAACAACATGAAAAAAATCTATTTTCCATATTTTCGTTCTCACATGGAAAGCGATCACCATAAACCAGATAAACCAGAAGGCAAGTCAATGTATAAAGTATCCATGTTAGCGGGAATCACACTGCTGGTTTTCGCCTGCGGCAACGAAGAGCATCACCATGCACATGACGCCGAAGCCCCGTCCGAAATGCAAAACCAGCAGCCGGGAAATGGAGCTGCAAATATCGGCGATTCGGAAACGGTTGTTTCCCCCGAAGCCATGGCCGTATTTGATGAAGTGCTGGAGTCCTATTTGCGTGTTTCGGAGGCACTGACAGCATCGGATCCGGAGACGGCAGCAGAACACTCGGAACAGATGAATGGTCATGTCCGCAATTTCATGCAGCAGGAGTTCGAGCCCGCCATACGTGCCGAACTGGGGTTATGGGGTGTTGATCTGCTGGAAGCAAGCGATCACATTGGTTCAGGGTCGGATGTTGAAGAGCAGCGGAAGGCGTTTCTGGATCTGTCCGATACGATGATTGCCATGGTGGATGCAATCGGGCACAGCCGAAACGCCCTTTACCATCAGCGGTGTCCGATGGTCAACGGTGGAAACGGCGACTGGCTGAGTACCGAGGAGCGGATTTGGAATCCCTACCACGGAGACCGCATGATGCACTGCGGATCAACCATCCGCAGTTTGTAGGCAGGGATCAGCCGGTCGGAGAATTTCCGTTTGCTGGCCGTTATGATTTGATTGCGGTTCCTGGTGTACAGCCGCCAGAGAGCCGTTCGCCCCTGGAACTGCCATTGGAGGCCGCAACCGGTACTACAAATCCGCCAGTAATTCCCGCATGTTTTCTTTCCAGAGCTCATCATCGCTGGTAACAATCTCCTGCTCCAGACCTTGTCGGAGCACCCGCTCTGCTTCGGCTTCTTCGCCGATGGTCAGCAGAAACTCCGCTTTATCGTGATAATAGAGGATAAAGTGGGAATCAATTTCCAGTGCTTTCCGGAAGGCTTCCCGTGCGGTGTCGTTACTGGCCCCTTCGGGAGCGCCGCCAAACAGGGCGTTTGCGGCAAGACGTTCCAGGCGCGACAGGTTGGCGGCACGGTGATGCCAGTTGCCAAGCACATTCCAGGCCCGTGAATACTCGGGATCCAGCTCCACCGCCTTCTCCGCATGTTCGCGGATTTCCGTGGAGAGGCGGAGGCGCTCTCGGGCTCCGACACTCTGTGCCTTTCGGCCAACCGCCGCAGCGTACGCGAAATGAGCGCCTGCCCGGTCGGGATGGGCATCAATCAGGCGCCTGGCATACTCAAACGCACTTTCGTAATGCGCCTCCATGTCTCTGCTCCGGCTTTGCCGGTATCCGATCGATGTGTGAAGCATCACCACATTCCAGAGGGCTTCAAAATGGGTCTCGTCCTCTTCCAGCACCAAGACAAAAGCCTCCAGCGCTTCCTCATCGCGGAATGCATCCTTCAGCTCGAATGCGTGTTCCAGTTTATCATCGACTTGCAACAGCTTGGAAGCGGCGCTCGGGGCTGCGGCAACTGCCGGAGTGGACATCCCGCCGAGGCAGAAAATAATAAGAAGGCAAGCTGACAGAAACGGTGCCGAAGAGAATCCGCTGCAGGTAAAGTGGGAGGATTCGTTGTTGGACATGGTTGGATGGATTAAGGTGTCGGGGACCCGGGTTTCAATAACGGTTCAGGCAAATTGAACCCCGGGATTTCAGTAATCAGGCATGGCCACGTTGATGTTCCGATAGGTGGCAGGAACAGAAAAAAGTCCCGGATCCAGCCTGTTCTCTTCAATATGCTGCAAAACGATTTCAACGGTGTTGCTTTCATCCTTGTAGTAAATGGCAAATGGGAAAAGCCCCTCAGAAAGATCCTGATCCAGCAATCGGGCGGGGATGTATTTTCCGAAATCGGGAAACCGGAAGTGGCCGTAGCGCCTGGAATCGGCCGGTGACCAGAAACGGATCTCACCACCGTCTTCAGTTACAAGATAGTACTCGGTGTTTTCAACGCCTGCTATCTCCTGCCGGTTCTGTGTCGGAACAAACTGCACCAGGTTCTCTACAAATGGTTCTCCGTGCTCCGCGACGGTGGCAAACTCGAGCTCGGAATAGGCCTGGATTTCATCAATCAGAACGATTACCCGTTTCTCTTCCGGAGAAATCAAAAGCTTCAGGGTCCCGCCCCACTGCCGGTCCTCTATTTCAATCCGTACCAGGCCATTTCTGATCTGGTAGGTGAAGTTTTGCTGCATGTCGTTGATATACAGCGAATAATGGAGTGTTCCCTCAAAAAGGGTATCCGGTTGTGCCGCGGGCAGGGTCAGGAAAGGGGGGGATGTGCCATGTTTGCCGGAGGACGCTCCTTTCGGCCCGGCCGCAAAACCGATACTGAATGCGGCTGTGAGCAAGAGGGTGGCGAATGCGATGAAAAACCGCTTGTCCGGCATGGGTATGGATGGTTATTATGACTCCTGCATGCGAGTTCGTATCCGGCCGGGTTCCGGAAACCGGCAAAAAACGGGCGGCTTGTCTTTCTTCCGGCCAGCCTGATGCGTCCGGGATACATTTATGGAAATCACTATAAATAAAGACACATAAGCGAGAAAAACAAACGACATATGAAGCATATTTTGATCATGGGCAGCGGTGCTGTCGGCGGTTTTTACGGCGCGCACCTGGCACGGATGGAGAAGCACGAGGTAACGTTTGTCGCGCGTGGGGACCATCTGCATGCACTGCAGCAGAATGGGATCGAAATTACCGGGCTTACAGCGTTTCGGGTGGATGGAATCGCGGCCGTCAGGGATCCCTCGGATGCCGGAGCCCCACCGGATCTGGTAGTTATATGTGTTAAAACGTTTGATACCCGTGAGGCTATTGAGCAGCTGCGTCCGGTCATTGGTCGTCACACACAGGTACTAACGCTTCAAAACGGTCTGGAAAACTTTGAACTTTTGGTGGATGTGTTCGGCCGTGACAGGGTCATCCGCGGATTCTGCAGAATCGGTGTGGAAGTAACAGAACCAGGGGTTATTGATTACCGTGGACTGTCCCATGTCTGCTTCGGTGAGGAGAACGGAGCATCCTCAAATCGTGTGCTGCAGCTTCAGAAAAATTTTGAGCATGCCGGCATCTCCTGTGAAGTGTCCAAAGATATCCGCAAACAGGCCTGGCTCAAGTTTATCTGGAACGGGATTTTCAACATGCTCACCGGCCTTGCCAACGTCACCATCGATCGGGTCTTCATGGACGAGCACGCCTACGCGACCACCTGGAAACTGTTTTACGAAATGCAGGCGGTGGCCGGAGCTTCCGGGGTGACGGTGACCGACGAAGATGGCTCCGAAATTATTGACGGGGCCGAGGAACTGGGAGCGTTCCGGACCTCTACCTTCCAGGATCGTCAGCGCGGAAAGCCGCTGGAATATGAAGCTTTTTGCGGTTATCTGGTCAGAAAGGCGGATGCCTTCAAGCTGCCGGTTCCGGCAAACCGGACGCTGCTGGCACTGTACAGAATGCTGCCGGAATCCACGGGAACCCGCGGCTGAACCGGCTCTGTTGTTGAAGTACTGCAGTATGCACTTAAGAAAATGAGGACCCTTATGATACTTGGCATTATTTCCGACACCCATGACCATGTGAAGAATATTACCAGGGCGGTTTCGCTGTTCCGCAACCGGGAAGCGGGAAGAATCCTGCATGCCGGTGATTTCTGCAGCCCGTTTACAGTCCCGCTCTTCAAGGGATATGAGATGGATGCCGTTTTGGGTAATAATGACGGAGACCACTACCGGCTGATCGGCAAGTTCCGGGAGAACAACATCCGGTTGCACAATGAGTTCTTCGAGACGGAAATTGACGGTTGCCGTATCGCACTTTATCACGGGACCCAGCCGGCGATAACCGCAGCCCTGACCCGATGCGGTTCGTATGATCTGGTTGTGAGCGGCCATACACACCAGGTGGTCGACGAAATGGTGGGCGAAACACGGCTGCTGAATCCGGGCTCCGCACATGGCTTCGAGGCAGTTGCCACGGTCGCCCTTTTCAATACGATATCCCGCGAAGCGGAAATACTGACGCTGTAATCTCCGAAGTGATCGTGCTTCGGATCCTTCTTTGTGCCGGCAAGTCGCGCCATGGTCGGCACCCGAGCCCGCAGTGTTTGGCCAGGGAGTTAGCCGCTGCAGGATGTTGCCCGCTGTTCTAATAGCATCTCGGATAGCCGGGCGAGAGGAGGTGTTTCAGGTGGCAGCCGGTTAATGCGCTATAAAAATGAGATCACCGCTTCGGTGAACACTTTGGTATTGCCTTTGCCTCCAAGGTCACCGGTAACGACATTTGGGTCGGGTAGTGCCTTAAAGAGGGCCCGGCGTATTTTTTCAGCGCCGTCAAACTCACCGATGTGCTCCAACAGCATGAGCGCCGAGAGCAGCAGAGCTGTGGGGTTGGCCTTACCCTGTCCCGCAATGTCCGGTGCGGATCCATGCACAGCCTCGAAAATGGCATGTTTGTCGCCCATGTTCGCCGATCCGGTGACACCGAGTCCGCCAACCAGTCCGGATGCCAGATCCGACAAAATATCCCCGAACAGATTCGTAGTGACAATCACATCAAAAATTTCGGGCCTCAGCACCATCTGCATGGCGGTGTTGTCCACGATCATATCGTTGAATACGATGTCCGGGTATTCTTTTGATATCTCCTGACCCACTTTCAGAAACAGCCCGCTGGTGTATTTCATGATGTTGGCCTTGTGGATCAGCGCGACACGTGTGCGCTCATGCTTTACGGCGTAGTCAAATGCGGCCCGGATGATCCGCTCACTGGCGGAACGTGTGACGACCGCCACCGATTCGGCATGATCCACACTGTCTCCCACATATCTCTCGATTCCGGAATACATCCCCTGGGTGTTTTCCCGAAATGTGACCAGGTCGACATTCCCGAAACGGGTAGGTACCCCCGGCAGTGTTTTTGCCGGACGGATATTGCTGTAGAGATCAAATTTCTGACGCAGCGCGACATTGACCGATCGGAACCCGCTCCCCACCGGGGTGGTAAGTGGGCCTTTCAGTGCCACTTTGTGCTTGTCGATCAGGTCAACCGTTTCGTCAGGCAGGGGATTTCCCTCTTCTTCGAACGCTTTCATCCCCGCACTGGCGGGAATCCAGTTGATATTGGTAATACCGGCGGCTTCAAAAATACGCAAGACCGACCGCGAAATCTCCGGGCCGATACCGTCTCCTTCTATAAGTACAATATTGTGCATATGTGGGGGATGAAGTGAAAAGGTTGGTTTCAAACGAATTACATGAAAGGTAACAGGTTTTTACGAATATTTGTTCACGGCAACGGCAACGGCAACGGTGGGCGGGCAAGGCCTACCCATGAACACTGACCTCTATCTGAGTGGGTTTTTGATGCCGGCTGAGGTGGGGCAACGCTGGCCCAAGGCTTTTTAAAGTCGCCGCCCGGCTAACCATGTCAGTGAAGTGACTCACCGGACAGGCACGGCCGAGCCCGGAACGCTCACTGTCGGAGCTTGTTGTAATAGGTAAGAGCACAAACAATATATCATCAAAATTGTGGGAGTATATTATGACTCGTATAACAGCATTCAGAAATCTGATGATAATCGGCGTATCGGTGGTACTTGTTTCAGGAATTGGGACACAGGCACGCGCACAGATGGAGACGGGCGAAAATATTGTCGAGTCGATTGGCCAGTTCGGACAAATTCAGTATTTTCACACCCTCCTGGAGGATACCGGGTTGGTTGAAAAGCTGGAAGGCGATGAGTCCTACACAGTTCTGGCGCCTACCAACCAGGCGTTTCAGGAAGTCCCATCGGAAGTGATGGAGGAGCTTGTCGGAGACGTGGACAAAATGCGGGAACTTATTCGTGCCCATATTTTCCCCGGAGCTGTTCAGGCCGGTGATTTGGCCGGACTTGACGAGCTCACATCCGTGCAGGGTGCCGAGTACGAGGTAGTACATGGAGAGCAGGGCATTTCGGTTGGAGGGGTGATGATGGTCGCGGCTGATATCATCGCCACCAACGGAGTGGTTCACGCAACAGACGCGGTGATTCTCCCCTGATATCTGATACCGGCAAGACAGCCATTTCCGCCAGATCGGATGATCGTCTGCCGCGTTCGGCGGCAGCGGTTTGTCGTTTGATTACTGAAATCACTGACCGGGTACAGACCCGACCGGCATCCGGCGTTATTTCGAAATAGCGGGCTCCTTTTTTGTACGCTGGACCACCACTACGGTCATGTCGTCGCCAACAGCCGTGCCGGCAGTGAATCTGGTGATGGAGTGGTTCAGCGTTTCTATCAGCGAATCTGGTGCAATCTGACCGGCATTTTCGATCTCGGTAATCAGCCGGTCTTCACCAAACATTTCTCCTCCCGGGCTGGTTGCTTCGGGGAAACCGTCCGTGTAGAAAATCAGGGTGTCGCCGGGGTCAAGGGTCAATTCCATTTCGGTGAGCATATCCTTGAACTTCGGGGTGTCCGTCAGGCCGATGGCCAGTCCGTCCGAACGAAGTATGGAGGCCTTGCCGTTTTCGGCATTCACCAGAATGGCAGGGTTATGGCCGGCCCTCGCATAGGTCACTTTTCCGGACCGGTTATCGATCAGACCATAACAGACCGAGATAAAGCTTCCGCGCCTTGCGTTGGCATAGAATAGTTGGTTAAGGCGTGTGAGCAGTGGCTTCGGCTGCGGCATTTCTTTCACCAGGCTGTGGAAGATGCCCTTCACCATGGTCATGTAAAAGGCTGCCTGAATACCCTTGCCGCTTACATCCCCGATGACGAAGGCCGTCCGGTGATCATCAAGCGGAATCACATCATAATAATCCCCCCCGACATCGAACGCCGCATGGCAGTTGGCTGCGATTTCAAAGCCATCCAGTCTGGGGAGGTTCACAGGCAGAAAGGATTGATGGACATGATGGGCAATTTCAAGTTCCCGCTGAACCCGTTGTTCCCGGGCGATTTCACTGATATACCGGGGGGTGAGTTCCGGAATGTGCTCCTGATCGTTTCCATAGAAAACAATATACAGGCCTGTGATTCCGGTCAGCCCCATAAGCAGGAACACGGACAAACTCAGTGGACCATCGGGCGAGCCGGAGACCAGCCAGCCTTCGGCTGTAATCCAGACCGTTACAAAGAAAAAGATGGATACAAAAAGGGTCAGCAGGTCATGTTTCAGGAATACCCGGGTAACGGCAAGCCCCGGGAAAAAGCCAAATAAGAAGATACTCAGCTGGTTGGCAGATTCGATATGGAGGGAGGAGATCAGAGAAAAGAGGATTCCACCGACCAGCAAAAGCAGTAGTTGGTGATCTTTTATGATAGCTGTCCAGGAAATCAGGTTGGAATAGAGTCCGGCCGATATCAGAAACATCCAGAACATGCCGACCACTAATACCTGCCAGTAGGAGATCAAGTAGGTTTCTGAGTAGAAAAACTGGTCGCCCAGAGGGTTGAAGTAGCTGCTGTCGAACAGGTAATAGCAAACAGAGACAATGCCCAGGTACATCATGGAGGCCAGAACACCCGTAACTATGGATCGCCCGACATTTTTTTCACGAAAGTAGCCCAGCCTCAACATGGTTAGCGTACTGAGCTTTTCCGGCCAGATCTCCCTGGTGAGCGATTCACCCAGCGCCGAAAGTACGAAGACCAGAATACCGGCAATACCGGCCAGCAGAATAGAAATCGTAGCCATCATTATAACTTGAAGAATCTGGATATCGATCTGTTCGAAGGCACTGACCTGAAACAGGGTATGGGCGATGAAAAGCAGACTGATACCAAAAGCGGTCACCCCATAAATGGTGGATGATCTCAGATCGATCAGACGCTGAAACAGACGACGGAAAAAGAGGCTGATGAGCAGGAACACACCGAAAACATAGACAATAATCCTGGATACCGACAGTGCTTCGCCCGACTCCGGTTTTTCGCTTTCCGGGATTGTGGTGTACTGATTCATTCCGAGCAGGCGGCCCTCTTCTGACAGCGCCAGGTCAACTTGTGTGCGATGGCCGAAGATATCGGCTTCCGGCCGCAAACGGACGGTTGTGGTTTGACTGTTGAAGATCTCGGAAAGGAAGACCGAGTCCATTCGCATGGCATGATTGTCCCAAACGGAGTGTTTTACAGATGTTCGTAGGATGGCATGGGATTTTGTTTCACTGAGTTGTTCGCCGGTTGTAAAGACGTCGCCAACCGATGGCTTTGTTTCCGGGATTGAGGCTGTTTTCGCTTCCAGGGCAAGCGCATCGGCTATCTCAAATTCCAATAGCGCACCGTCCGTACTGTGTCGGGTTTTGAAATAGACGATGCCGACGGGTTGTTTGTAGTTGGAGGAGGAGATGCTCAGCTCATCCGGCCTGTCCGTGTCATCGGTTTTGATCCATACCACCTGCCAATAATAACTGGGGATAAATCTCAGAAAACCATTTTTGATGAAATCGTTGAAGCGGTTTTTGCCGAAATGTGCAATCTGTTTTCGAATGAGTTCGTTATTGGACTGGAAAGTGGCAAAAGACTCCAGGTTCTCCAATTGATAGCCGGAATGTTCCAGAAACAGCCGGGATGTTTCCTTTACCTCTTCTGTGTCTGACAGTCGGGACAGAAAAGACGGGGGGTGGGTTTGGGGCATCAGGAACAGAAACAGAACCATTCCGATCAAACCGGCGGGGTACAGCCACTCGTAATTTCGTACAACAGGTATCAATGGTATGGTGTTAGGTTTCCGGTTGCTAAAAATAGATAAATACGGTATAAGGTGGAAGCGGCATTCCCCGGGGATTGATCGCAGAATACGTTACGATGCATTGGATTATCTTGTTTCACCACCGGTTTGTTGATCTTGGTGAAATGAGCGTATATTGACCTGGTGACCGTGCCGAGTTGCCGTTTTATTGCTTTGGAATGATAATCAGAATAGATGCTGGATCGAGAAAAAATTCTTGTCGTTGAGCAGGTTGAGGAGGATGCTCAAAAAATTTGCCGTGGATTGGCAGAAAAGGGATACGAGGTTTTGGGACCGACAGCAGATTTTGAACAAGCTGTCTCAATCGCCAGGGAGCAGGAACCGGGCCTCATTTTGATTAACCTGCATCTGGGAAGTGAACGCGGGGGTATTGAAGTGGTCCGGGAAATCCAGGTCCGGCAGGATATTCCTGTTATTTACATTTCTGTGCCCATTGACAAAAAAACGTGCGATGAGGCCAAAGAGAGCAGACCCTACGGGTATATTACCAAGCCATTTGAAATACAGGAACTGTATAGCAGTATCGAGGTAGCTCTGTTCAAGCATAAAAATGAACGGGAGACGGTTCGAGCCAAAAACATTCTTTCTGCGACTCTTCAAAGTATTGGTGAAGCAGTGGTTACGACCGACTCCGACTTGATGGTTACCTATGCCAATCCCATGGCCGCCTCCCTGTTCGGTGTGCCGGAAGGTGGGCTGAATGGCAGGAATATTGAATCACTCTGTTCATTTTTCCAGGGCCGGGAGCTGGATGAACTGCAACTTTCGGTTCAGGAGATTTCACATTCCGGGTCACGGAGGTTTTTACCGGATGAGGTATACGTGAAAAATATTAAAGGGGAAATGATTCCTGTTAGCGGGTCGTTTTCGCCGATAGCGGATGAAAATCGGGAGCCGGCAGGTGTTGTTTTAGTACTTCAGGACAAGACGCGACAGCATCGGGAAGAGGGGGCCGCCAGGTTGCGGGATCGTCTTGAAAAGGCCGGTAATGAAATCCGGTCACTGCTAATCCGCGATGAGCTGCCGGATTTTATCTCCATCCTTGGGATTTTGGCAAGAGCATTGAATGCCGATAGGGCGTATATCGGCCTGTACTCTCCAGGCAAGTCACTCAAGCAGAGTCAACTGGATACGATTGAGTGGGTCAGAAGCGATTCGAAGGAGGTGTTTCCACCGCTAAATGCCGCATCAAATACCTTCGGAAGCTGGTGGCATCAGGGTCTTTATGACGGCAAGATACTTTTTTTCGGTGACGTCGGGAAAATGCCGGAAGCGGCACAACCGGAGAAGGGATATTTCAAGCGTCAGGGTGTCAAGTCGCTTGCAGTTATACCGTTCCGGTCAGAAGAAACCAGATGCTACGGATTTATCGGCGTTGACTGGATTGCCGGGCAATACCGGATCAGTGAGCCCGAGACAAGCATGCTGGAAATGATGTCGGAGTTTATTACTTCGAATATGGTTCGTGTTCGGGCCGAAGAAAAACTGCGTGACAGTGAAAGCCGGTTCCGGACTCTGATTCAGCGCAGTTCCGATATCACAACGGTACTGGATGAGAACAGACGTTTTGTTTTTCTGAGCCCTTCGGTTCAAAAAATCATGGGATATGAGCCCGGCGAACTGCTGGGGAAAGATGTTTTTGACTTCGTTCATGAGGAGGACAAGGCTCATCTGCTGGGAGTTTTCAACAAGCTGCTGAAGAATCCATCCGACGATCTGGTGGTTGAATCTCGCTTCCGACACAAAAAAGGGCACTGGATTTTTCTGGAATCCATGGGAAGCAACCTGGTTGAGAATCCGGCAATTCACGGCATTGTAGTCAATTCCAGGGATGTTACGGATCGCAAGCGCGTGGAGTCGGAACTGATTCGGGCAAGGGACGCCGCCGAGGAGATGAATCGCGTGAAAACAGCCATGCTGGCCAATATGAGTCATGAAATGCGGACACCGCTCACCGGAGTGCTGGGTTTTGCCAGTATCCTTGAATCGGACCTTCCCGCAGGGGATGCACGGGAAATGGCTACAAGGATTCATACGAGCGGGCGTCGATTGCTGGAGACGATTGAGTCGATCCTGGATCTGGCCAAACTGGAATCCGAAAAACTGGATATTCAGCTTGAGGAGGTCAATATCATAGATGAAGTCAGGCGGGCCATGGAGGCGCATAATCGTTTCGCCCGTCAGAAGGGGCTGGACTTTGAATTTCGGTCAGATTTCGATGAACTCTATATTGAGATTGATCGGCAGCTGTTCAGCCGGGTAATGTACAACCTGTTTTCGAATGCCTTCAAGTACACGGATGAGGGAGAAATATCCGTCCAGGTCTCGCAGTTCAAGAAACGGAATCAGAAGTGGGTTCAGATCGATGTGCAGGACACGGGGATTGGCATCTCCCAGGAATTTCTGCCACGTGTTTTTGATGAGTTTCAACAGGAGAGTACCGGTCTTTCCCGCAAATTTGAGGGAAGCGGCCTGGGCCTGACCATCACAAGGAGGCTGGTCGAAATTATGGGCGGGGTAATTATGGCCAACAGCAAAAAGGGCGAAGGATCCATCTTTACCGTCCAGCTGCCACTAAAGGAGGATGTCCAGTATGCTCCGTCGACTCCTGCGAGCGAGGCCGTCGACCGACTGCGAGAACCATCCGACAAGCCTCAGGTTCTGGTGGTTGAAGATGATTTCGACAGCTCGGTTATCGTCAAATTCTATCTGGGAAAGGAGTACCAGGTCAAAACGGTGGAGTCCGGGGAAAAGGCACTGGAAGTGATGAGCTCCAACCACTTCCATCTGATTATTCTGGATATCAGCCTGGGTGCCGGTATGGATGGCGTGGCTACCCTCAAAGCTATCCGGGCCAACCCCCACTGGGCGGATATCCCCGTGGTGGCATTAACGGCGCATGCGCTTGGCGGCGATGCCGAGTATTATCTGAAACAAGGGTTTACAGAATATCTGGCCAAGCCGTTCAAAAAGCTGGAGCTGCTGAAAGTGGTGCAAAAGCACATCTGACCGTCCGGAATCTCTGTGTCAGCTGAAAAGCTGCTGAAAATTTGCGGGATCTACATAGTGACACCCAGCACGACACTGGCTATGCTGAAATAGATAAGCAGTCCGGCAGCATCCACAATGGTGGTGATCAGCGGGCTGCTTGCAACAGCGGGGTCGATGTTGAAGCGGGTAAGCAAGAATGGGAGGATTGTTCCGATAATATTGGCTACCAGGACAATAAGCACCATGGAAAGTCCTACGACCAGGCCGATTTCGGCTCCGCCGCGATAAATACCCAGAGCCCAGCTCGCCAGACCCATGGCCAGGCCAAGCGTGATTCCAACAAGCACCTCCTTGCCGACGGTTCGCAGCCACTCGCGCAGTTGAATATCGCCGATCGCGATCGCCCGCACCATCAGGGTAGCGGACTGCGCCCCCGCATTTCCGCCACTGTCAATGAGCAGCGGGATGAAAAAAGCCAGGGCCAGGGCAGAAGCAAGCACCTCTTCAAAAGCTTCAATCACACCCGAGGAAACCAGGTTCACAAAGACAAGGATAACCAGCCAGGAAATCCTCTTGCTGAACAGGGAGAAAATGGTGGCTTCGCGGTAGCTTGTACGCAACGGTGCAACAGCAGCCCCCTTGTGAAAGTCTTCCGTAGCCTCTTCTTCCGCGACATCGATAAGGTCGTCAATGGTTACGATTCCAAGCAGAATACCGTCCGAGTCGAGCACGGGCAGAACCGTTTTGTCGTATTTCTGGACCATTTGAACCGCCTCTTCGCGGTCTGCAAATGCCGAAACCGAGACAAAAGTGTCGTCCATGATATCTTCGACCTTTTTTTCGGGGTCAGACAGGATAAAAAGCTGGAGCTCCAGCGCATCCAGCAGTTTCCAGGCAGGGTCGGTTACATAGATGACGTTGATGGTCTCACTTTGCCGGCCCATCTTCCGGATGTGGTCAAGCGCCTGCCCAATCGTCCAGTGAGGCCTGACCGCCAGATAGTCCGGGGTCATCAGCCTTCCGGCACTCTCTTCAGGGTATCCCAGCAAGTAGCGCGCCTCCTTGAGGTCCTGGGGACTGAGAAGATTCAGCAATTGTTGTGTCGCCTGCCCAGGCAGTTCGTCCAGCAGCGCCGTCCTGTCATCCGGAGCCAGGTTGGAAAGCAGTTGCCGGGTCTCTTCGTCGGTCATTTCCAGCAACAGGGCACTCTGCTGCTCCGGTTCAAAGTGGGCAAATGTATCGGCACTCAACTCCCTGGGGAGAATCCGAAAGAAAACTACCCGGTCAGACTTGTCGAGGCTGAGCAACAAATCTGCAATTTCGGCTGCAGGCCAATCTTCAACCGATTCCCTGAGTTCGGACCACTTCTGCTTCATTATTAACTCTGAGATTTCCGGTTTGATGAGCTCTTTGTTGATCATGGGAGTTTCTCAATGTTAGGGTTCGGAAGCCGGGGCCCCCTGGCAGCGGCAAAATCACGATTTCAGGGTATCGTGTGTCTGTGCAGGCCATCTGGAATCTGCGTCGGCTACGCAGTGAATGAACAGCTTAAAAATAAGAAAAGAGGCGGGATAGTAAACAGAAAAATGGACGTGGCGCCTACAAAATCCGGTTCAAAAGGCCTCTTGGCATCAGCGACAGCAGCCAGGCGATCAGACGCCACCGGCGGGAGACGTAGCTGACTGACCGTTTTTTCTCAATGTCATCCACGATCTGGGCGGAGGCCTTTTCCACCCCCGCCACCCAGAACATCCGCTTGTTCTCGCGGGTCATGGGGGTAAGCACATATCCCGGCAGTACATCGGTGACCACGATGTTTTCATTTCGCCTCTTTATGCGCAGCCGTATGCTGTCCAGGTAATTGGAGACGAAGGCTTTGGAGGCATTGTACGCCGAGCCGTTCGGGTGGGGCAGCAGGGAGGCAATGGAAGAGATGCCGACAATGTGGCCGTGCCCCTGCTTTTGAAAAATCCGGTACGCCTCATGCAGCATCCCGGCAAAACCAAGCACATTTATCCGGATGAGCTCTTCAGCAGCCTGGCGCTCCATTCTGGAGGAACTGCCGGAAACTCCGGCGTTGATGATGATCAGGTCAATGCCGCCCATCTTCCGAACCAGCTTGCGGATAACCTGAATGGAGGCCTCAATATCAACGACATCCATATATTCGAAGTGCGACGGAGTTGCCAGCTTTGGTTTCAGCTCCTGCTCCATCAGCGCCAGGCGGCGCGCGGTGAGGCCCAGTGTGTATCCACGGGCGGAAAGGTCAATGGCAATTTGAGCTCCGATACCGGAACTGGCTCCAATAATGATGGCTTTTTTTGAGGAAGGTGTTTCAGATTTCAATGCTGCGTTGCTCAGGCCTGATGGGGAAGGTTGGTTTCGCGTATGGATGGAAGGTATCGCTCTGCAAGAAGAAACACTCCGAAGAAGACGGCACTGTAAAACAGAGTGCTGAAAATCATGTAGTGGAAGAACGGTATGGCGGCAATATAAGCTGCGGCAAGACCTTCCCAGGTTTTGGGATACATGGAGCCGGTGAACCATACCCCGAAATTGGTTATGATGAAAAAGGTTACAGCACCCGCCATGCCACCTCCGGCCACATAGCCGATGGATACGCGGGAGCGGATGGCACGCCCGAACCAGACCATGATTGCGAAAGAGCCGTAGACAAACAGTATGGTATTGTGCCATCCGAGGAACAGATCGGTGATGAGCATCACACATATCGGAGCCGCAAAAGCCCAGAAACGGTCACGGAAGAAAACACCGGAAAACAGTGCAAGCGCCGCTACAGGGGTGAAGTTGGGGGGATGAGGGAAAAAACGCAAGGCAATAGCCGCGACGATCAGGATGGAAAGCGCAACGACTCGATACTTGTTCATAAGGGGTTCTGTTTGTGGTGAACGGCCGGTATTTGTTTCCGGTGTTGCCGGCGGAGGATGTTCTGGAAAACGGTCCTGATTCCCGGTCGGCAGACTTTGTACATGGACATCAAACAACAAAAAATAATCATTAATGATACCAGAAAAAAAAGAATATCCGCCATGAGGGAATCGCCCCGTGCTGCCAATACACATTCTTTGTTATGAAACTGTGGAGTCATTGTACCCGGAAACGCCCGGCCCGGAGTGGGCGTCTCCCGTTTCATGATCACGGGTAGCCGAAAGTGTTGGTGGCCTTGAAAGCGGACTCCGTGGGGTCCCAGTATATGACAATGTCGTCGCTGGCCCCGTGTCCCTGTTCATCCAGCATCACGATTTCAATCAGTTGCACCGGATAATCGTAGAGTGCATCGTGAACGTATTCCTCCATCACCAGGGCATAGCCGTAATCCGCAGGCACCTGATCAATGAGCCGCGCACCGAGTTCATCCCGGATTTCATCCGGACTGATAACCAGCACCGGGTGCAGCGCCCGGCGTCGTTCCTCATAAACGGCAAGATATTGAAACGTGTGCGTAAACCCGAGCTCTGCGAGTTCAGGATCCAGTTCGGGTACACTGTTGTTTGTGGATACTACAACATAATTTCCGGATGTGTTGGCGGTGATATCCTCGTCCAGTATCAGCAGACGAAATGGCGCGGGCAATTTCCGGTTGATGGCCTCTATATCAAGATGTTCTTCCCGATACAGCCTGGTTATGATATGGATAACCGGCTCACCGTCATGCATGAATGCGGCTTCAGGTTCCAGACCGTCTGCATGTCTGAGAGGTGCACTGCGCTCTGATATCAGTTGATAGCCCAGCCAGCCTGCGGCGAAAAGTAACAGGATCAAAACGATCCGGTAGATCATCGGTCGCTTAGTTTTCTTCTTTGGCTTGCTCATTTTCGAGATAATTGTAATGCGTTAGGGGTAATAGCGTTAGCACGTCTGTAGTAAAAGGGAAAGGTAAGTTTTTTTGCTACAGCAGCCCATGATCTATCTTACAAAAAATCCTGGTATGTTGAGAGAATGATTATCCGTATTTCGTGCAGTACAACGTTCGAAAACTTCTGGATTCCCCGTTAAGGAATGAAAATTAGCCATTTTTGGAAAATAATTTTATGTTGAGTGAGTTGTATAGTTTTAATCATTACAAATAAAAATACCGAGGAGTATATGACTTTTACTTGGATGGCCCGGTCGATGGCGGCCTTGCTTTTTGTCTTTTTTGCGATACCGGCTCAGGCACAATTTGATCAGGCACCACAACCGCAGCAAGCACCCGATGTTTCTGACGAGGATTTGCAGACATTTGTTGATGCATCCATTTTGGCTCAGCAGATCCAGACCGAAGCGCAGATGGAGATGATCGCCATTGTTGAAGAGGAAGGCCTTGATGTGCAGACGTATAACGAAATTCTTCAGGGAATGCAGCGGGGAGAGGATCCCGAAGAGCTGGAAATAAGCTCCGATAACGTCGAAAAATTTGAAAAGGCCTCGGAGCTGATCGGTGAGATTGAACAGCAGATGGAAGTCGAACTTATCGCTGCGATCGAAGATGAAGGGCTTAGCCTGGACCGCTACCAGGAGATTTTTGCAGCCGTTCAGACCAACCCGGAACTGCAGCAAAAAATGCAGCAAATGATTCAGGAAGCCCAGATGCAACAGGGCGGCCAGCCCGGCGGGTTCTAAACTGGTCCGGAAAGGCAGTAACCTGAAAAGATTTTTCAGATAACTTTCAGCCCGTGCGCCTGCATGCGTCCGGGCTTTTTTTATTTCGCGGGGCTGGTCCATGGAGATGAAGCCACCCGAAAGCGCCATGGCAAACGGGCATCCTCTCCGGCATAACCGATGCCGACCCTGGGGGTGGCCAGTATCTCGTCCTGACCAGGCTTTTCCCCGTCAACAGGGTGGGTAAGCCAGATGTTTTCACCGGTAACCGGAATTCCGTTGTGCTCCCTGGTGATGCCAAGCGCCTGACTGACCAGCCCCGGGCCACCTGCCGTATTACGCTTCAGCCGGTCGTGTCCGCGGCGCGCCAGAATGGTTTCGATACCCTCGCAGGGAGCTACCGCACGAATAAGCACGGCATGAGGGATCCCGGCCGGACCCGTAATGATATTGAACAGCGTATGGATCCCGTAGCAAAGATAGGTGTAGGCAATACCACCCTGTGAATAAAAGATGCGGGTTCGGGGAGTTTTTTTTCCGCCAAATGCATGCGATGCCCGATCGGTAAGGCCGTCGTACGCTTCGGTCTCGACAATGACGCCTGCCGTTGTCGCCGTTCCTGTGGCGGTCCACAGACGGTAACCCAGAAGCTGACGGGCAACTGCGGTGACGTCATCGCCCTGGAAGAAATCGGGTGTAACTCTGGTAAACATAGGACTGCTGTTTATGATGTGCGCTGCAATCGCAGCGCTTGGCGGGTCTTCCCGTACCGGGCGCCGTCTTTTCATTCTGAATTTATCCGATGCTGATTTATCTTGTCAGGCAGTTACTCTATTTTGAAGGTTCCGATAAATGTGGATTCACCCCGCCAGACGGATGCCACTTCCGGTTCCTGCCGGCAGGCCGGGCGATTACCCGTCCATCGGTAAAACTTACTCAGCAGTTGGAAAAGATCAAAACAGCGTGGATTTGTGGCCGGATCTGATATAAAAAAGAGCAGTGACAAACGCAGGGAGAAAACTCCTCTCATGAGACAATATCATGAGATTAAGGAGCAGTATCCCGGGACATTGCTGCTGTTTCGGGTGGGGGATTTCTACGAGACATTTTCCGAGGATGCGGTCACTATCAGCCGGGAGCTCGGCATAACGCTAACACGCCGGAACAATGCCGGCGATCAGACACCGCTTGCCGGCTTTCCCTATCATGCCCTGGACAGCTACCTGCCCAGGCTGGTCAAGAAGGGGCATCGGGTGGCGGTATGCGATCAGGCCGAGGATCCGGCCCAGGCAAAGGCGGCCGGCCGCAAGCTGGTCAATCGTGAAATTTCAGAGATCGTTACCCCTGGGGTCACTCTTTCCGACAAGGTGCTCGAGCGAAACCGGAACAACTACATCGCTTCCCTGCACGCCGCCGGAGAGCGATACGGAGTTGCTTTCGCCGATATTTCAACCGGAGAGTTTGCCGTTACCGAAGTCTCGGCCGACGAACTTGCCGAAGTGCTGGCGTCGATCTCCCCTTCTGAAATTCTGCTGTCGAAGAGGGCGAAAGCATCGATGCCCGAGTCGCTTGGCGGATATACTACCACCTGGATGGAGGAGTGGATCTACGAAGGGAAGTACGGGTATGATGTGCTGCTGGAACACTTCCGGACTCACTCGCTGAAAGGCTTCGGTGTCGAAGAGCTGGAGGCCGCGCATGTGGCGGCCGGAGCGCTGCTCCATTATGTACGTGAAAACCAGAAGGCGTCACTGGGTCACCTCCGTTCCATGTATGCATTCGAGAACTCCGGCTACATGATGCTGGATCCTTCCACCAAACGGAACCTCGAGCTTATGACCAGCCTCCAGCAGGGTGGCAAGGAGGGAACCCTCATCTCCATTCTGGATGAGACCGGTACGCCCATGGGAAGCAGGATGCTGCGAAAATGGCTCATGAGGCCGCTCAAACAGCTGGAGGAGATCCGCAACCGGATACAGGCCGTCGAAGTGCTCCATATCCGCCACGATCTGCGGCGTCGTCTCCATGAGATCCTCAGGGAAATAGGCGACCTGGAACGGCTCGTTTCCCGAATTTGTGTGAAACGCGCCAATGCGCGGGAATTGAAGCAACTGCAGGACTCGCTTTCGCGGATCCCGGAGATAAAGGAAGCGCTCGGAGAACTGGAGGAACCGCTGCTTGTGCAAATCCGCGATCAGCTGGAGCATCTGGGAGAGCTTCAGGACCGGATTGATGCCGCCCTGGTGGATGATCCACCGGCCGGACTCCGGGATGGTGGCTTCATCCGCGAGGGCTATTCACCGGAACTGGATGAAATCCGCGATATCGCCCGCAACGGCAAAGAGTATGTTGCCCGAATTCAGAAAGAGCTGGTGGAGAGCACCGGCATCCCCTCGCTGAAACTGGGGTACAACAAGGTGTTCGGGTATTATATTGAAGTCACCAACGCCCACAAGGAGAAGGTGCCGGAAGAATTTATCCGGAAGCAGACTCTGGTTAATGCCGAACGGTACATCACCCCGGAACTCAAGGAGGTTGAGGAGAAAATCCTTTCTTCGGAGGAGCGCAGCCAGACTCTCGAACAGGAGCTGTTTCAGGAGCTGTTGGAGTATGTCGCCGGGCATGCGGGTCCTGTTCAGCAGAATGCCGATGCCCTGGCCCGGATCGACTGTCTGCAGAGCCTGGCCGAGGTCGCCTACCGCTACAATTACGTAAAACCGAAGGTGAACGGCGGATCGGCCATAACGATCAGGGGCGGACGCCATCCGGTGGTGGAGCGCTCGCTTCCCCGGGGCGAACCCTTCATCCCGAACGACATCACCCTTGACACCGAAAAACAGCAAATTCTGATGATTACCGGTCCGAATATGGCCGGAAAGAGCATTATTCTCAGGCAGACCGGTTTGATCGTGCTTCTGGCGCAGGTGGGTTCGTTCGTGCCGGCAAAAGAGGCGGAAATTGGTTTGGTGGACAAGATCTTTACCAGGGTGGGGGCGTCCGACAATCTTGCCGCCGGGGAGAGTACGTTTCTGGTGGAGATGAACGAGGCTGCCAACATCCTGAACAATGCCAGTCCGAGATCCCTGATTCTGCTGGATGAAATCGGTCGCGGTACCAGTACTTTCGACGGATTGAGCATTGCCTGGTCACTGGCCGAATATTTGCACAACCAGCCGTCGGTGGCGGCTCGAACCCTTTTCGCGACCCATTATCATGAGCTGAACGAGCTCGAGGAGTTGTACGAACGAATCGTGAACTACAACGTTCAGGTGAAAGAACACAAGGGGAAAATTATTTTTCTTCGCAAACTGGTGCGGGGCGGGGCGGATCACAGCTACGGCATTCAGGTTGCGGCAATGGCGGGACTCCCCGAGCTCCTCATCCATCGGGCGCGGGAGATACTGGGCAATCTGGAATCGCATAGCCTGGATGTTACCCGCTCCTCCGGGACCATGGAAAAGGGGGCGGCCGGGAAGAAAAAGGCGGCGCAACAGGCCGTACGCAAGATCGGGAAGCAGCCGCAAATCCCCCAGATGTCACTGTTTCAGGCCGAACTGGATCCCAATCTTGAAACCGTCAAAAACAAGCTGGAAGGCGCGGACCCCAACCGCATGACTCCGGTGGAAGCGCTGATGCTTCTGGCAGAACTCAAGCGGACGCTCGAGTCACGCGACCACTAAAGGGGAGGTCTGATCAGACGGGTGTTTCCATGCCGATTGCGGTGCGAAAGCGTCCTTTTGTTCGGGGGGTACAGGCAAATCTGGTGAATAATCTCCTGCCTATGCCTTTATGGAGGCTGTATTTCTGGGAAGCCGAAGGGTGAATTCCGCGCCTTTACCCGGCCCATCGCTGCGGGCCTCAATAGAACCCTCCATTTCCTTGACGTAGTTGGCGCAGCTGTGGAGGCCGAAACCACGGCCATAGTTCTTGGTCGAAAATCCGTGAGCGAACAGTTTGTTTTTCAGGGCAGGTTCAAAGCCGCCGCCGCTGTCCGCGATCGAGATGAAGATATGCTGATCATCCTGCCTTGTCCGGATAGTGATCAGCCGGTCTGCGGGGGCGTGGTCTTTAATGGAATCCCGGGCATTTTTGAGCAGGTTGAGCAGCACATGAATCAGCTTGCTTTTTTCAACCAAGAAATCTTCCACACGGCCGAAATCCGTAACAACCGTGATATCGTGGCGTTCAAACCCGGATTGTTGAAGCGTCAGGGTGTTTTGAATCAGTTGTTCCGGAGAGCAGCGTTCCTTTAGCCGAATAGTCGACGAGTAGTTCTGCTGAGCGGAAACGACATCAATGATGAGGTCGACTTTTTCCGATAGGCGATGTATCTGGTTTTGAAGTTCCTCCTGCTCGTTGGCAAGCGGCTGCTCAAGCTTCAGGTAATAATCGAGCAGCTCCCTGCCTTTACTGCCGTCGCGCATGAAAGCTTCTATGTTGTCCATATTATTGCGCAGCAGTTTGTTGGCTTTTTTAAGGCGGCTGAGGGAGGAGGCTTTCAGGGTGCTGTCGATCAGGGAAGCCGAAGTGTTTACGCTGTTCAGGATGTTGCCGATGTCATGTAATACGTTGGTGGCCATGTCGGCCATTCCGGCCTGATGTGCCTTTTCGGTCAATTGGTCGCGGGTGCTTTGAAGTTCAACGAGGGTTTCTTTCAGGTCGCTGGTCTGTTTGGCCACCTCTTCCTCAAGCTCCCGGTTTCGCTGTGAAATATTGTAGACACGATAGCGGTATACCCCGCCCACCAGGCCAATCAAAAAAAGGAACGAAGAGGCATAAAACCAGTATGTGCGCCAGAAAGGAGGGGTCACGGTCAGACCAATAGACGCCTCCTGTTCGCTGAGATCATGATCACTGTCGGCATGCTTTACCCGAAAGCGATACTCTCCCGGTGCCAGGTTTGTATAAGTGGCTGTTCGCTGATGGCCGACAAAGTTCCAGTTATCATCGAACCCTTCCAGTTTGTAGGCATAACGGTCATTTTTCCTGGCATCATAGTTCAGGGTGACAAACTCGAACGTGATAACCGACTGGCTGTGGGAGAGTGTGAGGTGTGGAGTGCGACTGATATGTCTTGTTAGCGGAGAGTCTTCACCGCCGATGGGTACCGGTTCGTTGAACAGCCGGAAGCCGGAGAGCTTGATGGGGGCAGTATGACCGGCAACCGACAGGCTGTCCGGATGGAACCGGTTGAATCCATTTACTCCGCCGAAGTACAGATAGCCATCACGGTCTCGCATGGCCGCTCTGGGATTGAATTCGTTGCTCTGCAGACCGTCTTCTATTCCGAAATTATCGAGTTCATAGGTCTCCGGACAAAAGCGGGTTAGTCCGTTGTTACTTGAGATCCACAAGAATCCGCTATTATCCTCCATTATGGCGTGCAGGTTGTTGTTAGGCAGCCCATCGCGTTCGGTAAAGGAGGTAACGTGATGGGTATCCCGGTCAATAAGTTTGAGTCCACCGCCCCAGGTTGCCAGCCAGAGCCTTCCGGAGGAGTCCTCGAAGATCATTTGAACCACGTTGCTGTAGTAGTTCCGGTCGGTCAGCGGATGCAGTTCAAACCGGTCATTTGTGCGGTCGAACTCCACCAGAAAACCGCCGTAGTTGCCAATCCGCATGGTGGTGTCACTGTCCTGGTGAAAATGGCGGATGTCGTTCTGGTTCAATCCGTGTGGCCTGTCGGGGTGATACGCGTAATGGGTGAATGTATCGGTTCGGGTGTCGAGAATGTTCACACCGGCGCCGTTGGTCCCGATCCACAGCAGGTCAGGGTCGGTGATATCAAAATGCAATGTGAAGATGTCGTTGTGAGCAAGGCCGTTCGGCTGGTCGGGGTCATGCCGGTAGTGGCGGAAGGTTTGTATCCGGGGATTGTACCGGCTCAGTCCGTTTCGGTAGGTTGCCATCCAGATATTGCCGTGGTGGTCTTCGGCCAGTGCCAGTATAACGTTGCCGGGAATCGATTGTTCCCGGTTCGGGTCGTGCCGGTACCTTGTGAAAGAGTTTTCCTCGGGATGGAATTGATTGATACCGCCACCATCGGTTCCAATCCAGATATTGCCGTCCCGGTCTTCCAGGAAAGATGTTACCGAGTTTATGCTCAATGAGTTGTGGCGATGGGGCTCGTGGCGATAGTGTCGGAAGGGTGGCTCTTTCAGGTCGGTGATATTTACTCCGCCGTTGTAGGTTCCGACCCACAACTTTTCGTCCCTGCTCTCATAGATGGTGTAGATACTGTTGGTATTCAGACTGAAGGGATTGTCGTCACTTTGCCGAACGTGATAGAATCGTTCGCGGTTCGGATCGAAGAGGCTCAGGCCTTCGTTTTCGGTTCCAATCCACAAATCGCCGCGGCTGTCCCTCAAAATGCGGAATATGGAGTTGTCGTTCAGGCTGAAGGGATCGTGCTGGTCACGCTGATATGAGGTAAAGTTTTCAGTCTCATGGTCGAATCTGTTCAGGCCGCCGGTCTGAGTTCCGACCCAGATGGTACCGTCATAATCCTCATAGATGGTCTGAATATGGTTGCTGCTCAGGCTGTGGGGGTCATTACTATCGGAAAGGTATGTGGTAAATCTGCTTTGACCTGCAGGCAACACGTTGAGTCCGCGGCGGGTGCCTACCCAGACGTTACCCATCCGGTCGGTCAGAAGGGCGGTCACATAGCGGTTGCTCAGTCCGCCATCATCTCCCGGAGCCGGTTGGAAATAGTCCAGGTGTTCGGTTTCCAGGTCGAGCAATGCAATGCCGTTCTCGGTCCCGATCCAAAGGTTGCCGTCAGGGCCCTCTTCCAGCGCGTAAATAGCCGTTTCCACCATCCACCGCTGGTGAGCCTCCGGGAGGTAGTCGAAATCATAGTGGATGAAATGGTCGCTGTCGCGATCATACCGGTTGAGGCCGCTTCCGCCGGTGGCAATCCAGAGGTTATTACGGCTGTCTTCGAATACGTCAGAGATCTCGTTGTAGCTTATGCTGGTCGGATCGTCGGGGTGATGCCGGTAAATCGTAATATTGTAGCCGTCGTAGCGGTTCAACCCGTCAAAAGTTCCGAACCACATGTACCCCTCGTAGTCCTGAACGATCGAGCGGACAGTACGCTGAGAGAGACCGTCTCGATCGGTCAGAAAGTGAAAGGAGATATCCTCCGGCATCGTTTGGCCGGGGGATGTGCCGGGCAGCAGGAGGCACGCGTACAGCAGTGCGAATCCGAACCCGGAACCTTTGCGAATCAGTGCACTGCACAAAGTTTCTGGAAGCATCGAAATCTGAAAAGGTATACTGTCGGTATGGTAAAGTTAGGCGGAATAATCCTTTGCAGGAATTATTCGTCAGCGCCGGAGGTGCGTATTTTCTGCTTTTTACAGGGAATTTTCAGTGTAAAGATGGCTCCCTTGCCCGGACCGTCGCTGTTGGCAGCAATGGATCCGTCCATCTCCTTAATGTAGTTGGCACACCCGTGCAGGCCGTAGCCGTGTCCGCCGGGTTTGCTGCTAAAACCGTGGGTGAAGATTTTTGCTCCGGTGGAGCGGTCAAATCCCGTGCCGGTATCCCGAATTCCAAGAGTGACAGAATCGGTCTTCTGCCTGAGGGAAATGGTGATCTCTTTTTTTCCCGGATCCTGCATTGCGATTGATTCCATCGCATTCTTCAGGACATTAACGAGGATGTGGATCATTTTCGTTTTCTGAATCAGTACCGGATTTGTTTTTTTATAATCCCTGTGAACGATAATTCCGTGATGGAGAAAGTTGTGGGAAATGATTTTGAGGGCATCTTCAAGCACCTCTTCAATTTTGCACTCTTCCTCCAGACGGACGGCCATGGAATAGTTTTGCTGGGCGGAGACCACATCAATAATCAGATTGATTTTATCGGTCAGTCGCTGGTTTTGCTCCTCCAGTTTCTGATATTCCGAAGCCAGGTGGTCATCCAGGGCGATGTAATAGTGCAAGAGATCCCGTCCCTTGGGGTTTTTCAGGACAAACTCGTCCAGGGAGTCGATGTTTTCTTTGAGCAGGGCGTTGGCCTTTCGAAGCTTCAGCAGGTGAGACTGCTTAATGGTTTCGCTGATAACGGCCGTAGAGACGTTCACGCTGTTCAGAATGTTACCGACATCGTGGAGTACACTGGTAGCGACGTCGGCCATGCCGGCTTTGTGCGCTTTTTCAATGAGTTCGTCGCGGGTTGACTGGAGTTCCTCCAGGGTTTGGTTAAGTGTTTTATTGCGTTCGTCAAGTTCCAGGGTCCGGTTTTTCACCTGCTCTTCCAGTAATCGGTTTTGCTCCGAGATGCTGTAGACTCTTCTGCGATAGATGCCATAAATGAGGCCCGTAATGGAGAGTCCCGCCAGAAGATAAAACCAGAGGGTCTGCCAGAACGGCGGGATAATGGTGATTCCAAGAGAAGCACCCTGGGTACCGAGAATACCGTCGCTGTTTGAAGCAATCACATGCAGTTTGTAGTCACCGGGCCTGAGATTGGTATAGGTTGCCGATCGCTTGTCCCAGATCAGGTTCCAGTCCTGGTCGAACCCCTCCAGTATATAGGCAAAGCGGTCATTTTTTTGAATCTCGAAATTCAGGGTGACAAATTCGAAGGTGAGAACCGACTGATCGTGTGATAGAGTAATGTGGTCGGTCTGACTGATATGCTTCTGCAGCGGAGAGTCTCCGCCAATGGGTACCGGCTGATTGAAAATCATGAAATTGGTAAAGACTACCGGGGCTACGTAAGTATCCGGAGCGACATTGTCCGGATGGAACCGGTTGAAGCCGTTTACCCCACCGAAATAATTGTAGCCGTCACGATCCCTGAAGTGGGAGCGGACGTTGAACTCGTTTCCTTGCAAGCCGCTTTCCGAACGGTAATTTTCAAATTCCCCGCTGTCGGGATAAAATTTGCTGATGCCGTTATTGGTACTTAGCCAAAGGTTGCCATCATCGTCCGGTAAAATGCCGTTGATGAAATTATTGGCCAAACCGTCATCCATCGTGTAGACCTGATACGTCTCGGTTTCACGGTCGAACAGGTTTAGTCCGTTGTTTGTCCCCACCCAGAAGCGCCCCTGCCGGTCTTCGTATATGGCTGTTACGACAATACTGCTGAGCCTGTTATTGAACTCGGTGTGAATGGTGAAATTTTCGTTTTCGGGATGGTACATCGCCAATCCGCCTCCGTGTGTACCGATCCACATGGTTCCGTTCCGATCTTCGTAAATAGCCTGTATGTAGTTGTTTTCCAGACTATTCGGGTCGTTTTCGTCACGTACGTAGTGCCGGAACTTTCCGGTTTCCAAATCCATGATATTCAATCCTCCGCCATGAGTGCCGATCCAGAGCTCCTCATCGGTGAAGTGAAGACGGTAAACGTCGTTTATGTTCAGGCTGTGAATATCGTCCGGGTCACTTTGAAAATGCTTGAATTCCCCGTTTCTCCGATCGATTCGGGTTAACCCTCCCATATATGTGCCGATCCAGAGATAACCGTCGGGGCATGATGTGATATCAAGGACGGCATCATTCGGAATTGAATTGGGGTCGTCCGGATCATGTCTGAGAGCGAAGAACTCACCGGTTTGACGGTTAAAGCGGTTCAGGCCCCCGCCATCCGTTCCGACCCAGAAGGTGCCGTCGGGTTCTTCCCAGAAAGAAAGGATATTGTTGTTGCTAAGGGTATGTTCCTGGAACGGATTGAGTTCATAAAACTCAAATCTTTGAGGTTTAAGATCAATATAGTTGATGCCGCCGGAATAGGTACCTACCCACAGAATCTGATTACTGCTTTCGTACAGACTGTAAACGGCATCAAAACTGAGGCTGGTGGGGTTCCTGGGGTCGTGCTCATAATGATAAAACCGGTTGTTGTCCCGGTCGAAGGCGTGAAGCCCGTTGGTCTCGCCGCCAACCCACAACACGCCCCGGCTGTCTTCGAACAGGGAGCGTACGGAGTTGTCCCTTATGCTGTGCGGGTCGTTTTCGTCTACCTTGTATGACGTGAAGGTACCGTTTTCCGGATTGTACTTGTTCAATCCGCCACCCCTGGTACCGATCCAGATCATCCCGTCACGGCCTTCGAAAATATCCCATATATGATTTGCGCCAAGACTTCCCGGGTCATCCGGGTCATGATAGATTTGGCGAAAGCTGTCGCTGTCAGGTTCCTTCAGTGCAAGTCCGTTTCTGGTACCAATCCACAAATTGTCACGAGAGTCGACTAACAGCTTCGTAACACGGTTGTCACTTATGGCAGTGGGGTCTTCCGGATCTGCGAAATAGTGGTCAAATAACTCGGTTTCAGGACTGAATCGGTTTAATCCCTGTTCTGTGGCAATCCAAATGTAACCGTCACGATCTTTAACAAGGCTGTTTGCAGTGTTTTCGGAGGGGCCATATTGCAAAGCCGTATCAACCACGACATATCGGGTAAAGCTTTCCGTATTGCGATTGTATCTGTTAAACCCTCTGCCGGAGGTGGAGATCCAGAGATTGTCATCGCTGTCCTCAAAGATATCGGTAATTTCGTTATAGCTAATCGAGCCTGGATAATCCGGATTATTCTTGTAAACGGTTATATCATGTCCGTTATATTTATTCAAGCCGTCCTGACTCCCAAACCACATGTAGCCCTGGTGATCCTGCCAGATTGCTTCTATTGTGCTTTGAGAAAGCCCGTCTTGCGCTGTAATGTGATAAAACCGCAGGTTCTCCTTGAACAATGGTTCCTGGGCTATTACCGGAAGTGTGATGGCAAACAGCGAAAAAGCTAAAGAGGCCAGAAGGCCTAAACCGTTATATCGTAAAGCCTTTCTCATGGTTCGGATACCGGAAAACAGTAGCCTGGTTTCAAATTTCCGGCAGAAGGCGATGTTTTTAGGTGTGTCGTGCCTGTTCATCCCCCTGTTGCTGCTCCAGAGGGGGTTTGTTTTTGGAAAGGGGGATCTCCGACCAGAACGCTGATCCTTTTCCGGGACTGCTTTCAAAGCCGACGCGGCCTCCCATCAGCTCGGTGAGTTGTTTGGATATGGACAGGCCGAGGCCTGTTCCGCTTTGGGACTCGGTGTCACTGATGCCGAGCTGGGAGAATTTTTTAAACAGGAGGTTCTTTTTCTCGTCGGAAATACCGATACCGGTGTCGCGTACCAGTAATTGAATTGTGCAGGTATCGGCGCCGTTCTCAAGCAAATGGGCTTCAACACTGACGTGGCCTTTCGGTGTAAACTTGAGAGCATTGCTGCCGTAATTCAGGATTATCTGACGGAGTCGGACCGGGTCTCCATACAGTTCACCCGGGATGGATTCATCGATTTTCGTGTGAACCTCAACAGGTTTGTTTTGCTGTATTTTGGAGAGGATGTCCACCGACTCGCCAATAACATCCGAGAGGTTGAGGGGAATGGATTTGATTTCCAGCTTGCCCGCTTCGATTTTGGAAAAATCCAGAATGTCGTTGATAATACGAACCAGAGAGTTGGCGCTGCGTTGTGCCATTTCTGCATATTGTCTCTGCTCGTCGTCCATATCGGATTCAAGCAGCAGCTCGATCATTCCCATGATTCCATTCATGGGTGTGCGAATTTCATGGGTCATGTTGGCAAGAAACTCGCTTTTTGCCAAAGTTGCCCGTTCCGCTTTTTCCTTGACCGATTTGTATTGCTTTACAATGTTGTTGAGTTCACTGGTACGTTTTTCAACTTCGTCTTCCAGCTGACCTGTATAGCGAAGAGCTTCCTGCTGCAATTGCCATTTGGTAGTAAGCGTAAGGGCAGTCTGCTTGAGCGCTGTGGGATCAAACGGCTTTTTCATGAAAAGCAGCTTGTCGGAGGTGCCCAGCTTCCCGATGATCTGATCCCAGGAATAATCGGAATAGGCTGTGCAAATGACTATTTCGGTATGCGGAGCCACTTTCCACAGCTTTTTTGTGGTCTCGATGCCATCCATTCCGGGGGGCATGCGCACATCCATGTACACCAGCGCAAATGGGGAACCGCTTTTCTGTGCTTCCTCGATCTTTTCCAAAGCCTCATCACCCTGAAAAGCATGCTCAATCTGATACTGCAGATTGTCGGGTACCAGCGGCTCACTATCACTTCCAAATAGTCTGTTTTCCAGCACCTGCAATTCAGCATGTGCATTTTTTACCGAATGCAGCAATACTGTTTCAATATCCGTGTGGATGGATTCATTGTCATCCACAATGAGGATTTTTCTTTTTGGAGGCATTATCAGAGTGCCTGTTCTGTTGTGGAGTGGAGCGGAAATATTTAAAAAAATTTAAAGAAAGCCGCCGTATTATTAGGCATTTGACGGAATAATTCTAACTGACAAAAGCTTTTTTGCAATATGAAGCGAAGATAATAAAAAAAACACTGTTAAAAAAACTTAACATAGTTTTCGAGTGAATTGACCATTGCCGGCGGCGACGGAGCGTAATAAGGAGTAGACGATAAAAGTCAAAAAAGAAAAGCCCGAACCATTTGAAATGATCCGGGCTTCTATCTGAAAGCGACCTGTTGAATGAAAACGTGCAGGCATGCAACAGGTTATGTTTACATGAGGTCGAGCGGCACTATTTCACCAGCATCATTCTTCGGACATCGCTGAATGATCCAGCCTGCAGGCGGTACAGGTACACGCCGCTGGCCAGGTTGCTGCCGTCGAAGGTTACCGAATACTGCCCCGGTGCCTGCGCCGTGTTGTTTACCAGTGTCTGCACGAGACGGCCGGTGATATCGTAGACCTGCAGCGAGACATCCGCCTGCTCGGCAACCTCATACCTGATCTGCGTGGTCGGGTTGAACGGGTTGGGATAATTTTGAGAGAGTTCGAATCTCACCGGAGTCGCATCACCGCTCACATCGGTGGGCTCTGGCTCAACCCAGTTCTCCACGTACTCCCTGAGCCATGTAAGTGCCGGGCGCTCCTCGCCGTTGGGATAAATCAGCTCGGCATCATCCATCCATAATCCTGGCCTCCAGCCCCAGAAGGTGATGCCCTCCACGGCAGGATGCTCCCAGAACACCGGGAAAATGCGTTGCATGTTTTCAAGCTGAAGCTGATCCGAAGCCTCCTGCGACAAGTCCGAGTTCCCCTGGATGTCCATTTCGGTGGCCTGAATGGGCAAACCGGTTTCCGCCAACAGATCGAGTACACGTCTTATTTGAGCTTGTGACCCCGGGGTAGAGAAGGCATGGGCCTGAACACCAATCACATCAATCAGGTCCCGTTCTACAAGATCGTCGATGATCTGCTTGTAATTCCGGGCATTTCGGGTGCCCCAGGTCTCGCTGCTCACGATATTGTAGTCATTGATCATGAGCTTGCTGTTGGGGAATCGCTCACGGGCCATTTCAAAGGCGGTGATGATCCAGTCGTGGCCGGTTTCACCGGTTCCGCCAAGAGCTTCAATATAGTTGGCATCGCCGCTTTGACCGTCAGGCAGCTGGTGGTTGTTGGAACCTTCGTTCACCACCTCCACATACTCCATGTCCGGGTAGCGCACGGCCAGGGTGTCGTACCACTGGGTGATGGCTTCAAGCTGCTCTTCCGTGCTCAGGTCATTGATCCAGCCGGGCTGCTGTCCGCCCCAGGTAAGTACGTGAAACCGGTACGGGAATCCGTTATCCCTGGCGAGTTGATAGCTGGCATCCAGGTTGCTCCAGTTGTAGGTCCCTCGTGTACCTTCCACACTTCCCCATTTACCGGCGTTCTCGGCGGTAACCTGGTTCCAGTAGCTGGTGAAATTCTCAATTTGGGGTGGTGACCAGATGTTGCCAATCCACTTGTCCTGTCCATCGGCAATGGGTGTCATATCAACGGGGTCATCATCATCCTGCGAAGGGATGTGGGTTACCGTCACACTGTCGATGTATATGGTATTTCCAATGTTTGCATCAAAGCTGAAATGCAATGGGACCCGAACGGTGTCGGCATTGGCTGGAGTGACAAAATTGAAGCCAAACTCCTGCCACTCTGTTGTCAGGGATACATCACCGCTTCCCACCCGTCCGAGTTCATTGAAATTTCTGTATTGTGTTTGGCCGACGGTGAAGTTAGCTGTTGCCCCGTCTTCGGAAGCTCTTGCCCACAAGGCGAGGGTGTAGTTTTCTCCTGGTTCAACCAGAACATCTTCGTTCACGGCACCCAGACTCCAGTCATCAGGACCAACGGCTTCTACCGAAACGGCCAAGGCACGATTGCCAACTTTTGTGACGCTGTCAATGATTGCATATCGGCCTTCAGCACCGTCCTGGACAAAAAACTCCCAGCCTTCAACACTGGTAGTATCCCCCGATACAGTGACATCGGAGTTTTCAAAAGTACCGTTGACGTTCACAATATTCTCTTCCCCGGCGACGGCATCAGAAACCAGGCCGGTGATCATAATCAGCAGCAAAATTATCAAAGAAACAGGTGCAACTGCTTTGTATTCGTTTGTAAATGTGCGTTTCATAGTGCTTTTTTGTGTGATTGCTTGTTATCAGTAATTAATATCAGGTTGGTGTGGTGATTAAACGTAATATGACACTCGATGACCCGGTTCAGTTATAGGCGCAGATTTCATGACATCTTCATCCGGTACAGTACCACTTTCCGGCATACTGAAAAGGATGAGGTGTCGTGAGGAGTACTCTACATTACATTTCAGTCCGGGTAGTTGCGGACAGGTTGGAATGTGTAGCAGACGAGTTATCCTTAATGCCGAAAAAGGCTGAAATAAACACGTTTCAATTCTGGATTCCGGGCACCACACGCAATAAGTGTAGCTTGTACACTTATTATTATAGAAAGAATATGGGGCAATGACAAGCGGAAAAACGGTTCCATTACATCTTTTAACGTATTTTTAAATTCGCATGCCGACCCGGAAACAGGACGTGCTACGCCGCCCACCTATCTTATCCGATGGACATGACGGAGAGGATTTAGACTAGAGCAGATGAAACTTTTCTTCAGGAATGCGGACGAACGCGCTCCCCTCCGGATTTCTGGTATCGATGAGCACCAGTGGAATTGAGCCGCTTTGAACCTGCAACAGATAATCCCGGTTTTCCCAGCGATAACCCAAAAGGAAAGGTTTGCCGGTCTCTTCAGCGAGCCGGATTCCGGCCATCCACAGTTCTATGTCTACCGGGAATTTTTTTTGCGGAATCTCCGGCCTGCAGATAACCTCAAGCCACACCGCCACATCTCCCGTTGTGTGATCGATGAGCGCAAACTCAACTTCGTAGCTTTGCGGTGTTTGAATTAAGTACAGTTCAGCCCGTTTGGCAATGAGCTCTGCCAGGCTGCGGCCGCCTAACGGACGCTCCAATTCGTCTCGGGTTTTATGCTTCATGATCAGTGACTGTAAAACGTTGAATACTAATGGACGGGGCTTTCTTGAGCGGTTTGTGTTCTTAGCTTTCACCGCATCTGTCTTTCCTGAATGTTATCGGCATAAATCCGGTCTATTAAACTGAATTTGGCAGGAATGTTCCGGGATTTTCGCATTGTTGCCCGTGAACGTGCTTAAGCTTTGGGACACAGGGCTAAAACAATGGACCGGGTCGCCGTTTCCCAAAAATGGAATGGAACGCAATTGGCAAATAATCTATTATAAGTGGCATGAATACATTTAAAGAGGAAATCAAACAAACCAGAGAGTTTGAATCGCAGGAACAGGAAGCGATCATTGCCCTGCTGCTGACCACCGACCGCCTGAAGGGACGGTTGAGTGCGCTTGCCGGTCAGTTTGAGATAACACCGCAGCAATACAATGTACTGCGCATTCTGAACGGAGCCGGTGATGACGGCATCCAGACTCTCGAGATCATGGACAGGATGCTGGAAAGGAATCCGGGCATTACACGGCTGCTTGACCGACTTGAGACCAAAGCTTTGATTGTGAGAGAACGGTCGGCCAGCGACCGCAGATGCCAGATCTGCAGGATTACCGCCAAAGGGAAAACACTGCTCACAAATATGGATGCACCAATGCAGGATCTAACGCAATCCGTCATGCAGCTTCTGGATAAAAAACAGGTAACTACCCTTATCGATCTGCTTTCGCTGATCCGGAAGGGAATGTAATTTTTTTTCTGTTTGTTGACTAGTCAATAAATGATAGATCAATATTGCCGATGGCCGTCCGGCATGCCGGCGATTATCCTGAAGGATTATCAAATAAATCATCCCAAAAACCGAAAAAAAGAGGATTTGAACCATGAGTGAACAAAACGCAAGCGGTGTTAAGCTGGCCGTTATCTATTACAGCTCCACGGGAACCAATTATCAGACAGCCAACGCCGTAGTTGAGGCGGCAAAAAGTTTGGGGGCGGAAGTTCGCCTTCGCAAAGTCGCCGAACTGGCACCAGAGGCGGCCGTTGCTCAGAACGAGCAGTGGAAGAAGCATCTTGATGAGACGTCTGACATTGAGGTGGCCTCCAACCATGACCTCGAATGGGCCGATGCCATAATTTTCGGCTCTCCAACCAGGTATGGTAATGTGGCCGCCCAGATGAAACAGTTCCTGGACGGAACGGGTCCGCTGTGGGCTCAGGGGAAACTGGCAGACAAGGCGGTTGCCGGCTTTACAAGCGCTCAAAACCTGCACGGAGGTCAAGAGTCAACCCTTCTGGCACTTTATAACACCATGTACCACTGGGGAAGCATCATTGTTCCGCTTGGTTATACCGATCCGGCCAATTTTCAGTCGGGCGGGAACCCTTATGGCATCAGCCTTAAAGCGGGTGAGGCGATCGACGAGAACAAAAAATCCATCATCAAAACGCTTACTCAGCGGGTGCTTCGTGTGGCCGCTTCTTTGAAGTGATTCGTTTTTTCCGTTATCGGCGGCCGAGCGACGACAGCGCACCCGTATAATGTGTAAGCTGTTAAGCCTTGCTCATCCGGTATCCTGCCAGCGTTAAGGTATCACATGGTTTCTTGACGTTTAGGCTCCACCGTGTTCTTCGGCATTATGCCAGGGTTAAGATACCACCTAGATATGCCGATAATGGAGTATGACCTCGAACCGCAGTCCGTTTTGCCACAGTTTGGCAAAAACAGGGCTGCGGTTTTTTTGTGGAATGTGCCTGCCGTCATTCAATAAGGAGGCGGGCTGTGCAAAATTTAGAAATCAGGAACGGTGATCCGGACAGGATTCGTTCGTCATTGTGCCATGTGCTCCAGCAATTGATCGCCAATGCAATTCATGGCGACACCGACAGTCCGGTACGCATCAAAAGGGCTGTGCGGCAGACTCAGGAGGGATTGTATTCGCGCCACATGGTGCCGTCATAGGCTTCCACGACCACGTGATCCCCATCGCGTTTTCGGAAACCGGTTGGGGTCAGTGGGACCTTGCCGTGCGGCGTATCCAGAACATACATCGGTATCGCGAACCCCGACAACCGTCCTCTCAGCTGTTCCATCAGCGCCATTCCATGTTCGATCGTGGTACGAAAATGGCGCGTTCCGCCGATTAGCTGTGCCTGATAGAGATAATATGGCCGGACACGGCACGAGATCAGCTTGTGAAAAAGCGCATGCAATGTCTCCACGTCGTCGTTGATTCCTTTCAGCAGCACGGTCTGGTTGCCGAGGGGTACACCTGCATGGCTGAGACGATCCAGCGCTGCCACAGCCTCCCCGGTTAACTCCCGGGCATGGTTGAAATGGGTATTGAGCCAGACGGGATGATACCGTGACAGCATCCTGCAGAGGCCGTCCGTAACCCGGAACGGATTGAGCACAGGGTATCTGGTGCCGATACGGATGATGGAGATATGAGGAATGGCTCTGAGTCTGGCGATAATCCATTCAAGGTTGTCGTCGTTCAGCGAGAGCGGATCCCCGCCGGTCAGCAGCACATCGCGAATTTCCGGATGGTCGGCCAGGTAGTCGATCCCTTCCTGCAGTTCCTCCCTGTTCAGGGCCTGGGTGCCGTCACCGACCATCCGTTTGCGGAGGCAGTACCGGCAATAAACCGCGCATTCGGTGGTAACACAAAAAGCTACCCGGTCACGGTAGTTGTGGATCAGGTTCTTGACAGGACTGTGCGCCTGTTCCTCGAGCGGATCCAGTTCCAGCAGGTCCATGTCATCGTCCAGCTCGTCCGCGTGCGGAATAACCTGCCGGCGGATAGGGCAGTTCGGATCCGAGGGATCCATCAGGGAAGCGTAGTACGGCGTAATCCGCCATCGGAAGTAGCTCTTTGTGCGCCGAATGCCTTCCGCCTCCATCGGTTCCGGGGTAATCCAGCCCCTCAGCTCCTCTTCGGTGCGGATGCGGTTTTTCATCTGCCATTTCCAGTCCGTCCAGCCGGTTACCGAATGTGCAGATTGCGGAAAAGCGTCGTGATACATGGGCTAAAGGTGTCTCGGGGTTGACAGGCGGTGCGGCTCTGTCGGGGTTACATTTTGCTCGGGGAATGCTCTTCCCGTAAACGTCGTATGGCATCCGTCAGTATGTTCGACAGATACACCGGGTACGGCACCCCTTCCATTTCCGCCAGGATAGCGAAGGTGCTGTCGACGCCAAAGGTGGGAAGCGGGTTCACTTCCAGAAACATCGGTCTTCCGGATTCATCCAGTTTGAAGTCAAATCGCGCGAAGTCGCGGATGGGAAGTTCGCGGGAGAGGCGGAGCGACCAGCCGGCGATGTCGTTCTCCCGTTCCGGAGTGAGGGCATCGCTTGTAAGGGTATGCAGCGGATTCTCTTCCGGGACGGCATGGGAGCCGATACCGCTGGAATGGAGTCCGCGTTCCATAACCGGAAGTGGCCGGAGGGGATGGAACGCCACGGCACAGGTCAGTTCCGCACCCGGCAAAAACGGTTCGGCAAGCACGTCCTGGTCATAGGTCTCCAGCAAATAGCGTGAGCGGGCGAGGAAGGTATCGTCATCCCGGATAATGCTCTCTCCGGTGATGCCCTTGGCGGTGCCTTCGTAACGCGGTTTCAAAAACAGCGGGTAAGGTAATTCGGGTGGCGGGATGATGGATTCCCGCAGATAGGTATCCCGGCGGATGATCTGCCAGTCGGCGGTGGGTATTCCAAGGTTCCGCGCCCATTGCTTGGTCAGGGCCTTGTCGAGAGTGGCGGTCAGCGTATAGGCATCGCTTCCGATACACGGTATGCCGTGCATTTCGCAAAGTACGGGAGCCCAGGCCTCGCGGTTGCGGGTGCCGTATCCTTCCCCGATGTTCCATATCAGATCTGCATCCGGCGGGTTGATCAAGAGGTTGCGGGGCGATCCGATGCGAATCGGGGAGTGGCCGCTCTCCAGGATCGCCTGCTCCATCGCTTCGATGGTAGAATCGGGCTCAAATTCGGCAAAACGGTCGGGCGGTCCGATATTTGGATAATCGGAGGCGATGTCATAGACCAGTCCTATGCGCAGAATGTCACGATGGAGGCGATGGTGTGCTATTATTCCGTTATGCTTTGGATTTGCGGAGTGTTGTTCAAATCAGCAATAAAAATACAAAAAAACCCGGTGAGGATGGTATCTTGCGGGAGGAATGATAACAGTCAGGCTCGCAGCGGGTGCAGATGCGTCCGGTTTGACGCCTGTGAGTAACGCGGAATGAAAACAGCCAAACACATAGCGGATAGAATCCGGCTTTTTATCGCGACCAAACAGTTTCAGGTCGGTGACGTGATGCCCTCCACCCGGGAACTGGGCCGTCAGCTGGACGCCAGTTTTCACACCGTGCGCAAGGCGTATCACATGTTGACCGCAGAGGGGCTGCTTCGCAGTGAGCGGGGACGCGGATTTGTCGTCAACCGACAGAATATGCCCCTGGACAAGTCGCAGCGACTGGAACTGGGGGCCGAGCGCATCCGCACGGTGCTCGAGGAGCTTATCGGCAACGGACTTGATGATGAGGAGATCGAAACCCTGTTTCAGGAACAGCTCGGTTTTGTGGAGTGGCCGGCCAGGCTGGAAAGCTGTGCTTCGGTGGGAGTTACCCATGAGCACGGAGCCATGGTCGCCCGCGCGATTCTCGATGAAGTGGGCATCAGAAGCGAAACCATCACCCCCGACGAAACCGGGAAACGGGTTAATTTCGATGCGCTTTTTGTACCGGTGCAGTGGATGCGCGATTTTCGCGAGGAGTCGGAGAATACCCTGCTGCTGCCGGTGGTGTATCATCTCAAATCCGAGTTGCTGATCTCCCTGGTGGAGCGGTCGGCAATTCAGACCATCGGAATGGTTTCAAGCGATGAGCAGACCTTGAGCACGTTGATCAACGAGCTCAAGCACAGTTTGAAGTTTCCGGGATCGATTATGGCGGGCGGTGTGTACGGCAAATCCCTGCCCCTTTTTGTGAGGGAGGTGGACATTGTGCTTTATCCGCCATCGGTAGCCTCGCTTGTGGAGCGGCAGATACCGGAGAAACGCCGGATGAAAATCGAATACGCCATCGACAGCCGCACAGCGGAGATCATTCGCTCGGAGTTGTGGGATCAGTAGTTTCTTGCGCTCCATGGTTTTCGGCGGAAGCGGCCGGAGACAGCGCGGCCGGGCAGAGACATGAGCCGCGATAATTTGAAATAGCAAGTTGTGTAAGGATTGCAGGGTCCGTGTGTCCTTATTCATATCGAATGTTGTAAGAGTTTATGAGTCAGGGAATAACCATTCAGGCCGGGGCGGGTGCCGTCTCACCGGAAGAACTTGTTGATGCTGCCGAAATGGCCATTGAGGCGGAAATTGAAGCGGTACGGGAGCGGCCTTCGAACGATGTGCTCACCGGTGGAAAGAAGGTGAAGAGCCCTTCGGAAGACGAGGTGCACTATCATTTTGATACCACCAACCCGTCGCTTCGGTTTGCAGAGGAGTGCAAGGCGACGCTTCCCGGCGAAACGGTAACCATCTGTCCGGTGGAGGTGGGAGAAGAGGCGATGGTGTTCCGGTTTCCCAAAGATTTCGGCGAGACGATACCGGAAGTCGAGCTGGAGTGGGAGAATGATTTCGTGCTGAAGCGCATACGGGAGGCTCTGGCCGGAGTATTGTCGAGCGAGGAACGGCGCAGACGGATTAAGCGGATGATGCGGCCGGCGGAGTATGTGGTTTCGGCCGCCGGTTCTGCCGGTGAGGAGAGCGGTACGGGCGGCGACGCCGGCGGAAGCGACGCCGGCGGAAGCGATGCCGGCACAAGCGCCGGGCAAGCGGAGGATACCGGAAATGCGGTCCGCCACTTCGGAAAAACGCAGATCCATGAGGATGGCCTGCGTAATGAGGCACAGCGGCAATCCATGGAGAAGGCGCTGAAGCAGCCGGTGAGCTACATATGGGGTCCGCCCGGCACAGGCAAGACCGCCACCCTTGCATATATCATTACCAATTTTGTGATGGCGGGCAAATCGGTGCTCTTCGTTTCCAATACCAACCGCGCGGTTGATCACGGTATGCTGGGGGTAATGGAGGCGATGGAGACCCTCGGCCTGAAAGCGGTAAATCGCCGTATCACACGTTTCGGCGAACGGGTGCTGGAAAGCAAACGGCTCGACAGTATCCATTTCGAGCAGCAGCTGGAGGAGTCTCTGCGCGAACAGATGCAGGAAGCCGCCGACCTGCAGAACTGGCTGGATGCCCTCGACCTCCCCGACCTGACCCCCGCGCAGAAACAGCATATCTGGAAGAAAATAGAACGGCTTGGGGGAAAAGAGGCCGTTGAAGAGCAGATTCGAGAACTCAGCCAAAAGGACCGTTACGCGTTCAACCGGTTGAGGGCTTTTAAAGTTGTCGGTACCACCCTGGCGCGCGTTTGCACTTCCGATATGCTGGAACAGATGGAGTTCGATGCGGTGGTTGTGGATGAAGCATCCATGGCCGGCATCCCCTACATGCTGGTGATGGCCACCAAAGCAAAAGAGCACCTGGTAATTGTGGGCGATCCGATGCAGCTGCCTCCCATCGCCGTTACTACCGATATCCCATCCCGAAACATCCTTGAACAGGATATCTTCGCGACGGTCTCTGGTGCCGGGTCAACCGATGAGCTGTTTATGTGGCACGATCACAATCCCGCCTATACCTCATTCTTCAATATTCAATACCGGATGCAGTCGGACCTTGCCCGGGTTATCAGTGATGTGTTTTATGAAGGGCGCCTGGAATCGGCCGGAACGGGTCCGCAAGACCGGAAGGTTACCGCGCAGGGAAACGCATCGTACGACATGAGAGCCCCCGGCGATCTGTCGCCGGAACCAGGCCCGGAATCGGTTGTGCTTCTTGACACTTCCGCCATGCAGCCGGTGTTGCGTCAGGATGGCAAACGAAGGGGATTTCAGCCGGTCAATGATGTGCATACGGAGCTGCTGGCAGACCTGGTGCGCCGTCAACTGACCGAAATGTATACCGGGCTGAATGAAATCGGCATCATTGTCCCGTTCCGGTCGGCCGTATGGCACCTGCGGCGGGAACTGCGGGGCAAGAACCGCTGGTATGATCTCGAAATTGGAACCATCCACACGTTTCAGGGACGGGAAAAGAAGGTGATTATCCTGGATACAGTCATGACCGGCGAGCCGCGAAATGGTTCGGTGCAGCACTATTCGGTGCGTCCATTTGATGAGGCCAAAAACGGCCTTTCGGTCCCTCGGCTGCTGAATGTGGCGTTCTCAAGAAGCCGGGAGCGAATGATCGTACTGGCCGACATGAGTCACATCCGCCGGGTTTACGGCCGCAAGTTCCTGGGAAAACTGCTGGGTAGGCTGCCCGTTCGTTCGGTCTGATGACCGGTGTCCTGTTACGTGCCGAAACGCTCCCGCAGCCTCTCCGCGTTCACCGGCTTGTATCCCTCGAGCATGGCTTCATCCGAAGAGGCCAGTGTCATCTCCCGTTTGCCGGGCGGACCTGCAGCCCTGGCGACATGCCAGCCGGCAAGCACCATGGCGGCCCTGGCGCGGGTGGCCGAGCAGTAGGTGCCGAGCATGGCCCGTGAATCGGCAGCCTGCAACAGTTTCGAAAAGGCCTCCTTTGTCCATAGCTCCGGATTGGCATCCGGCGAAAAGGCGTCGTGCAGGAAGAAATGGGCCGGCTGATGAATTTGTGAAAGGTCCCAGTCAAAAAAATCACCCCGGTAGATGTGCGCGAAGGTTTGGCCGCCCTGACCCGTCATGGTCGAGGATACCGTAGCGCCGGAATCCGCAGCATACAGAGCCTCGGCCAGATCCGCTAACCGGCCCAGGGAGTTCGGTGTCAGTGGGGGGGATGGCACCCTGCCGGCGATCGGGGAGGCCTCCCCGGCCGGACCTTCAGCGGCTTCGTCATCGCCCTTGCCGGATACCCCGGGAAAAAGCTTTTCGAACCCCATGCCCCGGATCTGGTCGGGCGGCACCGGATGTTTTTCGACGCTGTAGTAAAATACGGTGGAACGGGAGCCGGTCAGATGCCTGAGCCACTCCATCAGGATCAGGTGAAAGCCGGAACCGAACCCCGTCTCGCAAATGGTTATGTCGCGATGGGATTTGAGCGCCTCGAAAAGTCCTGTTCGCTCAAAAAACACGTGGCGGCTTTCGGTAAGAGCCCCGGCAATATTGTGATAGTGCTGACGATACCGATCGGAGTACAGGGTCGCCGAACCGTCGTTTGTGAGAACGTTACGGGGTGTCATTTTTGGATGGACGGGATTCACATCGGCCGGCCAGGCCATCCGTGTTTCCACGCTCGTGTTGCGTGAGAAAACGGTGGTATAGCGCAACCAGTTCGGAGGTGATCATTGCGGTGGCACCCCAAAGTGGTTCGGAATGAACATCCCAATAGGGGATGCGCAGTCTATTGTTGCGAAAAGTTTCATCGCGGGTGCGGATGTTGCCGCTGTCCAACAGATCTGCAGCCGTCACCCAGAAGATGTCGCTGACCTCCTCCGGCCGGGGTATGGTTCGGGGCCGTCTGCGGCAAAAAGCAAGCCAGGGATGTATGACAAACCGGGAGGGGGGCACAAAAAGGGGACTCAGGGATCCGGTGATTTCGTATTGGTTGGGTGAAATGCCGACCTCCTCTGCGGTCTCTCGCATGGCGGTTTCCCGGAGAGCCTCGCCGGGCTGTTGGCGACCTCCCGGAAAACTGATCTGGCCGGCGTGGTTGGTCAGGGTTTTATTGCGCAGAGTGTACAAAATGGAAACCGGCTGTTCCAGGGAACAAAGCACCAGAACACTGCTCTGTCGAACGCCCGATTCCGGCAACTGTGACGTATCCGGGCGATTGTCCGGTACCGGTGCCATGGCCGCCTGTGCATCGCGGCCGGGAAGGCGCCGCTCCATCACGGCTTTACAGTAATCGGAGAAAGTAGAGTGGGTTTCGAAGGACATAACACGCGTTACATGGAATCCTGAAATTGCAGCAGAGTCATGATATGCTTTTTATAACGTATCAGAGCGCTCCGGCCTTTTGGCGTCAATGTCACCATTTTTTGAGGCCGTTTCTCACTGTGCCGGATACGGGTGGTAAGATAGCCGGATTCCTCCAGAATCTGAATTTGCCTGCCGAGGTTACCGTCCGTTGCCTTGACCGTATTCTTGAGCGTGGAGAAATCGATCTCCTCGGAGTAGGCCACCGAAGAGAGGAGGGCAAGCCGCAACCGGTTGTGGAGCAGCTTGTCGATTTTGTTGTAATCAAATATGATGTATTTGGGACGGCGCATAAGCAGAGTAGTATATACTGTAACATCGTCGTTTTGCATAGCCTCACCGAAAAGCGTACTTTAACAAAATTGTTATTTAAAAGACACACTGTCGTTTTTTGGCACCTCTAATTTAGAATAATTGTAGCGTATCATGAGTGTACTTGTTGTTGGATCCGTGGCTTATGACGGAATTGAAGCACCCGCCGGTAAAGTGGACCGCACCCTTGGCGGATCAGCTACCTATATTTCGGTATCATCCAGCTATATCACTCAGCCGGTGAGGCTGGTGGGTACCGTTGGAAGCGACTTCGACCAGAAGGATCTCAAATTTTTTAAAGACCGGGGGGTCGACCTCGAAGGGTTCAAAGTGGATGATACGGGGAATACGTTTTTCTGGAAGGGCAGGTACCATGACGACATGAACAGCCGGGATACGCTTGACACTCAGCTGAATGTGTTCGAACACTTCAACCCGGTTATTCCGGAAGCATATAAAGGCAGTCGCATCGTCTGTCTGGGAAACATTGACCCCGGCCTGCAATTGAAAGTGCTGGATCAGGTTACGCAGCCGAAGCTGATCGTCTGCGACACCATGAATTTCTGGATTTCCGGTGCCAGGGAAGCCCTTGAAGAGACGATCTCCCGTGTGGATGTCCTGATTATCAACGACGAGGAGGCGCGCGAACTGACCGGAGAACCCAACCTGCTGAAAAGCGCAAAACTGATCCGTGAAAAAGGACCCCGCTTCCTGATTATCAAAAAAGGTGAGCATGGTGCCAATCTGTATTATGACCAGTCGGTGTTTTCTGTTCCGGGCTATCCCCTCAGTAATATCGTCGATCCTACCGGCGCCGGTGACAGCTTCATGGGTGGATTTTCCGGATGGCTCTCACGCGCCGACCGTTTTACTGAAGAAAATCTGCGCCGGGCCGTTGTTTACGGTTCCGTGATGGCCAGTTTCTGTGTCGAAGCTTTTGGTACCGGTCGGTTTGAAGAACTCTCCCGTTTTGATATTGGAAAACGGTACGATGCCTTTCGAAAACTCAGTACCATCCCCGAAAGAAGCTGATATGGTATGATGTCCGGTTTGTTTACTTCCAATGAGGAGGAGCGGCAGCTTGTACTGGCCACGGGAAATCCCGCTAAGGTCACTGAACTGAATGATTTGCTCAAAGGCTCCGGTATCCGGGTACGCTCTCTTACGGAGGTTGCCGGTCCCTGTGAGATCGAAGAAACCGGCCGGACCCTCGAAGAGAACGCCGAAATCAAAGCCCGGTTCGTATTTGATAAAACGGGCCTTCCTGCTCTGGCCGATGATACCGGACTGGAAGTGGATGCTCTGGACGGCATGCCGGGAGTCTATTCGGCCCGTTACGGCGGACCTGAAACCGATTCCGCCAGAAACCGTAAGAAACTGCTGACATCACTGAAGCACCTGCCGTCGGCGCAAGACAGAAAAGCCCGGTTTCGAACCGTACTTGCCTATATCGATACGCATGGATTACGCCGGTTTGAGGGAATCTGCAACGGTGTCATACTTACAGAAGAACGGGGGGATGGCGGATTTGGTTACGATCCGCTCTTTATGCCCGAGGGATATGACCTCAGTTTTGCCGAGATGGACCCATCCGAGAAAAACAGGATTAGCCATCGCGGCCGCGCATTGCAGAAGTTCCTTCAGGAGATATCCGACAGATAGTTCTTTGTTTTTTCAACCGTGAGTTCCACCAACCGGGGACTTGTACCTGCTAACAAACGCTGCGAATATGAAACACTATTACTGCTACGGGATGGTTTTGATCCTTCTCCTTTTGGCTTTTACGCCTGTTTCCCTTGCTCAGTCAGACAACACCTCCCAGGGCATCGGTTTTGAGAGTTACTATCAGCGCACCGATTTCCTGCTGACGTCACCGGGAGTGATGAATTCCGGCCTGTATGGATACGATAACCCCGCCATGCTGCAGTTTCTGCATCAGCCGGATATCGCGTTCCACTGGTCTTCCGACGAATTCTGGACGGATGTCCGGCGCTACGGCGGCTTCTTCGGATTTCCTGGCGCGGCATTCAGCTTTGTCCGAAACGACTGGATGGATCAGGTTTACCGGGACTATCGCATCGCAATCGGTGGAGGTACGGACGCCGCCGCCGCAGGTATCGCGCTGAACTGGTATGGCGGCGATACCGATCTGTTCGATCTGAAGACCAACATCACTTTCGGAACCATCTCCCGGCCGAACCGCTATTTGTCATTCGGGATGATGGGCACCACTACCTTCGACGGCAATTATTATGAAGCCGTCGCCGATCTGGCGATTCGCCCGACGGGGACGCCTGTTCTGGCGCTTTTCGGCGATTACGCCGTTAATCATGAGACCGATGGCGTTCTGGATGGTCGCTGGTCGGCCGGGTTTGCGGCGGAAATTATGTCGGGCCTTCGACTCACCGGCCGCTATATCGACAATATCGGCTATACCGCCGGCATCCAGTTCAGCTTCGGAAGAACGGGTGTCAGCTATCAGTCACACCGCGACACCGACGCGAATCACCGGTACAACTCCTACAGTATTCGTATGGGAGCCAAAGACCGCAATCCGTTCGACCGCCACATCCGCAAGAACGACCGCTATGTGAATATGCCGCTGCGCGGCGCCCTGCCTTACCAGAACTTCAGGTTCCTGGACAACCGGCAGACCTACCTTCCCGTGCTGCGGCACATCCATGAGGCCGGAGAGGATCCTTCCGTAGCCGGTATTGTGCTCGATATTTCCACACTTGGCGTTGATCACGCCAAAACCTGGGAGATACGCGATGCCCTGGAAACATTTCAGGCCGGCGGGAAGAAGGTGATTGTCTTCATTGAGAGGGGTGGCATGAATACCCTCCATCTGGCATCGGTTGCCGACTACGTGATTCTTGACCCGCAGGGCAGCCTTTCCATTCCAGGTTATGTAACCGGCAGTACTTATCTGGCGGAGTTGCTGGAAAGCGTGGGCATCGGGTTTGACGAATTCCGGGAAATGGAGTACAAGTCGGCTTTTGAAATGATCTCAAGAAGCGACATGTCGGATGCCGACCGGGAACAGCGTCAGGTGATGATCGATGGCTTTTATGAGCTGGTCAGAGGTGATGTAACCGCCTCCCGCGGGCTGGATGACGAACAGTTCGACGCGTTGATCGACCGCGGCCTCTATCTTACAGCCGCCGACCTGGTGGAAGCCGGTATCGCGGATACGCTCGGCCGCCCTGCCGATATTCCGGATATCATCGAAAAGCTGGAGGGAAGCAGGAAGCGCAGCATCGCTCCTGGTCAGATGTACGCCTATCAGAAGCCGGGCGATGACCACTGGGGACCCGCCTCAAAAATCGCGGTGCTCTATGCCCAGGGACCGACCATGAACACCAGCGGAATCAGAGCCCGCGTACTGTCCCGGGAAATCCGTAAAATGCGAAACGACAGGGAGGTGAAAGCCATTGTGCTGAGAGCCGATTCGCCGGGCGGTGATCCGCTTGCCTCCGATCTTGTGGCCGAAGAACTCCGGAAGACAACGGAAGTGAAGCCGGTCATCGTTTCCATGGGATCGGTTGCCGCTTCCGGCGGATACTGGATCTCGATGTATGCCGACACCATCGTGGCAACACCGAATACCATCACCGGAAGCATTGGTGTGGCATCCGGCTGGATCTGGGATGACGGCATGAGCAACAAACTGAGGCTTAATGCCGATTACGTGAGCCGGGGAAAGTCGGCCGATCTCTCTTTCGGCCCAACGCTCCCTCTGATCGGCTTGAGTCTGCCGAACCGTGCCCTCACCGAAGCAGAACGTGAAGGGATGGTCAGGCGCGTGAACCATCTTTATGATGATTTCATCGAAAAAGTGGCCGAGGGCCGCGGAGCGGAGGCCGATGACATTCGGGAAGTTGCCGCCGGCAGAATCTGGACAGGCGCCGACGCGCTCGGACACAATCTGGTGGATGAGCTTGGAAGCCTCTATGCCGCTATCGGCATTGCGCGTGAGAAAGCCGGACTCAGGCCGGACGACAAAGTGATAATCGTCGAAGGTCCCGAACTCCAGCCGTTTTCCCTTTCGCTGCTGCTGGGTGGAATTTTCGGTTCCGGTGCGCCGGATATCGAACAGAAAGATCCGGTGAAGGAGTACCTGGAACTGATGATCGAATACAACGCCTCCCCATTGATCATCATGCCCTTTGAAGATTTCAGCTGGATGAAGTACCTGGACCATAAACAAATACAGTGACCTGCAACCGACAGCATTATCCATGAATCCTGATAGTAAAGACGATATTTCCCGCAATCATTTCCGCGTACCGCTGATGATAGAGATTCTCCCTCCGGAGCTCGGCAAGGAGCAGGAGGGATTGTCCCGGCACAAGGCGTACCTGGACAGCATCCGGCAGCGTGTCCCTGTCGATGTGATCAACCTGCCGGAAATTCAGGATGAAACGCAGAAAGGGGACCGGGGGAAGCGCAGGAGTGCCTTCAAAAGAAGAGTTTCACCCCGCGACTACGCCAGAATGCTGGCCGAATTTATGGATACCGAGTATGTCATCAACAGAGTGATTGTCAAGCAGCCGCCTGCCGATCAGGAGCAGTGGCTGCTGGACACTCGCAGAGAGTATGGCATCAGAAAGGTTGTATTCGTGGGTGGGGAGTCGCCGGAGATCGAATACCCCGGACCGTCGGTGACCGAGGGAAATCGTATGGCGAAGCAGTTTTTGAACCGGGGCAGACACAGGTATCTGGACGGAAGCCTGCCCTCCACCGATTTCTCCGTGGGCAATATCTGCATCCCGAACCGTGATGTGGGAGGGATTTCGGAAGCGCAAAGAGTGTTTCAAAAATGTGAATCGGGTGCCGATTTCTTCACCACGCAGATTATTACGGAGTCGGAAACCCCGGTCTCCATGCTGGATGAGCTCTCCGGTTTGCTGACGGAGAAGGCCGCAAGGCTGCCAATGATCTACTGGAGTTTTACTCCTGTATCCGCCCAAAAGGATATTGACTTCCTGCGGTGGCTGGGGGTCTTCATCCCCGAAAAGGTCGAGTGGCAAATTATGCAGAGCGGCGATCCGGCGGAGGCATCACTGGACCTGATGACAGAGGTTTGGGAAAGAATCCACTCTTTTAACAGTGCCTTGCCCGTACCGGTACCCATGGCGCTGAACATCACGGCAATGGGCCTAAGGAACTTTCCGCATGCCCGCGAATTGGCAACCCGCTTGATAAAAATCTGACCAACCTCAGGCCGGCTCCTTGCGCTCGCTGGCGGGATCGTAGGCGAGCTGCGGACCAAGCCATTTCTCGGCTTCTTCCAGCGTCATTTTTTTGCGTTGCGCGTAATCGGCGACCTGGTCCCTTACGATGGTGCCCAGTGCAAAATACGCCGCTTCGGGGTGAGCGATGTAGAGTCCGGATACCGAAGCCGCAGGATGCATGGCGTAACTTTCGGTGAGGGTGATGCCGGTTCTTTCAGTGGCTTCGATCAGGCTGAAGAGGGTCTCTTTTTCGGTATGGTCCGGATTGGCCGGGTACCCCGGTGCCGGGCGGATACCCCGGTATTTTTCCTTTATGAGCGCTTCGTTATCCAGGTTTTCGTCCGGAGCATATCCCCACAGTTCTATCCGCACCTTTTCATGGAGCCACTCGGCGGCCGCTTCGGCAAGCCGGTCGGCCAGCGCTTTAAGCATGATGGCGCTGTAGTCGTCCTGGTCTTCTTCAAAACGTGCCAGGGGCTCTTCAATACCGTGTCCGGCCGTCACGGCAAATCCGCCGATGTAATCGGCGAGGCCGCTCTCTTTGGGCGCGACAAAGTCGGACAGCGCCCGGTTGGGTTGCCCCTTCCGTTTGCGGGTCTGTTGCCGAAGCATGCAGAGCCGGGCCTTGACGCGGCTCCGGGACTCATCTTCATACACTTCAATGTCGTCGCCGACGCTGTTCGCGGGGAAAATCCCGCATACCGCTTGCGGTTGGAGCCACTGCTCCGCGATGATTCGGTCCAGCATGTGACGCGCGTCGTCAAACAGTTTGCGAGCCTGTTCACCGGCTTCGGGGTCTTGCAGGATGGCAGGATATTTGCCCGTGAGCTGCCAGGTTATGAAGAACGGGGTCCAGTCAATGTATCTGCTGAGGGTCTTGAGGTCGGGGGCTTCCAACGGAATAATTCCGGTACGCTTCGGCACCGCGACATCCTTCTCTCCCCAGATGATGGGAGTCCGGTTCTCCCGCGCCTGCTCCAGCGTGGCATAGCTCTTGGTCTGCGTCCGTTTTGAATGCTTTTCTCTGAGCTGCTGATACTCGGTCCGCACCCGGTCAACCAGCCCCTTCCGGGCGCTGTCGGAGAGCAGGTTGCTCACCACGGGCACGCTTTTGGAGGCGTCGAGTACATGGATAACCGGCGACCGGTATTCCGGCGCGATCTTGACAGCCGTGTGGATGCGGGAGGTGGTTGCACCGCCGATAAGCAGCGGGAGATCCATTCCTTGCGACTCCATTTCCCGGGCCAGGCCGACCATCTCGTCAAGCGAGGGGGTTATGAGGCCGCTGACCCCGATCACATCCACTTTCTGTGCAACGGCCTCATCCATGATTTTCCGGGAAGGCACCATCACGCCAAGGTCGATCACTTCATAGTTGTTGCACCCCAGGACCACAGCGACGATATTTTTCCCGATGTCGTGTACATCGCCCTTGACCGTGGCCAGCAGTACCTTGCCCTTGGGCCGCGTATCTTTCTGCCGCTTTTTCTCCTCTTCGATGAAGGGGATCAGATAGGCCACCGCCTTTTTCATTACTCGGGCGCTCTTTACCACCTGCGGCAGGAACATCTTGCCTTCGCCGAACAGGTCCCCCACAATATTCATCCCATCCATGAGCGGCCCCTCTATCACCTCCAGAGCCTGGTCATACTGTTTGCGGGCCTCTTCGGTATCTTCCTCAATATAATCCACGATTCCCTTGAGCAGGGCGTGTTCCAGGCGCTTGTTGACCGGACGGCTGCGCCACTCGTCCGTTTTCGCGGGTCCGGCGGCTTTTTCCCTGACCGTCTCTGCAAAATCGACCAGGCGCTCGGTGGCATCGCGGCGCCGGTTAAAAAGGACATCCTCCACCCGCTCCAGAAGATCTTTGGGGATCTCTTCGTACACCTCAAGCTGGGAGGCGTTGACAATCCCCATATCAAGTCCCGCCCTGATCGCATGGTACAGAAAGGAGGCGTGCATCGCCTCCCTTACCGGATTGTTTCCGCGGAAGGAGAAGGAGATGTTGCTCACGCCGCCGCTTACTTTCGCATGGGGCAGGTTCTTTTTAATCCATTCCGTGGCCTTCAGAAAATCGACGGCGTAATTGTTGTGCTCTTCGATACCGGTGGCAACCGTCAGGATGTTGGGGTCGAAAATGATGTCCTGGGGCGGGAATCCGATTGTATCCACCAGCAGCCGATAGGCGCGCTCACAGATTTCGATGCGCCGTTCGTAAGAGTCGGCCTGCCCCTGTTCGTCAAAAGCCATGACAATGACCGCCGCCCCGTAGTCACGTACCTTTCGGGCCTGCTCCAGGAAGATATCTTCTCCCTCCTTGAGGCTCAGAGAGTTGACGATCGACCGCCCCTGGAGGCATTTGAGCCCCGCTTCGAGAACCGACCATTTGGAGGAGTCGACCATCACCGGCACCCGGGAGATATCCGGTTCGGCCGTCATCAGGTTGAGGAAGGTGGTCATAACGCTTTCCGACTCCAGCATCCCCTCATCCATGTTTACATCGATGATCTGCGCGCCGTTCTCGATCTGTTCACGGGCAACCGATAGCGCCTCCTCGTACTGCTCCTCACGGATGAGGCGCTTGAATTTCAGAGAGCCGGTGACATTGGTTCGCTCACCGACATTGACGAAATTGGTCTCCGGGCGGACAACGAGCGGTTCCAGTCCGCTTAATCGCAGATAGGGCTCCGCTTCGGGAATGGGGCGGGGCCGGTGTCCGGCCGCGATGCTGGAAAAACGGGCGATGTGCTCCGGCGTTGTCCCGCAGCAGCCTCCGATGACATTCAGCCACCCCTCCCTGAGGTACTCTTCAAGTTGTTCGCCCATGAAGTCGGGGGATTCGTCATATCCGCCGAATTCGTTGGGCAGCCCGGCGTTCGGGTACAGGGTAACCGGCACGGTGGCGATTTCGGAGAGCTCCTTGATAAAGGGGCGCATCTGGCTGGAGCCGAGAGCGCAATTCAGACCGACACTCAGCAGGTTGGGCATGTGGGAGATGGAGATCCAGAATGCTTCGGTGGTCTGGCCCGAGAGGGTGCGCCCGCTTTGGTCCACGATCGTGCCCGAAATCATTACCGGGACATTGTTTCCGCTCTCCCGGCGATAATTCTGGATGGCGAACAGGGCGGCCTTGCAGTTCAGGGTGTCGAATACGGTTTCAACCAGCAGCACATCGGCCCCGCCGTCCATCAGGCCGGGAATCTGTGCGGCGTAACAGGCGACCATTTCGTCGAAGGTAACCGCGCGGAAACCGGGGTCGTTGACATCGGGGGAGAGGGAGAGAGTCCGGTTGGTCGGACCCATGGCGCCGGCTACGAAACGGGGTTTCTCCGGATCTTTTCGGGTGAAGTCGTCGGCGGCCTTGCGGGCGATGGAGGCCGAGGCGTAATTCAGCTCATAGACAAGCTCCTCCAGATCGTAATCTTTCTGCGAAACGGGATTCGAGCTGAAAGTATTGGTCTCCAGTATATCGGCACCGGCCTCCAGAAATGCTTCGTGGATGGAGGCAACAAGGGCGGGACGGGTGATGCTCAGCAGATCGTTGTTTCCCTGGAGCTCGCACGTGTGATCGCGGAACCGGTCGCCCCGGAAGTCCTCTTCGGAGAGCCGGTGTTCCTGGATCATGGTTCCCATGGCTCCGTCAAGTACCAGGATGCGCTTTGCAAGTGCTTGTCGAATGTCGTGCATCACGTGCCTTTTTTGAAATAGCGCAGTGGAAACAGATGCAATGACCCGTTCTCCGGACGCCAGGTTTGCAAAATGATGGTCCGATGAATCAAACCCGTATGCTCACGTATTTGACCACATTGACGCCGTCGATGCGGTGTATGTAATCCACATCTTTTTCGTCGAGCGTAGTATCTACGGTGAATGCGGTAATGGCCTGGGCGTTTTTCAGGTCACGGCCGAGGCTCAGCGAGGCGATGTTGATGTCTCTTTTGGCCAGGGCGCCGCTTGTTGCCGCCAGCATGCCGGGTTTGTCGATATTTTGGTAGAGGATGATTTCGCCTTCCAGGTGGATTTCAATACTGAAGCCGTCGATGGATACAATCCGGTAATCGTTTTCTCCGAAAGGCGTTGCGCAAAGCTTGCGGTAATCGGCCTTGGGACCGAGATCGACCGTAATCAGGTCGGAGTAGGTCTGAGTTTCACGGCTGATGGTTTCGGAAATTTTCAGCCCCCTGGTTTCGGCATGATACCGGGCGTTGATCAGATTTACCACATCATCGACACTCCCCTTCATGAAGCCGCTGAGAAGGGAATCGGTGAGGACCTGGGAGTGTTTCGCGCAGGTTCCGCTATATGTGATGGAGAGCTCTTCGGTGTGTTTCGGCGCAATCTGGGAGAGGAAGTGCCCGAACCGTTCGGCAAGCTGGAGGAACGGCTGCACCTCCTTGTTGGTGCTCAGTGCAATGGACTTGCCGTTCAGGCTGCCCTGAAACCCTTTCTGCTCAATAGCGTCCGCGATCTGCCGGGCGATCTGCTCGGCGACTTTTCCCTGGGCTTCCTGGGTGGATGCACCCAGATGCGGTGTGCAGATAACCGCGGGGTGTTGCAGCAGTTCCTTCAGATCGTCTGAGGGGGGCTCATTGCTGTACACATCCAGGGCCGCCCCGCTGACGATACCGCGTTCGATCAGTGACAGCAGGTCGCTTTCATTGTAGATGCCGCCGCGCGCGCAGTTGATCAGCTTGATGCCGGGTTTGATCCGGTCGGCATTTTTTTGACTGACGAGGTCACGCGTCTGGTCCGTGAGCGGCGTATGAACCGTCAGGTAGTCGGCGGAAGCGAGAATTTCATCCAGCCCCTTCATCTCAACCCCCATCTCTGCGGCTCGTTCGTGGGTGGTGTAGGGGTCGAAGCCGATGATATGCATGCCAAAGGATTTCATTCGCGCGGCCACACCGGAGCCGATTTTACCGAGGCCGATGATGCCCAGGGTTTTTCCATGGATCTCGGTGCCCAGGTACTTTTTACGGTCCCAGCGCCCCTCCTTCAGGGAGCTTACCGCGGCGGGAATGTTCCGGGAAAGAGCCAGGATCATGCCGCAGGTGTGTTCGGCGGTGGAGATGGTGTTGCCGTCGGGCGTGTTCATTACCAGGATGCCCATGCGGGTGGCGGCGTCGAGGTCGATATTGTCCACACCCACACCGGCCCTTCCGACCACTCGCATGTTTACCGCCTTTTCCAGAAGGGGCAGTGTGACTTTGGTCGCGCTCCGCACTACCATAGCATGATAGTCGCCGATTATCTTTTCGAGCTCATCCGACTGCATGCCGGATGCTTCGGTTACCTCAAATCCTCGTTGCTCGAAAATCTCACCGCAGACAGGGTCCACGCCATCCAGTAAAAGTGCTTTATAGGCCATTGTGTTCTATTTTGTTATCAAAAGGCTGATGCCATTTCATGTTTTGCAAGCTCAGAGATTGGAAACAGCAAGAAAATCCCCGATGAAAGCTTGAAGGGGGTCCAGTGTTTCCGGTTTTCCCGCCGACGATGTAAAGACCGGTACGTCGATATTCATCTCCTTAATCAATTTCTGTATGCTGCTCTTCTGCTGCTGTTGACGGTTCTTTGAAATCTTGTCGGCTTTGTTGGCTACCACGCAAAACGGTATCTGATGGTTCCCCAGCCAGAAAAGAAACTCCTCGTCCAGTGACGAGGGCGTATGGCGTATGTCCAGAAGTACAACCACAAGCCGCAGCGTATCCCGCTCCATCAGGTAGCGTTTCATTTCCCGGCCCCAGCGCGACTGCTCCCCTTTGGATATTTTTGCATATCCGTATCCGGGCATATCAACAAGATACCACGCATCGTCGATGATGTAATAATTGAGGCTGCGGGTCTTGCCGGGGGTGTTGCTGGTGTGGGCCAGCTTTTTGCGGCGGGTCAACGCGTTGATGACCGATGACTTCCCGACGTTGGAACGTCCGGCGAAGCAGACCTCCGGCAGCCCGCCGTCCGGACATGTCGACAGATCCGGAGCGCTCAGCACATATTCCGCTTTTTGTATGGTCATGGTGCCGTTTCCTTTAGCGATGATTCCGCCTCAATAAAATTCGTTTTCTTCTTTTAGCATGCGGGAGGTTACCGGTACCGGGTACTCGCCGGTAAAACAGGCCGTGCAGTAACCGAGTCCCTCGGGCTGCGCCTCCCTGACCGCGTTCACCAGTCCCTCCGGCGAGAGATAGCGCAGGGAATCGACTCCGATGGCCCGCCTCATGCGGTCCAGGTCTTTGTCGTGGACATTCGCAATGAGTTCATCCGGACTCGGAAAGTCCATTCCGTAAAAGCAGGGATGGATGATGGGCGGGGAGCTGACCAGAAAGTGTATTTCCCTGGGCCCGGCCTTGCGGATCATTTTAACCAGATGCGCCGAGGTGGTTCCGCGCACGATGGAATCATCCACCAGAAAAACTACCCGGTCCTGAAGAACCCCCTTCACCGTATTGAACTTGGTCCGTACCTTCAGGTCGCGTGAAGCCTGGCCCGGGGAAATGAAGGTGCGGCCCACGTAGTGGTTGCGGATCAGTCCGATTTCGTATTTGCAGTCGTAGCCGTTTTTCTGATTTTCATGCGCATAACCCAAAGCGGCCGTATTGCTGGAGTCGGGAACAGAAATGACGATCGGGTGCTTGCCGGTTTTGGTGCCGGTCACTTCGGGGATCGGATGCTCACGGGCCAGGTATTTGCCGATTTTCCGGCGGACTTTATCCGTGTTTTCGCCGAAAATGCGGCTGTCGGGGCGTGCAAAATAGACATATTCAAAAATGCACTGACTAACTCCGGTATCCTTCTTCCGCTCCAGATGCATCGAGCGCGGCTCTCCGTCTTCGATAGTTTGCCGGTCGATGATGACCACCTCTCCGGGGTTGACGTCACGGACATATGTGACATCATTGATATCGAACGCGCAGGTCTCACTGGCAACCAGCCAGCTTTCACCATTTCTGCCGAGGGCAAGCGGACGAAAGCCGTTGGGGTCACGGACCGCGATCAGCTTGTCGTCGGTAAGCAGAACCAGGCAGTAGGCGCCCTCGATCTGCTGCAACGCGTCCATGATCTGATCCAGCTGTGTCGATTTTTCACTGTGGGAGATCAAATGCAGAATCAGCTCGGTGTCGGATGTGCTCTGAAAAATGACGCCCCGGTTTTCCAGTCTCTTTCTGAGGCTGTTGGCATTGGTCAGGTTTCCGTTATGGCCGATTGCCAGGTTGCCGTTTTTGTAGTGAACACGAAACGGCTGGATGTTGGTAGCGTTGACCGCCGATCCGGAAGTTGAATACCGGTTGTGACCAATGGCCGCGTGCCCCAGCAGCTTTTCGGTAAAAATTTTCTGGTTTTCGAAAACATTCAGCACCAGCCCGAAACCCTTGTGCTGCGGCATCACAGGGATGCTTTTAGCCGGATCAAACCAGGAGGTTACGATACCGGCCGATTCCTGACCCCGGTGCTGCAGCGCGTGCAGGCCATAGTAAGTGTAGACAGCGGCTTCGGGGTGGTTGAAAATCCCGAAAATACCGCAATAGTCGTGTGGTTTGTCGGACATTCCGAACAGAAAAGATTTGAGTTACAGTCTAAACTTTCAAGATACAAAAGAGCATGGCGAAAATCAGTTTTTAATGCCTCTCTCCTGCAGCACTCAGCCCCCGTTCATGGGCTGTCTTCCATATACCAGATCCACAAAGTTTTGCAGGACCTGCTGGCCCGGAATCCCGGACTTTTCAGGGTGAAACTGTACCCCCATAAAGTTATTGAATGCGACAGCCGCTGTGAAGGGCTCGGAGTAGCGTGACTGTGCTATGGTGTGACCGGTCACTGGCGCATAGTAGCTGTGTACATGGTAAAAATGGGTGCCCGGTGTGATATTGTTGAACAGTGGATGCGTCTGACCCAGGTCCGGTGAAGGATCGCCGGATGGGGGTGGCGCTTCGACGGCAGGATCGGTGCCCGCAGGCAAAACGGTATTCCAGCCCATGTGAGGCACTTTCCCTTTCTCGGGCAGAAATCGTTTCAGTCGCCCGGGTACAATTCCAAGGGTCCGGGTAGGGCCTTCCGTGGTATCCTCGTAGAGAAGCTGCATTCCCAGGCATATTCCAAGCACGGGTTTACGGGTTTGACGCAGCCAGGTGTCCAGGCCGTTTGCCTGCAGATCCCTCATGGCAGAGCCGGCGTGGCCTACTCCAGGGAAGATTACGGCGTCGGCATCCTCCAGTACGGAAATTTTGTTGGTGATACGGTATGCAGCCTTGAGGCGGTCCATCGCATTGGACACCGATGCCAGGTTTCCCGCTTTGTAATCAATAATGGCAATCATAACAGTCCTTTTGAAGAAGGCAGAATGTCGAGATAATTTTCGTTCCGGTCAACTGCCTGACGCAACGATCTTGCCAGCGCCTTGAAACAGGCCTCGATCTGGTGATGGTCGTTCTCTCCCTTGACGGATACATGAAGCGTCGCCTTCAGCGACATGGCCAGCGAATGGAAAAAGTGGGAGGTCATCTCCGTCGGAAAATCACCGACTTTTTCCCGGCGGAAGGCACCCTCGAAAACACACCAGGGCCGTCCAGACAAATCCAGTGCCACCAGAGAACGGGTTTCGTCCATGGCTACTACAAAACCGTACCTGCCGATACCCCGTTTGTTTTCCAGGGCCAGGCCAATGGCTTCACCCAACGTTATAGCGGTGTCTTCGATTGTGTGATGCTCGTCAATGTGTAAATCTCCGTTGCAGCGTATGGAAAGATCCATATAGCCATGCCGGGATATTTGTTCCAGCATGTGATCGTAAAACGAAATACCGGTTTGGATATCTGCGATGCCGGTACCGTCCAGGTTTATAACCACCGAAATATCGGTTTCTCCCGTTTTTCTGACGTGGGATGCGGAACGGTGTCCGAGCATGAGGTGGCCGGCCAGTTCGGGCCATCCGGGGAAGGTCCGGTCGGGTTTATCTTCGGCGGACAGCACCAGGCTTCCGGTGCTGTCGCAGCGGACATGGAGGGCGGGCAGAGCCGAAATCTGCGGGTCGGAATCGGGAGTATCGCCAAAGAGGATGTCTTCCTGCGCTATCAGTATCGCTGCGTTTTTGCCATATTCAGCGGGATTGCCGGCCAGTCGAATGCCGTTGACGGAAAGTTTCTTGAGCGCGCTCAGAGATTCCGATCTCATATAGAGGTTGTCGCGATCCGGAGCGAGTGCGTCAGGATGGACATGAAGAAGCAATTTGGAGGGCATGTCAGCAGGGATTTAACGCGTCATGGCGCGTCATGATTATTGAGCTCTTCAAGCAGGCGATCATTTTCAGCGGCTGTTCCAGTGGTGATACGAAGCGTATCTTCGCAATGAATCTGGTCACCGCGATACCGCACAATGACGCCTCTGGATGCCAGATGTCGGTACCACTCCAGGGCTTTGCGGAAGCGGACGAGCAGAAAATTGGTGTCGGATGGAAATACGGTCACAACATCACGATGGCCGGCAAGGGCTTCGGCAAGCCGGGTTCGCTCGGCTTTGATTTTTTCAACATGCTCCCGCATTCGGTCAGTGTGTTCGAAAGCTTCCAACGCTAGTTCGGCTGTAAGGCTGTTCACATTGTAGGGAGCCTTGACCTTCATCATCCAGGAAATAACAGCCGGATGTGCCAGCGCGGCGCCCATGCGGATGGCTGCCATTCCGAACGCCTTGGACAGTGTCTGCAGTACCACCAGGTTCGGATATTCATCAATCAGGCTGCAAAGGCTTTCCCGGCTGCTGAAGTCGACATAGGCTTCGTCGACAACCACCAGTCGCTTGAAGTCATTGAGTATACGTCTGATTTCTTTTTCGCCAAGGCTGTTGGCGGTCGGATTGTTGGGAGAGCATAGCATAATGAGCTTCGTGCGCTGGGTGACGCGTGACAATACAATCTGCGCATCAAGCTGAAAGTCACTGGTAAGAGCCGCTTCCGAAACCCCGACGTTGTTAATGCGAGCCGAGACCTTGTACATCCCGTAGGTGGGGGGGGTTGTCACGATTTCATCCCTGCCCGGTTCGCAGAAAACGCGCATAAGAAGGTCGATGGCTTCATCACTGCCCACACCGACAAATACCTGATCCGGGGCCAGTCCCCGATAAGCCGCCCACTTTGCTCTAAGTACATTCAGATTGGTATCCGGGTACCGATGCAGCGGCCGGTCTGTGGGAATGGCGGGCCCGAAGCTGTTTTCATTGGCATCCAGCAGGATCCCCTCCTGAAAATCGTCACGTGCGGCATGATAGGGAGAGAGCGTTCGGATATTCGGACGAATCCACGGCTCGGGATTAAATGGTTTTTTGGGTTCTGCCATATTGGGTCAATAATGAGTGGTGCAGATAATAGTAAAAGTAACGGATGATGATAAAGGTTCCGCCACGAGTGTTGGCCGCTGGCGGGGTTGCGGTCTGCTTAATAATTCAAGTGCCTGGGGCATGGAGTATATTGTGCTGTATGTGCTGGAAAAGTTCATTAATGCGACGGTCCATCAGCCTGGAGTTTGGTCTTCAAGATGGGCAAGGCGAATCGTGACGGCATTCTTGTGCGCATGGAGCTGTTCGGTGTCGGCCATAGTGGCCACGGCCGGACCAATGCTTCGCAGTCCGTCCGGATCCAGTTCCTGAAATGTGATGTATTTGAGAAAACTGTCGACAGAGACGCCGCTGTACATACGAGCGTAGCCGTAGGTGGGCAGGGTGTGGTTGGTGCCGGAAGCGTAATCACCCACACTTTCGGGAGTCCATGGCCCGAGAAAAACGGAGCCGGCATGCTGGATGGCGCCAATCTGTTCCCTGGTAATGTCAAAATGGATCACCAGATGTTCAGGAGCATAGAGGTTGACCACATCAATGGCCTGACCGGCGGTCTCTGTGACGATCTCAAAGCTGTGGGACAACGCTTTACGGGCCGTTTCGGCTCGTGGCAGATTTTCCAACTGTTTTTTCAGCTCCGAGTTGACCGGCTCAGGGTCAAGGTCGCCGACGGTTACCAGTACCACCTGGCTGTCCGGACCATGTTCGGCCTGTGAAAGCAGGTCGGAGGCAACAAATGCCGGATTGCTGTTCTGTTCGGCCAGTACCATGACCTCGGAAGGGCCGGCCGGAAGATCCAGAGAGACCAGCGCGTCGCTGTTTTGCAAAAGCATTTTGGCTTCGGTCACATACTGGTTACCCGGTCCGAATATCTTGTCAACCTTGCGGATGGTACTTGTCCCGTATGCCATGGCCGCGATGGCCTGGGCTCCGCCGGCCATGTAGATCGAGGGAATACCGGTGAGAGCTGCGGCGAGTTCCACTTCCAGGGGCGGTTTACCGTCAGGGCCTGGAGGTGTCGCCAGGATGCGGTAGGGACATCCGGCCAGCAATGCGGGTACCCCCAGCATGAGAGCGGTGGAGGGAAGGGGAGCGGAGCCGCCGGGGATATAGAGTCCGACTCGTTCGACAGGCCGCGATTCTCTCCTGCAGATAACGCCCGGCATGGTCTGGACTTCAAGATCCTGCGGCAATTGAGCTTTGTGAAACGCCAGTATGTTGTTGAATGCCAATGTGAAGGCTTCAAGCGTCGAGGTGCTGACAGGAATCTCCTCCAGAGGGCGTACCGGGTAGAGCAGTGGATCGGGCCTCACACCGTCAAACGTTTCCGTGAGATCCGCTACAGCACGATCTCCGTGCTCCCGGACCTGGTCGATGATCGACGTGACACGGGGCGTTATGTCGGCACTGTCCAGCCTCGGCCGTTTGCACAGCGTTTCTAGAGCCGCGTGATCAAGGGATTTCAGGTACCGCCGTTTCAGCATGATAACAGTTTTTTTCAGGATCCGGAGTTATACGATCATGTTTTCTATCGGAAGAATGACGATACCGGAGGCACCGGCCGCTTTAAGCTCTTCCATCACTTCCCAGAACCGATGGATGGGTATGACCGAGTGGATGGCGACCATATTCTCTTCCGCAAGCGGCAGTACGGTCGGACTCTTCAGCGAGGGGATAATGCTGCAAATCTGATCGGACGCGTCGGCAGGAGCGTTCATCATAATATAACGGCTTTTCTCGGCTTTCTGACGGGCCTCCATTCGCATCAGGAACTTCTGAATAAGCTCCTGTTTGTGATCGGCAATCGGCCGGTTGGTTCGAATCAACTCGGCCTCGCTTTCGAGGATGGTTTCCAGTTCGATCAGCCCGTTTGTTTTGAGAGTTCCGCCGGTCGAAACGATATCGGAAATCGCATCGGCGACATCGAGCGTCGGGGCGATTTCAACCGCTCCCGAGATTTCAATGGTTTTTATGGAGAGACCCTGCTTTTCAAAATGCTCGCGGGTGAGTACCGGATAACTGGTGGCAATCCGGCGTCCGTTCAGATCCTTCAATGCGGAAAACCCGCCGTTCTTTGGCACGGCGACAGAGAGCCTGCACTTCCCGAAACCGAGTCCACGGAGCGGCGTGACATCCGCTTTGCTCTCCGCCCAGACATTATGTCCTACAAAGCCCAGTTCACAGATTCCGTCCTGGACATATTCCGGTATGTCATCATCGCGGATAAGCAGCAGCTCCACATCGTAGTTCCTGCAGGGTACCAGTATTCGGTTTTTGTAGTTGTCGAACTCCAGGCCGATGTTTTCCAGCAGCAGCAGTGTTTTTTCGGAAAGCCGCCCGCCTTTTTGAATGGCGATTCGCAGCGAAGAATTGTTTTGCTCCAAAATTTGTGGGGTTGGGTTCAGGATTACGGGCAAAGATAAAAATATGACCGGTGAAATTTACATGTTTTTATTGTTTTTCGTGCCACCATATGCAGGATTTGGTTACGATTGGCAGGGATATTTCGTATTTTATAAAGCTTATCACCATACAGAATTAATTAGCCTCAGATGAAGAACATCCGAAATTTTTGCATCATCGCTCACATTGATCATGGGAAATCCACGCTGGCTGACCGGCTCCTGGAAAGGACCGGCACCATCACAGAGCGGGAGATGCAGGAACAGATACTGGATGATATGGACCTGGAACGTGAGCGGGGTATCACGATCAAGAGTCATGCTATTCGTATGGACTACAAGGCGATGGACGGCGCGTTGTACCATTTTAACCTGATCGACACGCCGGGCCATGTGGATTTCGCCTATGAAGTTTCCAGGGCACTGAAAGCATGCGAAGGCGCACTGCTGATTGTGGACGCCACCCAGGGCGTCGAAGCGCAAACCATATCCAACCTTTACCAGGCCATTGACCAGAATCTGGAGATCATCCCGGTACTCAACAAGATTGATCTGCCCGGATCGGATGTGGAAAGCGCGGCCCAGCAGGTGATGGATCTGATCGGATGCCAACGCGAGGAGATCATCCCGGTATCCGGAAAAACGGGCGAAGGGGTGGATGCACTGCTTGAGGAGATTGTAAAGAGAGTTCCGCCCCCCGAGGGTGATCCCGAAAAGCCGTTGAGGGCGCTGATATTCGATTCCGTTTTCAATACCTACCGGGGTTCGGTGGTGTATGTCAGGCTCCTGGACGGCACCCTCCAGCAGGGCGAAAAAATCCGTTTTATGGCAACCGGCAAGGATTATGAGGCCGATGAAATCGGCTATCTGACCATCAAGCCCGTGCCGGGAAAGACGCTTTCGGCCGGTGAGGTGGGATACATCATCGGCAGTGTCAAATCGCTGGAAGATACCAAAGTGGGGGATACGGTCACCAAGCATGCCAACATGGCCAAGGAACAGATCCCCGGCTACAAGGAAGTCAAACCCAAGGTATTCAGCGGGCTCTATCCCACCAACAGCGAGGATTTTGAAAGCCTTCGCACGGCCCTTGAGAAGCTGCAGCTCAATGACGCTTCGCTGCAATACGTTCCCGAGACCTCCGCCGCCCTGGGTTTCGGTTTTCGTGCCGGTTTTTTGGGTATGCTCCACATGGAGATTATTCAGGAGCGCCTGGACCGGGAGTTCGACATGGATATCATAACCACCGTTCCGAACGTGGAGTATATCGTTGAAACCACCGACGGAAAGGAGGTCGTGGTGGACAATCCCACAGACATGCCTCCGCCCGGCAAAATAAACAGGGTACTTGAGCCGTATATCAAGGCGCAAATAATTACCCCGTCCGACTACATCGGTCAGGTGATGAAACTCTGCCAGGATAAGCGGGGCGTGTTTGTCAATACGATGTACCTTGATACCAAACGGGTGGATATCACTTACGAGCTTCCGCTGGCCGAAATCGTGTTTGATTTTTACGACAGGCTGAAAAGTCAGACCAGGGGATACGCCTCGCTGGATTATGATCTGATCGGCAACCGGCCGGGCCAGCTTGTCAAGCTCGACATACTGCTGAATGGCGATCCTGTCGATGCCCTATCCTGCATTGTTCATCGGGACAAAGCCTATGAATGGGGCAGGCGTTTGTGCGGCAAACTCAAAAAACTCATCCCCCGGCAGATGTATGAAGTGATTATCCAGGCGGCCATCGGTGCGAAAATCATAGCTCGTGATACGGTAAGGGCATTGCGTAAGGACGTAACTGCCAAGTGCTATGGCGGCGACATCACCCGAAAACGTAAACTGCTTGAAAAGCAGAAGGAAGGCAAGAAGAGGATGAAGCAGGTGGGATCCGTTGAAATCCCCCAGGAGGCATTCCTCGTTGTGCTATCGATGGACAATGACTGATTTCTGGACGATATCGTGTAGGGGCCGGACAGTGGACAAGCCATCGGCATGTCTCCTGCTGTTGCTGATGCCGCTGCTTTTCCTGCCGTCTGCAGGAACGGCATGGACCGGCGGTGAACGTCTGCCGGCAGCACACCGTTCTGCCCCGGAATCCGGTTATACAGCCATAGTATCACCCGATGCCGGCGGATATGGCGATGAGCAGCCTCGCGATCTGCTGGCGGAACCGGAAATCGTGAAAGTGGAAACCGGCGACCGAGTCCGTTTTGAACGCCGCTTCCGGGATGTGCAGTGGACCGGCGCGGGTTTTGAGGCCGGTACCGCCATCGACCGGATACCCACCCGGGAATTGAGAGCCCGCCTTCAGAAAGCCTATGGCGACCCGACACAGAAGCTCAAGCATCTCATGGGCGAAAGCGGATTCCGCCCCGGACATTATATTCAGTTTGAGTACTGGTTTATTATCGACGGTGACATACCGATGATGGTGCTGGATATTGACGGGCCTTTCGGAAGGGGGCTGGTTTTTGCCGGAGCCAGCCGATACGTGGATCTGATGCCCGAAGTGAAGCGGACACTGACACGAACGCTGTTGAATGTGCCCGAACTGGGAGAATATGAAGACCATTATTATGAGCTGAATGAGCAGCAGTGGTATCGTGCCGGCTATCGCGACGGTTCGTTTTTCAACGAAAAGGTTGCCCGGCCTGCGGAATTGAAATAAAAAGCGCCGTATTATACAGCGATCCTGAACTGTCCCCCTTAACGTATTAATTGAAACTGCTTTGGCCGGAAAGAAAGAAGAGAAAAATACCAGGCGAAAAGAAAGCCGCCGGGCTCTGGACAGGAAATCCAGGGAAGAGGCTAAAAACGCGAAATCCTGGGCCCGGGAGTGGCTGGACGCTATCCTGTTTGCCGCTGTCGCAGCATTGATTATCCGGGCTCTGTTTCTGGAGGCGTTCCGCATCCCCACCCCGTCGATGGAGTCGACACTGCTGACCGGCGATTTCCTTCTGGTCTCCAAACTGCATTACGGCGCCCGAAGTCCCATGACCGTCGGCATCCCGTTTACCGGCATCTATATCCGTGGCCTGGAGCTCCCCTGGTTCCGCATGCCGGGGTTCATGAGTGTGCGCCGAGGTGATATTCTGGTCTTCAATTACCCCATTGAGGACGAGGCCATCTCCCAGAAAACAAATTACATCAAGCGGACCGTCGGTATAGCCGGAGATACGCTGAGTATTCGCGACAAGGTGATCCACATCAACAGCCAGCCTGAAGAACACCTGGATACGTTCGAGCAGCACTATGACGTGCAGGTGCGTCAGCGACTGAGGCTTAGCCCAAGCAAAGTCCGGAATGCCGGTGGACAGGTTCTGCAGTCGTCCGGGGATCGCTATCGAATCAACATGACCGCCGATGTTGCCGATGCCATGGCGGAATGGCCCGAAATCGCCTCGGTTCAGCCGCTTGTGCTGCCCGAAAGTTTTAATGATTACGCACGACAGCCGTTCACCTTCGCCTCCGGCTTTTCGGGGAACTACCACAACCTGCCGGATATCATCATCCCGTTTGAAGGACAGCAGGTTATCCTGACTGATGAGAACTGGCACCTCTACGAGGATATTGTCACCCGGTATGAGCGCAACACGGTTTCAAGAGATCAGAACCTGTTTATCATCAACGGAGATACCACCGATCAGTACACCATCCGCCAGGACTACTACTTCATGGTCGGCGACAGCCGCGACAACAGTGAAGACAGCCGTTTCTGGGGATTTGTCCCGGATGACCACATTGTCGGCAGAGCCTGGGTAATATACTTCTCCTGGGATCGAGAACGGTTCCTGCCACGGGTGCGGCGCATGCTGAACCGGATCAACTGATTCGGCCCGGGTCGGCACCTGCCTGTCAAAACCGGGTGTTTACGATATTTGCGAAATCGGAACCGAAGGTGTAGGAGATGGCAATCAACCCCCTCAGATAGTAATCGGTAGCCATTTCCTGCTGTGCAAGCAGGATATCTTCAAGATTCTGTTCGCCCGCCCGCAGCGTGAGCTGGTCCTGGACAATGTTGTAATCGGTCTGAAAACTCAGGGAAAGGCCTTCGGTCAGTCGAATGGAGAGCCGCAGATAGGTATCAAGCCTTCGGAAATCGAAATCGTGGAAATAGTGTGAGCCGATCACACCCAGATTGATGTTTCCCCAGGGCTGTGTATACTGACTCCGGATCTCCACGCGCTGGTTCAGCAACTGCTGCTCCGTTTTGTCGAAGATGGTCGGTTCGTAATAGTCGATATAGGTATATCCCGCAAGATATCTCAGGGTAATCGACCTGCGAGTGGCCTCGTCGTACGGAAAAATGCTGTATTCGATACCGGGGGTTATACGGATGCGGTGTTTCGTATTCCGGTCTTTGCGGGTCAGGTAGTCGCCGAAGAGGCCAATGGACCAGTGGTCCGTTATGCTTTTAATGGCATAGGTGTCCAGTCCGTGCCGGTGGCGGTGGCTGACGGCTTTCTCCTCGTCTTCCCGGTCAATCTCCTCGTAGTGATAGTTGAAATAGGGCCGGATGCGAAACTTCCAGTCATCGGTCACGCGATCCGCCCAAACTCCCCATCGGGAGTCAAAATTTTTCTGCTGACTCTCCAGCTGAAGCTGGAAGCGGCCTGCATAAATTTCAAATACCCAGTGGTTCCAGGGGTCATCAACGGCAATATCCGGAAAAAGGTCTTCATCAACGCCATGGAACTGCAAATCAAACCGGTCACCGATGGGAGTTTGAATCATGAATGGCGCAAGCCCCATTTCGATGGCCTGTTTTACGTGCTCACGAATTTGGCTGTCTGTCATGTCCCGCCCGGTAAGCCGGGTGAAATCAAAGCGAATATCGCTGTATGTACCTCTTCCGATGAAGGAAAACTCGTACTGCCGTCCACCGTCGCCGGTGGGGGTGGTTGTGATAAACACATGAATATCCGCTTGCTGGCGATCCCTCACGTAATTGACAAAGCGGATGTGCTCCCGGATGTAGTTGTAGTCGCACTGCTGACAGTCAAGGTACAGGGATGGTTTTACTTCAAACGATGACAATGTCCGCGCAGGTTTCTCGGCCGAGGCATTCGAAAGTGGCGTATGTGCACGGGCATTATCGTTGCATGCCAGGCCCAGGATAATGATTGCGGCCACAACGGCAGGCAGGTGTTTTGAAACAGTCTGGATTGTTGAAACGGTCATTAGTGCAGTATGCTGTAAGGATATCAAAAAACTCATGTGCTCTGTACCGGAATTGGATCTGTATCGCTCCGCTGGTGTAATGCCATACGTTGCAATTGCTTCTAATAATACGGGAGAGGCCCTGTTATTTCGTGGCGCCTGACAATGTACACCCGGTGCAGACCAGGGCCGTTCATTCGCTTATCATATGGCCGGCAGCCAAATCATCCAGCCACAACAAGACCCGGTAACGAAAATTTTTTTGCGCCTTCTGTCACTTATGCAACGAATTGCATACAAAAACAGTGCCAGTGAATATAAGGAAAGCTTAATGTAAAAGCTTATAAAAAGAGGGTTCTTCCACCGGCCGATCCTGCCCCGGGACGGGAGTATAGAGAGCCAGAGAACCGATATCGATTATGAGCTGAGTTTCATGGCGATCAGGGTATGGTCTTTCCATCGGAAACTGCTACTTTTCAACATCGGCAAGGTCCGTGATGCAGTTGCAACCAAACGAAAGCCCGGCGCATGCTCAAAAAAGCCTTCATACCAGTTAGTTTGAAAGAGCCGGAGGCCAGGATGGAAGAGATGGCGGAATACCTGGGCCTTCTGGGAACCGACACTGTCTGTTTCTGCCACATTGTTGAGGGCGTCGGAGGGGCGGAACCGGATTCAAACGTGCATCATGCCCTGGCACAGCTCGAGGAGCTGTTTAAGCGTCATGATTTCCGGGTAAGCACCGCTACGGGAAGCGGCGGGATCGCTTCCAACGTGTGCCGGTTGGCTGTCGAAGAGGAGGCCGACTACATCGCTATTCCCTGGAAGAGAAAAAATGTGATTAAACGTGCGATTCTGAGTAGTCCGGATATCGACATACTGCGAATGTGCAGTTTTACAACGCTGATCCACAAAAGCCGAAGATATTCCGGCGGCGACTCCGGGCTGTCGGTTGTCCTGTATGCCACCGATTGCAAGGAGGCCGACAAAAAGGTACTACCCCTGCTGAAGCGTGCTCCCTGGCCGGGAAGTCATCTGAAATTTCTGCATGTCAGGGATCGCGCGCCTGATCCTGAAACAGATGCCAAAAGAGAGCGGGAGATGCGGATCAAGATGGAGCGGCTGGCCGAAGCCTGCCACGGCGGATTCAAATCTTCCCGAACGGAACTGGCTACAGGATCCATCCGCCGCAAGATTGCGCGTGTCGCCAAAAGCAGCGACGCCGGCCTTGTCATTGTCGGTCGCAATGAAAAAAAGAAGCCACTTGACAATATTCTTGGATCCAACGCCGAATCTCTTCCCCACCGGGTGAACAGTTCCTTGCTGATCGTCGCCGAACCACCCTCCGGTATATAACCCGATACAAGTGATATGATGGAACGGCTCAAAAATAATCTCGTTTTCGTGATTTCCCTGTTTATGGTTCTGGTATTTGCCATACCGGGGATCTTTCTGCCTGACCATCTGTTCGCATTTGCCACCTTTGTGCATGGGCAGATTCTGGAACTGTTTGGCTGGGGGTATATGGTTGCAGCGCTGCTGTTTCTGCTGTTCAATCTCTACCTGGCACTCAGCAAATACGGCAGCTTCAAGCTGGGGCAACAGCATGAAAAGCCGCAATTTTCCTATTTCGGCTGGTTCAGTATGCTTTTCGCGGCCGGAATGGGAATCGGCCTGATTTTCTGGGGAGTGGCTGAGCCAATGAGTCACTATCTGAATCCACCGGAACATATCCGCCAGGAATCGGGTGAAGCAGCGCGTTTTGCCATGCAGTACAGCTTTTTTCACTGGGGAATTCAGCCGTGGGCCATCTACATTACCATGAGTCTGTGTATCGCCTATTTTTCATTTCGCCGCGGGATGCCGCCTCTGATATCAAGCTGTTTTTACCCGCTGATCGGAAACCGGATCTACGGTCCGATCGGCTACCTGATCGATATACTCGGAGTATTTGCGACCATCTTTGGTATTGTCACTTCACTTGGACTCGGGGCAATGCAGATTACATCGGGACTCGGCGAAGTGTTTCGGTTTGAAGCCGGTTTTACCGCCACCCTCGTTGTGATTGCTGTGGTTACCGTTTTTTTCCTGATCTCTACCATGACGGGCGTCGACAAGGGCATCCAGATTCTGAGCAAGACCAACATAGTGCTGGCCATCGCCCTGCTGGCGTTTATGGTGGTGATGGGCCCCACCGTCTACATCCTCAATATTTTTACGCAGACCACAGCCGATTTCGCCACCAATTTTTTGAGCATGAGTTTGTCGACCAATCCGTTCCGCGGCTATGAATGGACACAGTCCTGGACGCTTTTCTACTGGGCCTGGTGGATTGCCTGGGCACCGTTTGTTGGTCTCTTTGTGGCCAGTATTTCGCGTGGCCGGACCATCAGTGAGTTTGTTGCCGGGGCCCTGGTTGTGCCTGTGCTACTCACTTTTGTCTGGTTCAGCGCGTTCGGAGGTGCGGCATTTGATCTTGAACTCACACACCAGGCCGGTATCGCGGAAAGTATAGCCGGAGACGTTTCGGTCGGCCTTTTTCTGCTTTACGAACATTTCCCGCTTACACACCTTCTGAGCCTCATCACGATACTGCTCCTGTCGGTGTTTTTTATCACCTCGGCCGACTCCGCAACCTTTGTGCTTTCCATGATGACTTCCGGTGGAAAACTCCATCCGCCCACTTATAAGAAACTGACCTGGGGCCTGGTAATCTCCGGAACAGCCGCAGTGCTGCTCTATGCCGGCGGACTGGAAGCTCTTCAGAAAATGGCGATCACGGCCGCATTGCCGTTTACGGTTATCATGCTGCTGATGAGCCTTGGCCTGTTGAGAGGATTGCAGTATGAAGTCAGGGTGGAAGGCTTCCGGACAGACAGGTAGCGGTTAATTCCAGATGGCGACTTCAAACCGGCCTTCGGAATCGGCGGCTCCGCGGAACATCCCGGGAGAACTGAATTCCATCGAAATGTTTCCAAACCTGTCCACGGCGATAATCCCGCCGTCGCCTTCATCCAGTTTACCGTGGATGACGGTCCGAGCGGCCTCTTCAAGGGTGGCTCCCCGGTATTCCATGATGGCGCAAATTTGATAGGCCACCGCATTGCGAATGAATTTTTCGCCGTGCCCGGTGGCGGATACCGCGCAGGAGTTATTGTCGGCATAGGTTCCGGCGGCAATAACGGGAGAGTCGCCGATCCGGCCGGGCATCTTGTTGGTCATGCCCCCTGTGGATGTGCCTGCAGCCAGGTTGCCGTCGCGGTCCAGTGCAGCCACGCCAACCGTGCTGTAGCGTCCATCGCCGGCGTTACCGGCTTTACCCCTGGCAGAGGACGATGTGGTTTCGGAAGCCCGCGCGTCTTGTTTCTCGTCGCTGTGATCCAGCCATACTTCGGCCTGCTCCTGTGCACGTTCCAGCTGCTGCCGGCGCCGTTCGGTGCTGAAAAAGCTGTTTTCAACCCGTTCAAGTCCGGTTTGATCGGCGAACTGCTCGGCTCCGTCGCCGGCAAACATGACGTGGCGGCTCTCTTCCATAACCTTACGCGCCAGTGAGATAGGATTTCGCACCGTTCGCACGCCAGTTACCGCACCGGCATCCAGATCCGCCCCCGACATAATGGAGGCGTCCAGTTCGTGCTTTCCTTCGCTTGTAAAAACGGCCCCTCGTCCCGCATTGAAACGCTCGTCGTCTTCCAGGTATCGGATGACCGTTTCGACGGCATCCAGGCTGGAAGCTCCGTTGGAGAGGAGGTCACGGCCGATGATCAGTGCCTCTTCCAGCGAAGCAAGGTAACCGTCACGGACATCGGAATCGATGTCGCGTGAGATCACACCGGCTCCGGCATGCAGGGCGATGGCGTACTCTTTTTGATCGATCGATTTCATGGCTGGTTCTGGATTTTCAGAGCTGCATCCGATTAAAGGAAGGAGTCCGGCGGCGGTAAAAAGGGCACAGCACAGGAGAAAGTATCTGCTGGAAACGTTCATGGCAGGTTTGCTTGTTTTCCGTTGACATGTCTCCGTTAAGAAACGGAATTAAACCAACAAATGTGAATGGAGAAAAGGATGCACTACACCAGATTGTATTCGGATGAGCAAGGGGATACCCGTTTTGAAGAGGTGCCGGTGCCGCTGCATGACCAGGGCATGATCGGGTATCTTTCACAGGAGTTTGATGTCGAAAGTCTGCAGTTCCGTGAAAACGCCGCTGACTACGACTGGGATTTTCATAATGCGCCGGCCAGGCAGTTTATCATTCTGCTGGATGGTGAGATTGAAATTACGACAAGCCTGGGTGAGACAAGACGCTTTGGGACGGGGGACGTGGTGCTGGTGGAGGATACCGATGGTAAAGGACACAAAACCCGCAACGTGACGAAGAAGAAACGGCGTTCCCTTTTTGTGCGGATTTAATCTGATTCGTGATTAATGTGTAAATATGTGCCTTCAGTTGGGGTATATCGGATGTCGTGGATTGTTCCCATTTCGTTTTCTCCCTGAAAAGTGTTTTATTACCGAAAAGAATCTGTACGTAAATTAACTTCTCATGGTATTATTACATCATCACTACGGCACCATGGAGTTTATTCTCCCTGCGATGCTGTCACTTCTCCTTATCTTCTTGTGGGCTGCGTCCATGGCGGCGCTTTCCAGGGCCCCATATCAAAGAAAATCCAAAATCCTGCTCGGGGTTCTGTTTGTCGTTGTGCCTTTTGCCGCGATCGTTTGGCTGGGCAAGGAGGTCTATCTCAAGTATGAGATGAGCAGGGACGCCTCACAGCACAGCAGTTACTGACGGCTGCCGCGTGTGCCGATACTGTTGATCATCGAGGCTTGGTAAGCGGCTCCGAAACCGTTATCGATGTTGACGACGCTGATGCCGCTGGCACAGCTGGTAAGCATGCCCAGCAAGGCCGATATGCCGCCGAAATTTGCTCCATATCCAATGCTGGTCGGCACGGCGATTACAGGTTTGTCTACCAGTCCGCCGACCACACTTGGCAGCGCGCCCTCCATGCCCGCAATCACAATCAAAACACGCGCCTGCCGGATGGTGTCGAGCCTTTCAAACAGCCGGTGAATACCGGCTACACCGACATCATAAATTCGATGCACCCGGTTGTCAAAAATCTCGGCGGTCACCGCGGCTTCCTCGGCTACGGGGATATCGGAGGTTCCCGCAGTAATAACGCCAATAGTGGTTTCGGTGAGTTGAGGATCGCGGTTGCGGATGGTGATGCAGCGTGCCTCGGGGTGATATTCCGCATGGGCGCAGAACTCCAGGATATCCTGATGCGGTTCGGGACCGGTGCGCGTTACCAAAACGTTGCTGCCCGATGTGTGCAGTGAACGGACGATACCGGCGATTTGCTCCCTGGTTTTACCCTGACCAAAGACAATTTCGGGATAGCCTGTGCGCAGTTCCCGGTGATGGTCAATTTTGGCATAGCCCAGTTCCCTGAAAGGCAGATCAGAGATTTTTTCAATCGCGTCTTCTATCTTAACTTCTCCTTTTCTGACGCTGTTGAGCAGTGTTTCCAGTGTTTTTCTGTTCATGATGGTTTTTCCTGGCCGGGTCGTGTTGCAGGTTACCGGGCAGCGCCGGTTTGTGATGTTTCAAGAATGGCTTTGTCCATGCTGCCTGTCATGTATCCCTCCAGGTCAAGTGACACATGGCGGAAGCCGAGTTTCTTGAAATAGGCTACCGTCGCATTCATGATTTCCGGTTTGGCAAGGCGGGCAATCAGTTCGGGCTCCACCTCAATCCGGGCAAGGTCGCCGTGCTTCCTGACACGCACAACAAGGAATCCTTTCTCTTTGAGATAGAACTCGGCCTCTTCAATCTGACGCAGATCCTCGTTGAGTACTTTCGTATTGTACGGGATGCGGGTGACCAGGCACGTATTGGAGGGTTTGTCCCAGATCGGCAGCCCCATTTCCCTGGAAAGCAGACGGATGTCGTTTTTGGTCAGGCCCGCCTCCATCAACGGACTCCGTACCCGCTGTTCCTCAATGGCCTGAAGGCCCGGCCGGTATTCGTGGGTGTCATCGGCATTGGTCCCGTCCAGCAGCGTGTCGAACCCCATGTAATCGAGCTCCTTGCGAAATTTCTTAAATGTCGCTGTCTTGCAGAGATAACACCGGTTCGGTGGATTTTCCATGATGCGGGGATCGACCGGTGCCTCGATCACACGGTGTTCCACCCCGAAGTCCTTCACAAAGGCAGCGGCTTCTTCCAGTTCACGCTGCTGGAAATAGGGCTGTTTCATGGTGAGGGCGACCAGCTTTTCGGTTGGCGCCTCACCGGCAGCGGCCAGCAGGAACGTACTGTCAACCCCTCCGGAAAAGGCGACTGCGGTTTTTCCGCAATTGCGCAGGATTTCCAATAGATCGGCGTACTTTTCGGATGTGCTGCGCCCGTTTTGAGTCGGTTGGTCGATGGCCATAATTATTTCCCTGCTTTTGTTTCCAATTGCTGAGCGGCTTCCGCTTCCACGATACGGCAGACCTCGCGAAGGGGGATTTCATGCTTGTCCGCCAATATTTTACAGTCCTCGTATTCCGGCTTCCATTTCAGGAGCCGGCCTTTGTGCCACGTTTGCTTGATGGTCACATCCCCCAGGGAAGTGCTGATTCTGGTGATTTCCCTGTCGAGTGTGACGCGCGAGACCGGGTAATTCCTGACACCCAGAGTGGTTGTGTGAAGGAGCAGGGTTTCGGTGATCTCTTCCTGCAGGGCGGCATCACACAGTACGCTCAGAACTACAGCCGGACGGCTTTTCTTCATTATGACCGGAGTCAGATATACGTCACGTGCTCCGGTTTTGAACAATTTCTCCATCACATGATCGTGGAACTCCGGGTTCATGTCGTCGATGTTGCATTCGATCATGTGCAGCAGCCCGGTATCGTCCGCTTCCTCCATTTCGCCGATATGAATCCTCAGGATGTTGGGGATGTTGGTGTCGCGCTGACCAATACCATATGCGGTGCGATGAGGTGTGAAAGCCAGAGTATCGGTGAACGCATTCACATTGGCGGCAAGGATCGCGGCGCCGGTAGGAGTGGTGGCCTCGTGCCGGGCCGTGCCGGTTCGCACGGGGATGTTCTTCAGAATCTCCGATGTCGCCGGCGCGGGGACAGGCATGATGCCATGGGCGCAACGCACCATGCCGCTGCCTAATTCGACGGTGGAGCTCAGTATGCGGTCCGGTTTCAGATACTCCAGGCATATGGCAGCCCCGGTAATGTCCACTATCGAGTCTACGGCTCCGACTTCGTGAAAGTGAATCTCATCGATGGAGACCCCGTGGATTTTCGCTTCCGCTTCGGCTATAAGCAGAAACATGCTCATGGCACGTTTTTTTGTCGCTTCGGGCAGTTCGCTGCTGTGTACGATTTCGCGGATATCGGCAAGGTTGCGATGCGGGTGATGATGATGGTCGCCGTGATCATGTCCGTGGGCAGAGTGTCCGTGAGTGTCATCGTGGCTGTGTCCGTGAGTGTCGCCGTGATGATGATCATGGGAGTGATCGTGGTCATGGCTGTGGTCATGATGATGATGGCCGCTGTGCCCATGGTTGTGATCATGGTCGTGGTGGCCGTGATTATGTCCCTCGTTGCCATCAACACTGTCCCCGTTCCCGGCGTTAAGTGGGCCATCCAGTACCACATCTACCCGGGTACCTTCAATACTTTTGCGCTGATCCCGGCAGATATTAAGCCGATAGCCGCTCAGAGGCAGTTTCTTCAGTTCGTTGATGAGGTGATCCGGATCCACCCCGGCATCAATCATCGCACCCAGGTGCATGTCGCCGGAGATACCCGCGAAACAGTCATAATAAAGTACTTTCATAATCTTGGTGTCTTCCTGTACCGATATTTAAGTCCTCAACGCAAGCCGGCCGCTTATGCTCGTGCCTGTCAGGGGATAAGAGCAGTATGATTGCTGCGCTATTTAGAGGTTGAAAAATTGAAGATTTCGTTATATGCTATTACATGCAGAAAGTATTGATTATACAAAATATTATACTCTGAATCGGCAGCAGATCGCTGTCATTAATTATTTAGAAAAACCGTTGCAGGACGGGCCGGGTCACCGGCAACGGGGTTCACCAGGAATACTGAATCACCGACCCGCAAAACAGAACATTTGGAAAACCCGGAAACTCGGCTTCGTCGGGCCGCAGCCGGCAATCCAGCCTCGCAGTTCAGATACCTGCCTGCGACCAGGGGCCGGTTCCGGAAACATCCGAAACGTCGACCATTCCAAAAGCAACCATTGTTTCAGCACATTACACCCCGGCAGTTTAAACCACATTATTATGAAACGAAGAGATTTTATTCTTAAAACCATTGGCGCCGGAGTATTTCTGGGCACATCCGCAGGTATCGGAAAGCACGCGACGGCACTGGCCTCCGACTCCAACGGTCTGCCGTATGACCTTGTTGCCATTCGTGGCGGCGGAGCTGCGGAAATGTTCGAACGCGGAATTGCGGCATTAGGCGGGATGGAAAAATTTGTACAGCCGGGTCAATCGGTGGTCATAAAACCCAATGCCAGCTTCGATCTGCCGCCGGAAAGGGCCGCCAATACCAATCCGGAACTGGTTGGCCGGATCGTCAAGCATTGCCTGGAGGCCGGGGCCAGCCGGGTGCGGGTATTTGATCACACCCTCGACAACTGGCGAGAATGCTATTCCCGAAGCGGTATCGAAAAGGCGGTGACCGAAGCCGGCGGACAAATGGTGCCGGCCAATGCCGAACGGTTTTACAGGGAGGTCGAAATTCCCAGGGGAAAGCGCCTTACCAGCACCAAAGAGCATGAGCTGCTTCAGGATTCGGATGTCTATATCAATGTTCCGGTGCTGAAGCACCATGGCGGGGCCTCGCTCAGCGTTGCCATGAAGAACATGATGGGCAATGTCTGGGATCGTGTGTACTACCACCGCAACGACCTCCATCAGTGCATCACCGACTATGCCACCTATCGCAAACCGGACCTCAATATTGTGGATGCCTATCGGGTTATGATGCGAAACGGACCCAGAGGCACTTCCGTGGAGGATGTCGTGACCATGGAGGCGCAGGTGATTTCCACCGACGTGGTCGCCGCCGACGCGGCCTCAAGCCTGCTGTTCGGTCTTCAGCCCGGGGAAGTCGGCCACATCCGTATCGGCCAGGAAATGGGGATCGGAACCCTGGATCTGGAAAATCTGAATATCAGCAGATTGCGCATTTGACAGGGTTTCACTATGCGAGCTAAAGCGCTGAAGGCAGGCCGGGTGGTCATCTCCCTGCTGTTTCTGATATTCACCGGCTTCCTGTTTCTGGATTTTGCCGGCACGTTTTCATCATCCCTGATCAACGGAATAACCTGGATTCAGTTTGTCCCGTCGCTGATCAAGTTTCTGAATCTGATCAGCTTTCTGACACTCGGCTTTCTGGTGGTGGTGGCGGCGACCCTCCTGTTTGGCAGGATTTACTGCTCCACGGTCTGCCCGCTTGGAGTGCTTCAGGATGTGGTCTCCTGGATTTCTAAACAGTACACCCGCATCAGAGGCAGGCGTGTTCGCTATCGCCCGTCACCTCCGAAGAATTTGCTTCGTTACGGTTTGCTGGCAATCACCGTGGTCACGTTTTTGTCCGGCAGTATTTTTCTTCTGAATCTTCTGGATCCGTTCAGCCTGTTCGGGAAAATATTTTCCGGACTGGTGAGGCCCGTCTATTTCTGGATGAACAACATGGCGGCCTGGGTTTTGCAGTCGCACGACATCTACACGCTGTATGATGTGGAGACACGCCGCATGACAGCCGCGCCGCTGGTGTTTCCGGCATTTATGCTCGGATTGGTCGTCTGGCTTTCGTTTACCAGGGGCCGTCTCTACTGTAATACGGTATGCCCGGTAGGTAGCTTTCTCGGACTCCTTTCGAAAAAAGCGATGTATCGCATCGAAATTGATGACGATCTTTGCAACCACTGCGCCAAGTGCTCGCTGAATTGCAAGGCGGAGTGTATTGACCTGAAAAATAACGAGGTCGATTTCAGCCGCTGCGTGGGATGTTTCAACTGTCTGAAGGTCTGCTCCCGGCAGGGAATTGACTACAAAAACCAGTGGTTTTCGTCCGGTAAGAAGAAAGGGACGGATGTTGCCCGGAATGACACGGAGGCACCTCCCGTTGTCGGGCCGGCACGTGACGGTGTCCACTACTGCGGTACCGACCGGCGCAAGTTCCTCTACCACCTTTCGGGGTGGCTCGCCGGCGGCACGGCGTTATCCAGCGTTTCGGCAACGAAAGCCGCGCAGCCAAACGACCGGCGGGATGAGGTCGATGTTGAGGTAACCCGCCCGTCTACTATCCCCGAACAGAAAAATCATCCCGTCTCACCCCCGGGATCGGTCGGCCTCGACCACTTCAGGGATAACTGCACAGCCTGCCAGCTCTGTGTGAGCGCCTGCCCGACCAGGGTGCTGCAGCCCTCGTTTCTGGAACACGGGTTTACGGGGATGATGCAGCCCCGCATGGATTTCCACGCCAGTTACTGCAGCTTTGATTGCGTGATCTGCACGGAAATTTGTCCGACCGGTGCCCTGCTTCCTCTGGGTATGGAGGAGAAGCATCTCAGCCAGCTCGGGGTGGTTCGTCTGGAACTTGACAATTGCGTGGTAAAAGCGGAGGGCACGGCTTGCGGCGCATGCGCGGAACACTGCCCCACACAGGCCGTGCGCATGGTACCCTGGCAGGACGGCCTCACCCTCCCGGAAATTCATCCGGAGCATTGTGTCGGATGCGGTGGATGTGAGTATATCTGTCCGACCCGACCCTATCGCGCAATTTATGTTGACGGCAACCAGGTCCATGCCAAAGCCACCCCGCCCGTGTTTGAAGAGCTGGATTACGAGGAGCCGGAGGAGGATTTCCCGTTCTGAGGGCATCCGAAGGTTTGAGCCGTACCGGGCATGGGTACTGTTTCACGTCGGTTCATTATCCGGCATACCGGGAGTCGAGCCCACAGGCAAAGCAACGGATTCGAAAATGTGCTGCGCCGGAAAAGAGGAGGTGCTTCAGATGAGGCCGCGGCCGGCAGGGAGGTGTCAGGCGTTGTTTTTGGCCATGGTCTTGCCGGTGCCGTCCTGCTCTTTGATGGCCAGTTGCCCGCATCCCGCATCAATATCGTCCCCGCGGCTTCGACGGACTGTCGCACGCACCCGCAGCCGGTTCAGTTCGGCCAGGAAACTGTTAAGCCGTTCCTCTTTCGCGCGTTGAAGCGTCACTCCCTCCACATCGTTGTACATGATGATGTTCACTTTGGATGGAACCCAGCGCGAAATCCGGGCCAGTTTCCGGGCATCGTCCGGCGTGTCGTTAAAGCGGTCGAACAGGAGGTACTCGTAGGTGACGCCGTTGCCCGAGATCCGGTGATAGTGTTCGAGCGACTCCCGCAGGGCCTTGAGATTCAGGCTCTCGTTGATCGGCATGATCCTGTTTCGCTTGTCATCGTCGGCGGCATGCAGAGAGATGGCAAGATTGAAGGCGTGATTCTCATCGGCATACTGCCGGATTTGGCGGGTCAGGCCGACCGTCGACAGGGTGATCCGTTTCGGCGACAGATTCAAGCCGAGCGGATCGCACAAAATGGCGGCTGATTCGACAACCGGAGCGTAGTTGTGGAACGGCTCTCCCATCCCCATATAAACCACATTGGTGATGCGCTTGCCATATTCTTCCTCCGCAATGGCATTTATGGAGAGCACCTGTCCGGTTATTTCACCGATGGTGAGATTGCGGAAGAGGCCCATCTTGCCGGTGGCGCAAAAACTGCATCCGAAAACACATCCCACCTGGGAAGAGACACAGACGGTCAGGCGGTCAGCTACGCCGTCGTCAAAAAACTCCGGGATCAGTACCGCTTCAACCAGTTTTTCGTCATGCAGGCGAAACAGACATTTCGTGGTGCCGTCTTTGGAGCGGTTGATGCTCGCCCGAACCGCGCCTTTCAATTCCGCATGTTCCGACAGTTCATCCCGCAGTGCTTTGGGGAGGTTGGTCATCTCGTCAAAAGAGGCCGCGTTCTTATGATGGATCCATTGGAAGATCTGGTCGGAGCGATAGCGCTTAAGTCCGCGTTCCCGGCAGAACCGTGAGAGCTGTTCACGGCTCAAAGCAGACAGGTTGGTGCGGCCGGAGGATGGGGTGGTATTATCTGGAATCGGCATCGAAACTACGGTTCTCATTCGTGAATCAGGATCAGCTCATTGGGATAGCTGATGGTAATGCGTGCTCCCCGGAAGGCGTCCGGGCCCAGCGCTCCAACCACACTATCGGCGGTGAATTGGGAAAACCAGTCGTCAAAGGCTTCGTCGCGCCGAACGGCAAAATAGACCGGACCCGCTTCATGAGAACCGATCCGGACAGTGGGTACCTCAATCAGGTCGCTTCCATAATGGAGATCCGCGTTCTCAATAATTCGCCAATCGGGATGCTCCTGCCGCCACCGGTTGAAAACGGAGTCCGTTATCAGTCCCGCGGGAAAAAACGAGACCGGGTGATCCAGTTCGGCGCGAACTTCCTCGTCAATGACAATGGTGCTGCCGGTTTTCAGGACCATGGAGAGGGTATCACCGGCAACGATAACGGGCAGGTTTGCAAAGTGGTATCGGCCGCTACCGTTCTCATCACGGAACGAGATGGGGATGGCGGTGCCCGCTTCGAAATTCTCCGGACGCCCGTTCAGCGCATCAGACACCGTATCCTGGTCGGTGGGGATGAGATAGATTCGCTCCCTGCGGTAGTCGATGGACCAGGTGCGTTGGGCGAACCAGGTGCTGCCGAGTATTCCGTCGGCATTTTCCAGAATCGCTTCATGGTGGGGCGGCTTGCGGTCGTCGGCCCGTACGGGAAGGAGTCCGTCGGAGAGCGATGGCGAGGGAATGAAATTGTCTTCGTCGAAGGGGGGGAGGAAGGCGGCCTGTTGTTCGCGTCCCATGATTACAGCGTTGATGGCTGTCAGCCCAAGTCGGTTTACGGCTCCCTCATAGATGATACTACCGTCGGCGGAATCGATAAAAAAGCGGAGTGTATCGCCCTCCTCGGTTACCGGCTTGAGAAAAATCAGTCCGTTCTGGAAGTGCGCCGGCAGTTTGACGGGATGATCCAGCTCATCTGCGCAGACGGGCGCGGGCATGGCGGCAATTCCGGCAATCAGAGCCAGAAGCAGCGAGAGAAGCGCAGAATGTCCGGGTAATGTGTTCATGATTTCTGTTACGATCCGGGCAGGATCAAAAAAACGGCAACAACCCCGCTGTTTCGGTGGGGATGTTGCCGCAGATCAGGATGCAGGGTAAAGTCAGTTTTTCAGTGTGGCCTTCAGGTTGATTTTCGCTCCCGCCAGTACCCTGGAAACCGGGCAGTTTTCTTTGGCACCTGTGGCAAACTGGTTAAACGTGGCCTCGTCGATCCCCGGAATATGGGCAACGCACACCAGTTCAATATCGGTAATGGTAAACCCGTCACCGTCTTTCACCAGGTTAACGACTGCTTCCGTTTTTACGCTTTGAGGCTCGTATCCGCTTTTTCCAAGCTCGGCGGACAAGGCCATGGAGTAGCATCCGGCATGGGCCGCCGCGATCAGTTCTTCGGGGTTGGTTCCGGCACCGTCTTCGAAGCGGGACGAGAATGAGTACGAACCCTGAAAGGCACCGCTTTCCAAAGCAAGCGTTCCCGTACCTTCCGGCAGTTTTCCTTTCCATTCGGCGTTGGCTTTTCTCTTGGGCATAAAATCACTCCTTGTTATCGTTTTTGGTGAGGGTGGTATGCCTTGCGGCCTGCCACCGGAATTCAAGCGAAAGGCCGAAGCAACCTCCGTTTTGAGAGTGCTCTGTACCGGCCTTTCCGGATGTAATCAGTAACAACGCTGTGGTTGTCATTCATTCCGGAGGAACAGCCAGCATTATTCAACGGCAACGGCACTGCAACCCGTTTTGCAGCCATCGCCCGGGGAATCACCGGTAAACCGGACGAGGAGCATTCCGCAGGAAGTGGCAAAATGCACGGGGCGCAGTCGTGGTGTGCTGTAGACAGCCAGGTTTCGGATGCAACCGAGTGCCGGCGGCCTGCCATCCTGTGCCGCGCAGGTCACCTGCCGGAAGCTATTCGCTTTGATGGACATCTCTGAGCAGGTCATTTACGGTCTTGACCGGGGTGAAGGTCTCGGTAGGGGTTTCCACAAAGACCGTGTTCCAAAAGGCCATACTGCCGTTCCAGAGTCCGGGCAGTTCGAGCGCCAGCAACTCCCGGCCCTGGTGCGATTTCCGGGAGATGAACCCGGTATCCGCATCCCTGAACGGCTCCAGGTCAAAGGGACGCCCTTTGTAATCGCGCAGGCCGCAGACCAGGTCGGTGGGGTTGAAGTGTGTGGATGATTCAAAGATCTCCTTTTGACGTGGATCATCGTGGTTGATCTGGGCATCTTCCACCACCTGCGGGGTGATGCTGCCGTCGCTACCCCGAACGAAAAACGGTCCGCCTCCCGGCTCCCCTTCGTTCCTGACGATACCGCACACTCGCAAAGGACGGTTCAATCGGTCGAAAAGCCATTGGTCGACCCGGGAAGTATCGGGGCTCTCCGCGGTGATTCCCTCAGGGGGCTCGATGCAGAGCACTTCCCTCACAAAATGAAGCATATTCTTGCGGTGCGATGGTTCAACCGAACCGCTCTCCAGCTCGTTAAGGAAGGAAAAGATTTCATCCTGCAGAATGATGAGACATCCGCCGATCACCTTTTTGTAGCGATAGGTGGTTTCGCGAAGTCTGTCGGGCACAATATTGTCGATGTTTTTGATAAAGACGATATCGGCCTTCAGTTGCTCCAGGTTGGCCAGCAAAGCCCCGTGTCCCCCCGGCCGGAAGACAGCTTTTCCGCTGTCATCCAGGAACGGTTTGAAATCCGGGCGGGCGGCGATGGTGTCGGTTTCCGGCTTTTGAAAGGAGGTTTCGACCAGCAGGTTTGTGCCGTCGGCCTCGTAACGGCCCCGCACCATCTCCAGCCTCTCATGAAAAAGCGATTCGTGCTCGGGTGAGATGGTGAAGTGAATGCGCACATTGCCGTTCGCCTTTTTTGTGTACTCTTTCGCTTCAACGATATGCTCTTCCATCGGGGTGCGACTGTGGTCGGAATAGCGATGGAAGGGAATCAACGCCTTGGGCAATGAGGCCAGTCCGAGGCCCTTTTCCTCCAGAACGTGGGAGATCAAAGTGTGATAATCTCCCTGCTCTCTCAATGTGACCGCATCCAGCCCCTTGTTCTGCAGCGCCTGCTGCAGGTCTTCAAAAAAGGCAAAGTTTTCAAGTTGACCCAGAAAAGTACGGGTGAAGGAGACTCCCTCATCATCGGGATGGCTGTCGAAATAGTCCGGGGTCAATTTCTCAGGGGCGTTCAGCATCGACTGAAGGGTTTTGAACATTCGGGAGGCGGCCCCGGATGCCGGAATGAATTTCATGACCCGACCTTCGCTTTGCGCCTGTTCAAAACGGTCGATATAGGTGCGGTGCTCCTTGTCAGGAAATTGTGTGATTCCGTTATCAATGGCAGCGGAACGAACCAGCTGCAGATCCGGAAACCCCTGACGGAACCGGTCAAGCTGCCCTTCCACCTGGTTGGTGGTCATCCCCCTTTCTATGATTTGTTGTTTCAGCTGATCGGTAAAAACGTGTTTGGAATCCATTGAGAAATCGGGTTATCAGTTCACGAATTTCTTTGCGAGTTGTTTCTGGGAATCTGCATGGTGATGGTGGTTCCGGAATTGACCTCCGATTCGATCCACATCCGGCCACCCAGACTCCTGGTCACAAAATACGCTTTACTGAGGCCGAATCCACCTCCCATAGTCTTCCTCTCCAAAACGTTGGATGCCCGGTAACCGAAATCCACCACTTTCTCAATTTCATCTTCCGGTATGCCGGCACCGTTATCCGATACCTGGATCGTGATGTGGCGGCCGTTGTCGGAAAGCCGTGAAACAATTTTCCCGCCGGGAGGAGTGTATTTGCGGGCGTTGGCAATCAGGTCGCGAAAGCAATCGGCCAGCACATAGGGCATAACGATCTTCTCGTTGTCCACACTGGACAGGTCCAGGGTAACCAGATAGTCGCCTTTACGTTTGTCCCGCAAATCATAGACGATATCGTAGCTTCCCTTGCTGTTTTTTGCGATAGCCGACAGAAAAGTCGTAATGCTTTTTTCAATTTGTGAGAGGTCGTGTGTAGCCCAGGTTTCCGGTTGATCGTATCTGGCAAGCAGTTCACGGACACGGATGTGAATGATTCGGAACAGCGAGCGTATGTTGTCAACCGAGGAGTATATCTCCTTGCTCTTGATGTCGGTATGGCGAATCAGCTCGAGTTCCTTCTCAATTTCCTGTTCCACAAAAACATGAAATTCCTGCATTTGATGGGATGTGATCAGAGCCGGGCTGTCGCCGCCGAGGCTTTTCCGTATGTTTCCGATCACCTGGAGACAATCGTCAAAAGCGGTGTTTGAATCAAGGTGATCCCGCAACTGCAAAATTTCCGAATGAAGGATATTAATGATATTCAGAAAACTGTGCATGTTGAGAAGGATAATCTGCTCTTCGAGCAGATCCACGTCTCGTGTGATTTCTTTTTCCATCCGGATAATTGATGATGAGGGCTGTTCCAGTGCGCTTTACAGTCCGAATTTCTCCGGTCATTCCGAAGATACTGATATCGGAACAGGTTCGGTACTCTGACGTGCCACATATTTTGCAGGGTATGTAACGCTTTGTCAGAGCTTGGTTAATGGATTTTTGAATGAATAGTGCCGACCCCGCTTTAAAAAAAAACTCCATGGTTCCGGGAATGATTTCAGGTCGGATTTGCTTTTTGGGTTGCGCAGGATGAGTTCGAAGGCAGCCTGCTAACATGGAGATTATTCCAAACAAATTCACCCAAACCAACGGAACCATGAAGTACAATAATACTGGAAAACCGGGTCTGCTACGTCTGTTTCTGACAGCTGTTCTCCCGCTGATATTACTGACATCTCATGCTATAGCCCAAGATAGCAATGCCGGTGACATCATTGCAAGCGAAGAAACCGCCCGCGCGCAAATCATCCATAACGCGGCCGACCCCGCCGCCGAAACGGTGGATATCTATGTCAACGGCGACCTGTTCGTTGAAGCGCTCTCGTTCCGCGAGGCTACCGCATTTGTGGATGTGCCCGCAGGAGTGGCCCTGACCATCGAGATCTATCCCGCCGGAGCCGATCCCGCAGGTGACGCGGCCTACACCCTGGACGGAGCCAATTTTGCCGCCGGTGAGACCTACACGGTGATCGCAAACGGAGTGCTGACCGACGGTTTCGCGCCCAACCCCGACGGCACGTCGACCGCATTTGACCTGTTTGTTGTTGAGGGATCGGCCGAGACTGCCGCCGACGGAGGAGTGGATTTCTTCATCTGGCATGGCGCGACCGACGTCCCGGCCGTGGACGTGTGGGTGCAGGATGGACCGGTACTGGTAACCGGTGCGGCTTATACCGCCCACACTGATCTCATCTCCGTGGATGCGTCCCCCTACACGATCCTGATAGGCCTGGAAGGCTCATCCGAAACGGGCGATGCGCTGTTTGAATTCATGGCTGACTTGTCAGGAGCCGACGGACTCGGGGCTGCCGTGCTCGCATCCGGGTTTTTGAGTCCGGGTGACAACCAGGGCGGCGCGTCACTGACACTGCTGGTAGCTCTTCCCGACGGCACAACGCTGGTGCTTGATCCCGAGGGCGTTTCCACAAACGCGGGCACGTTTGTGGATCAGCCGGAGCTTTTCCAGCTGGCACAGAATTACCCCAACCCCTTCAACCCGACAACACAGATAGCAATTACGCTTCCCGAAAGCTCCGACGTGACACTGGAAGTGTTCAATATCCAGGGCCAGAGAGTGGCCACTCTTGCGGAGGGAAGGCGTGAAGCGGGTGTCCATTCCGTGACATTTGACGCCTCTTCGTTGTCAAGCGGACTTTATTTGTACCGCATCCAGGCCGGGACCTTTTCCGATGTCCGGAAAATGATGCTGGTCAAGTAGCGTCATTTGACCGGCTGAAATAATTACTCCCGAGGTCGGATGACCCGGGATTTGATTAGATTGCATCACCATGTGTATCAGAAAGCGGGTGGCTGTCGTAATGGCGGCTGCCCGTTTTTTTTAACCGTTTCAGTGGACGGGAACAGCCATATTCTGTTACTTGATCAGCGTCATCCCGCGTGATCCGCGGTACAGCACCTCTCCACCATCCGAAATAACCTGTATTTGCGCGAGGTACATGCCGCTGGCCCATCCGGCCATCCGGATCGTCAGTACGTGGCTTCCCGCCTGCAGCCGCCCTTCCTCATAGCGGTTAACCAGCCTGCCGTCAATCGAATAGACCGTGACCGTCACTCTTCCGGGTTGCGCCAGCTCAAAGGGCAGCAGGGTTTGGTGGTTAAACGGGTTCGGGTAGTTTTGCAGCAGGGAGAACGCCTCGGGAACCGGGACTTCCTCCTCATCGGCGGCAAGTGGTGTGGAGGTGATGTAAATGTCATCCAGGCGCAAGATGGGTGGATTTCCGCCGGACCCGGTTTCTGAATCTGCGCCGCTTTTGCCGGGGGAGGCACTCTGACTTCCAGCCGGAACGTCGCTGTCCGCCCGTTCGTTTTGCCGGATTTCCCCGGCGCCGGATCCAGGTTCGTTTGCAGCCGTTTCATCGATTCCTGCCGCTTTTCCGCTTCCCGCATCGCTCATCTTGTAATAGCGCCACATCAACTGGACATAGGGCTGATTCTCTGCGTCACCGGGAAGTGTCACCGGTCCGACTACAGCTTTATGGCCAGGCTGATCGTTGCTCCGATAAAGTACAGGCAGGTTGCGGTGGTCGAGCACCGGACGAAACGGCTCATCCGTGTCGGTCCGGTATTCCAGCCGAAGGGCGTAATCCCGGTCATTTGGCTGGATGGTTTCGGCGGTCCAGCTTACATCGATAAAATGATGGTCGATGGTCCGCAATCCGACGAGAGCTCCACCCAAACGATGTTCATAGGGATCCATGGCATCCCCGTCCGAGTCGCTGTTGGCAAAGGCGATGCCCTGATCTCCCAGTCCCAGGAGGCGGGTTCCGGTGTCACGATTGTACGGCATATCGATGGTTCCCGCAGGCCAGGCCTCCGTTCCGGGATGTTTGCGGTCCATGTAGAGGAAATGCATATGATCGGGGAAGCTGCCGGGGGGAGCATCGCCCGGCCAGTATCCGAAATTGAAGGGGCCATCGGCGAGGTTGTGCGACGCCGGAACATGATCCGGCGACTCATCGATCTCAAACAGGGCTGTAAGTGTAATGTCACCGTCCGGAACCAGGGTCATTTGCGCGGAGCTGTGATCCGGGAATTCGGCCCATCCTGCGAACCGGTAGCCGCTGCGGGGTATGGCGGTCACTTCGACCGGAACCTCTGTAAAGTAGATGCCTGACCAAGGATAGGGCGTGTCCGAAACTCCTCTGGTGTGACCGTTTACCGCCATTTCATTTATTCTGATATGGCCGCTGCGCGGAGGGCCGTTCACATCAAGCGTCACGGTAACCGTATCTCCCAGATCAAAATAGTGCATCAGGTGTTCCCGCATATGGAACGGGCGTTTTTCGGCAAAATGGTTCATCACTTCGATGTGGCTCTCCCAGGAGCTTCTTCGCAACGGGTATCCCCAGCGGTCGATATGCTCCTCGATTACCGGATCAAGCAGTTTCCGATAGTGATCAATATGGCGCACTACATACTCCGACGCCAAAAACGAATTCAGATAGTCGGCGAACCGGGTGATGAAACGATGTCGGAATTCCGGGTTTTCCAGGAGCTTTCGCAACTCTATCGTCGACCAGGTCGGGTTGGGAGCTTCGTCGCTCGGAGTGCCGGTGGCGACGGCCAGCATGTCATGGTAGGCATCATCCCAGCGGTTTTGATGTCCGAAGCCGTAATCGGTGTCGATGAGCATATAGCGCCAGCGTCCGTCCAGTCCCGGCGGCGCGTCCGGGTCGTATTCGGTTCGTGCACGAAAATACTCGCGGTTGTTGCCTGGCCAGTCGAGATTGTTGATATATATGTTTGCGATATTATAATCCAGGAAATTGTCGATGTCGAGCAGGGTGCTTATGTGGGCGTAGTGGAGGCCGTCAGGCAGATTATGGTCTCTCAGATAGTTGCGGTACTCCTGATAGTGGATTCGGTCTCCTTCGGTGACGGTGGACAATGCCCCGAGATAGTCGACGTGATCCGGGTCGAGGCCGTAGGTACGCGCGAGATAGTGGCGGTCGTACCGCTCCCTGATATTCATGATACCCCAGTATTCTCCGTTGATGAATACAATTGCCGGCCGGTAGGCCTGCGTATCCATGTTAAGGTGGCTGACCAGCCCCTGGCTCATCGCGTCCCGAAAGAGTGTGCTTGAACGGTAGAAATCCTGACCGGAATTGCGCAGTATCAAACGGTTGTAGGAGGGAGGCTCATCTGCGGACCCACCGGAAGCCTGGTATTCGGGGTGGGAGTCCGGGTGGTCGAAGAAGGCGTATTCAAAGCGGCGCTCCCCGTATTCACTTCGCGCATAGAGGCGGAGGGATTTCATGGGCATGGCGCGCGACATCGCCCCGTGAATACGGATGCCGATATCCTGGTGGTGTAACCGCCCCTGCTCCGGGTCGAAGAACTCCATCGAAGCCGGACGCTCCCATGCCATGCCACGGTTGAAATAGTTGGCATAGGGATGTCCCCAGGGCGGCACGTACCAGTTATCTTCGTAGCGTTTGCCGGGAATGTAGATGCCGGTTTCGTGATCGAACAGGCTCAGGGAGTCGGTGGCCAGAGAGATCACCGGCAATGGATAGCGGTCGGCAAAAGGCCGGGTGTCGGCCGGATCATCACCGGATACAAAAAAGGTATGGGTTGCAATTCGCGAAGGCATGGCATCGCCATTGAAAGCGCGCATACGGAGTACCGTTGCCAGAAACGGAGTTACGGCCGGCTCTTTCCAGGCGTGCTGTTCAGAGGTTTCCGGGGGATTGGTCGGAATTTGTGACAGCAGTTTGTCGGCAGGTTCACGGACCCCGATCCGGAACGAATCCGGCATTATCGGATCACTGAGCGTGGGCTCCGATCCGTCCAGGGTATAGCGGATGGTGTCGCCGGCCGAGGCGGTTGCCTCAAGGACGATTTCGCGTTGGTAAAAACCGCCCTGGTGCGATAACACCGGATCGGCGGCCTGGCCCCGGTAGGCAGGTTTGGTATTGGGTGCGCCGGGACTCGGTTCCGTGAAAAAGTACCATTCCTGCGCACCGTCCGGGTAGCGCCCGTATGAGATGTCGGAGGGGATACGTGTCGGGGCGACCTCGTCAATACGGGTTCCCTGGAAATGGGTAAGAAGAATCGGCTCTCCCGCCTGGGCGATACTGAAGCCGGTGTGCAGCGGATTCGCGGGATCGCTCCGGTCTTTTCCGGAAGCCCAGATCAGGAGAAACTCACCGGGCGCGATTTCCGTGCCGGGAGGAAGGGTCCATCTGAAAGGCCGCCCGGGGTCGTCCGACAGCCCGAACCAGCTTACATTCACCGTATCCACACCCGTATTGTAAAGCTCGATCCAGTCTTCGTAATCCCCGTCCTCGTCGGCAAGCGTCGTATTGTTGGACGCCTGGAGCTCGTTGATGACTACCGCAGGCTGCCCGTTGACGGCGCTTGCGCCCGAAAGCGTCAGGAGCCACGCAATAATGGGTGCTATAAACAAGCGGAACGAGTACACGGTGGAACGATGATACGGTTGAAGGATGCGTTGGGTTTATACCAGTAGCATGGTAAAAAAATAACCGGGATTCTTCCGGTTTTATTTGATGAGGGTCATTCTTTTTGTTTCTGACCACTTGCCGGCTTCCATCCGGTACAGATAAATACCGCTGGCCAGTTCGGTGCCGCCGGAAGGGCCGAAAGTGATCTGGTGCCGCCCGGCACTGCGCTGTTCGTCAAGCAGCCGTGTGATGTGCCGGCCGGTGATGTCATATACGTCGATCACAACATGTTCCGCAACCGGCAGCGTGAAGGTGATATGGGTTTGCGGATTGAAGGGGTTCGGATAGTTCTGGTGCAGGGCATAGGTGTCCGGCTGTTCCTCAGGGATGCCGGTGGGTGTTTTTTCTTCTCGGAATTCTGCTGCGAGCCGAACAGGCTCCGTCATCGGCAGGGTCAGGGAAGGATCCGTGCTTATGGTGATGGGTGTTCCATATGGCTCACCATCATCCGATATCCGGCTGTTCTGTGATTTGCCGGTGCTGTCGGGAGGTTGCTCCGGAGGTATCGAGACCCACCTCGCAAATTCAAAGCCATCCTCCGGTACTGCGGACAGCTGCACGGGAATATTCCGGAAATAGGTGCCCGACCAGGGCCAGGGGGCATCACCGACCCCGGGTGTCGACGGATCAATGGCAATGGAATTGACCTGGATGTGCCCTTTGCCGGGGGTAGTAACATCAAGGAGCAGGGGGATGGTATCCCGGTTGTCATAGCGCATCAAATGCCGCATTTGGAAAGCGGGTCGGCCTTCGGCAAAGTCACGTATCTCTGCCACCTCCTGCCGCCACGCGTTTTTGCTCATGGGATACTCCCAGTTGCCCGCATGTCCGCGGCGGGCGATGTGCTCGGCAATTTCAACGGCATAGAGGGCTTCCAGCGAATCCAGGAGCCCGTGAAGCCGCTCCGGCAGAAAAGCGGTATTCAGCATGTCGGCAAACCGGTTCATGAACCGGTTACGAAACGACCGGTTGTCCATAAGCCCGTCAAAGACCAGATTTGCCCAGGGTTCACGGCCATCGCCGGTTACCCGGTCCAGGGTGTTGTTGTTGATGGAGGAGAGCCAGCCGAACCCCCAGTCGGTGTCGAACATGAGCCACCGCCAGCGACCGTCCTGTTCCGGTATGGAGCTGTCTGGACGGTATTCGCCGTGGTTCATCCGCCAGAAATCGATGTTGTTGTGTGGCCAGTCGCGGTTGTCGGAGTATATCTGAGCGATGAAGTAGTCGATGAGGTTATCGGTGTCGATGTGCTGTTTGACATACTCGTAATGTTCCGGTTCCGACATGTCCCGGCTGTTTATGTATCCGCGAAGCACCAGATAGTCCGTGTTGTCTCCCTCTTTGGGAGTCTCCGCCGAGCGGGTCAGCAAGTCCAGCTCATCTTCCCCGACATCGTAATGCGTCTCGATATAGTGGCGGTCGTACCGTTGCCGGATGTTGTAAATGCCCCAGTACTCGCCATTCAGAAACAGGATCGCCGGCCGGTAATGCTGAATGTCGAACTGCATGTGCCCGACGCTTTCCTGAATGAAGATATCCCGGAACATGGTGGAGGTCACATCCTGACCCGATTGCCGCAGTATCAGCCGGTTGAAATCGTCAAGCTCCAGGTCCGGAAAGAATCGGTACCGGAACCGGCTTTCGCCATAGTCGCTGCGGGAGTAGAGGCGGAAGCTTTTCTGAGGGAAAGCCCGGGACCATCCCCCGTGAATCCGGATGCCGATATCCTGGCTCACCACCTGGTTTCCATCCTCATCAAACATCACCATATGAGCCGGCCGCTCCCAGCCGCGCCCCCGCTGGTTATAATTGGCAGGAGCACCACCATTGAAATTCCTGCCGCCCTGCTCAATCCACTCCTCATGAACACGGCCCAGCACGTAAATCCCGTTTTCGTGGCCGAAAAGATGGTCGGGGTCGGTGGACAGGTTGATCACGGCGAAGGAGTAGCGGTCGGCCCCGTCATCATGGATAAAATAGGTTTCGGTCATCGCCGGACCCGCGATGTCGCCTTCGCGGAAGGCCCTGGCCCGCAACACTGTGCCCTTGTACACGTTCTCTTCGGGTGATGCCGCCGGCGCGTACCGGTGCGAGATGTCAAGGATTTCGGAAAGGTCGTTGGGTTCTTCGGAACGGTCGGTTATGATGACTGGGCCGTCATAGAGCGGCGAATCGGCCGTCGGCTCGGATCCGTCCAGCGTATAACGAACCTCGGCGTCCCCGGGGTAGCCGCTCAGGTTTACGGTAACCTTCCCGGCATGAAACCCGCCGGGCGGATGGGCTTCGGGCGCATTCAATATGCTGTTGTACCCGGTGGCTGCGGTGTTGCAAGCACCGGGCGTGGGTTCCTGAAAAAAGCGCCAGGTATCGGACCCGTCGGGCTGCCGGCCGAAAGAGAGATCCGACGGAATCGGTGTCGGCGGGACCTTATCTATCAGATTGCCGTCAATGTCGGTCAGCACCAAGCCCTCACCTTCACGCGCAATTGCGAAATTCGTATGCAGCGGCTTACCGGGTGTTGCCCGGTCTTTGCCGGAAGCCCAGATGAGGAGATATTCGCCCGGAGGGATTTTTGTGCCGGCCGGGAAAATCCAACGGTAAGGCTGGCTGTGGTCGTCCGACAGGCCGAAGTAGCCGATATACGCGGTGCTGGCGCCGGCGTTGTACAGCTCTATCCAGTCTTCGTAGTCACCATCATTATCGGGAAGTGTGGAGTTGTTGGATGCCTGGATTTCGTTGATCACCACGTCTTTCGCGTTTCCGCGGGCCGGGTCTTCGCTGCCGGTGCTCCGGGCAAGCAGCAGGCCGGGCAGAAGCAGCAGCAATATCGGCATGACTGGTATAACACGGTAAAACATTACAGCGCGGTGATCTTTTGCCAAAGAGGTCTTGTTTGTCCGGATGAGGCGGCCGGCATGGACTCCCGACGTGTCGTGCTTACCTGTGTTGAAGGTTCGGAATGCCGTTACATTTCCACATTAGCCCAAAAATCCGTCGGCAGACTATTTGTGCCTTTTTTTCAGCTCTTCAACAAGGTCTTCGATTTTCATGCCTTCGCCGACGAGCAGCATCATCAGGTGGAACAGCAGGTCGGAGGCTTCATAAGTGAACTCATCCCTGGAGTTCTTCACCGCAATGACGGTCTCCACGGCTTCTTCGCCCACTTTCTGTGCCAGCTTATCCCGGCCTTTCCGGAACATCTTACTGGTGTAGGATCCCTCCGGGAGTCGGGTTTTGCGTTCATAGAGCAACTCCTGAAGTTCGTTCAGGAAAGCGAGTCCGCCATCGGGGCCATCCGGCCTGGCCGGGGCATGGTAGGGAAGCTGATGAAAACAGGAGGTTTCGCCCGTGTGGCAGGTTGGTCCGACGGGACTGGCTTCCACCAGAATGGCGTCATTGTCACAATCGTGCTGGACGCTGACCACATTCAGCACATTGCCCGATTCTTCACCTTTCATCCAAAGCCGTTTCTTCGAGCGGCTGTAGAAGGTAACCTTGCCGGTTTCGATCGTTTCCTGCAGGGCTTCCCGGTTCATGTAGCCGAGCATCAGCACCTGTTTGGTGTGGCTGTCCTGAATTACGGCCGGTACCAGTCCGCCGTCTTTGTCAAAATCAATATCCTTGGCTGAAATCATGGAAAAGGGGGTTGTTGCGTCGGTAAGTTATTCGGCACCAAAACCTGTGGGCGGGGACGGCTATGGCGCCTGTCAACCCTCACGGGCATGCGTGTTGCCGGTTCGGGCAAGGGCCTACAGGCGTACGGCTATGCCGGCATCATGCATGGCCTGTTTGAGGTCGGAGATTTCGATCTCGCGAAAATGGAAAATACTCGCAGCCAGTACCGCGTCCGCTTTTCCCTTTGTGATGGCATCCAGGCAGTGGCCGATGGTTCCGGCCCCGCCACTGGCAATCAGCGGAACGGCCACAGTCGACGATACCAGGGCAAGCAGCTCGTTGTCGAACCCGATCTTGGTGCCGTCGCGATCCATGCTGGTGAGCAGGATTTCGCCGGCGCCGCGCTCGGCAGCCTCCCGGCACCAGTCGATGGTGTCGATTCCGGTATCTTTTTGTCCGGCATTTATATAGACATTCCACGATCCGTTGGTTCGCTTGGCGTCGATGGCGGCCACTACACACTGGGAGCCGAACCGGTCGGCCGCTTCGGTGATCAGGTCGGGGTTGCGGACAATGCTGCTGTTCAGCGAAACCTTGTCGGCTCCGGCATGAAGCAAAGCCTCGATTTCATCCACACTGCCGATACCACCTCCTACGGTGAACGGTATGCGGATGTGCCGAGCGATGTCGCGCACCAGCGGTACCAGGGTTTTGCGCTTTTCATTGGTGGCGGTGATATCGAGGAAAACGAGTTCGTCGGCGCCTTCGTTGGAATAGCGTCCGGCCAGCTCCACCGGATCGCCCGCGTCCCGGAGGCCTACAAAGTTAACCCCCTTGACCGTGCGCCCTTCCTTTATATCAAGACAGGGAATGATACGTTTTGCTAACAATACTTCTGCTTTTTTGGTGTAATTGTTTTACCATCCGGTTCGACAAGTTTTTTTCCGAACGGCTTTTTCCCGGTATCGCAATAGCCGGGAAACGTGGCTTTATCATCCCAAAATAATCAAATTGAACAACATATGTTTGCCTTCTCACATCGTTTGTCCCTGTTGACCCTGTTGGTCGCCCTTTCACTGTCCGGCCTGGCCTGTAACGGCGAGGAGCCGGTAGTCACCGAAGAGGAGTTTCAGCTGACCACCCACGAAGCCTTTTTCGAAACCCTCCGAAGCCTGTGCGATCAGGAATTCTATGGGGAGACTACCTATCCCGAGGATCCCGATCATGAAATGGTCGGAGCCGAGCTCTACATGCATGTCGCTGTGTGCGAAGAGAATGAGATCAGGATCCCCTTCCATGTGGACGATAACACGTCACGTACCTGGGTGCTGACTCTGCAAGACGGAGACCTGCTGCTTAAACATGATCATCGCCATGAAGACGGCACCCCGGAAGACCTCACCAACTACGGCGGATTTGCCGATCATCGCGGTGATGCGTTTCGCCAGTTTTTCCCCGCCGATGACGAAACCGCGGAGATGCTGCCGGAAGCATCCACCAATGTCTGGATGATGGAAGTTGATCTGGAAGAGATGACGTTTGTCTATTATCTCGAGCGCCACGACGAGCCGCGCTATCGTGCCGAATTCGTTCTGGCCGATGATATGATCTACTGATTTCTGTGCTTCGATACACGGCGAAGAAAGCTCACCAGGCATGAAGCCGATGATGTGATCTGTCGATGTCCGTGTCCGGCCGATAGGTATGCTCCGGTTTGGAGTGTATCTGTTGGTGGATGTGGCCGCTGCCCCGGGCCGAATTGTTCCCCCGCTCCCCGATGCGATGGCACAAAAGATCTGTTTGTAGCACGTAACGGTGCATTGCGGTACCGTCCGGCCGTGAATTCTTGTATTCACCTCATCACCACGTAAGTAACAGAGTATTCGATCATGAAAAAAATGAATGGCAGGCGAGAACGTCTTTGGCAAGGTGCTATTACGCGTGGAACCATGGCGGTTTTGATTTTTCTGATGGCGGCGCCGGTACTGCTTCTCGCGGACAGCGGAGAGCGAAAGGCACTGGAGTTGACGATCTATCCCCGTTTTGCCTGGGTCCATGACAGCCGCGAAGTGCAGCTGCCGGCAGGTGAAAGCCGGGTGGTTTTGGATCAGTTGGCCCGGCAGATGGATACCGGGTCGGTGCATCTGGTTGTGGATGGAGAGATAACCGAACTCCGGATTGACTCCGAATTTCATGGGTGGGACAGCCTGTTCCGGGAACTGACCGGCCGGCACATCCGCATGATCAGTGAGACCGATCAGCTGATTGAGGGAGAACTGGTGGATTTTTCCCAGGGGCGGCTCATCCTCAAGCTCGACAGCGGGAAATACACTCTGCTGCAGAATCCCTACCAGTATCGCCTGGAGTTTGACTCCATGCCACCCGTGAAAAGCGAGGGCGCGCGTATCCACGCCGGTATTTCTGTCGGGAAAGCCGGAACCTATGCGCTGGACTTGTACTACATTGCCAATAACCTGTCGTGGCAAGCGGATTACAGCCTGGTACTGGATCACGAATCCCGGAAAGCATCGCTGGAAGGCAGGGCCACGATACGCAACCTTACCGGCACCGATTTTTCCGGGGCAGGCCTGCGCCTGGTGGCCGGCGAGGTTTCGGTTACACCCCGCCATGCCTACGACTATTTCGGTGCGCCTCATGGCCGGGAGATGATGCGGGCTGATGCCGCCGGCACAGCGCCGGAGCCGCTGGCGGACTACTACGTCTATGAGCTGGACGGGAAACGGGATCTCCGGGAGCAGGAGACCCTCCAGATTCCCCTCATAACGGCCTTCGATATCGCCTTTGAAAAAGAGTACCGGCACACAGCCCGGCCGTTCTCCTCCGGGTTCCGGGATGCGAGAAGCGTATCGGTGACCTACCAGTTTTCCAATGAAGGGGCCAAAGGGTTGGGGAACCCCATGCCGGCAGGTGAGGTCAGGGTCTATGAAACCGGAGAAGCCGGCACCGGTCGACGTTTGGAGCTGCTGGGCCAGGACCGTATTTCAGGTAAAACCGCCGGTGAGCGGGTCCGCGTGACCACCGGCGAGGCGTTTGATATCGCGGTTACCGAACAAGTGTCCGCACGGGATCAAATAGCCGGAAGAACACAGGAGGAACAGCGTCAGATCACGGTCAGTAACGCATCCGGCGATGACGTGGTGGTGATGGTTGAAGTGCCGCTGCACGGGGTCCGCCGAATCATGAAAGAGAGCATGGAGCCTGAAGAGCAGTCGGCCGATCGCCGTGTGTACGCTGTAGCAGTTCCCGCCGGGGGCGAGCAATCGCTGGAAATTACCGTTCGGCAGGAGTAGACGGATCGGTGGCATCCGGGTTGTGGCAGGCTGATTGCCGTTAATCAGGGTTGTGGTAGGCGATCATCCTCTCGAGACTCAGTTTACCTTCGTAAAAGGCCCGGCCCACCACCACGCCGTACATCCCTTCGATGGCGAGGTGTCGCAGGTCCTCTTCATCGGCGACACCTCCCGATGCGATGATGTTCACCTGGGGGTACCGTTTCGAAATTTCGTTGTACAGGCCGGAGTTGATTCCCGTGAGCATTCCGTCGCGCGACACATCCGTACAGAGGATGGTTTTCACCCCCAGGCGGACCATTCCGCCGAGAAAATCCATCGCGCTTTCATCCGAGGTCTCCTCCCATCCACCGTAAGCCATTTTGCCGTTTTTGATGTCCAGACCGAGGATGCAGGTGTCACCGCCGTACATGTCGATCGAGGCCTGCCACTCGTCGGGATACTGGGCTGCCATCGAACTGCTTACGATCCGGGCGACACCGGCCTTGATCAGTGTTTTGATATCACCGCGACTCCTGATCCCCCCGCCGCACTGGACGCTTACGCCGGTTTCCTCAATGATCGTTTCAATCACGGGCAGGTTGACAAATCGCCCTTCCCGTGCTCCATTCAAATCCACCACATGGATATGCGTAAAACCCGCCTCACGAAACCGGTTGACGAATGAAACCGGATTGTCGGAATAGACGGTGACTTCGTTATAATCCCCCTTTTTCAATCTCACAACCTGTCCGTTCAACAGGTCGATGGCAGGAATGACTTGCATCTGTAACTTTTCCCCAGTTTTAAATGATTTGTTTGCTTCTACAGTCGTTTTAAAATAGGGAAATCACCGGTAAAATCGAGGCCCGGTTTTTCACCGGCAGACCGCTGTCTCACGCCGATACCGGAAATCAACAGGCCGCGCTGTCACACACCTTTACTCGAGATCGGCCAGCCGCTGTCACACACACTCTCTGTCCGGAAACCGGCGGGGGTTTTATCCACAGTTGTGCGATACCCTTACTCTTTTGGGGGAATGGTACCGGAAGTGGGCCACTGCACTTTTTTCCAGAGCACCCAGATCCCGAACAGGATAAACGGAATGCTGAGAAGCTGGCCCATTCCGACCATCCAGGTTTCGGTGAAGGCGGCCTGTTCCACCTTGGTGTATTCAATAAAAAAGCGGCTGGTAAACAGCAGGATCATGAACACACCGGTAAGCAGCCCTTCCGGCGGTTTTTTTCTGAAATAGTAGTACAGCGCGACCAGCACGACCAGTATTACAATGCAGATCAGGGCTTCGTACAGCATGGTCGGATGGCGCGGAAGCAGATCCTCCCTTGCGAAAATAACGGCCCAGGGCAGGTCGGAGGGAAGGCCGATGATTTCGGAATTCATGAAATTGCCGACACGGATAAAAGAGCCGCCCAGGATTACCGGAATACTCAGGCGGTCGGTCAGCCAGAAAAAGGTGATCTGCGGATACTTTCGGATGTAGAGCCAAAGCGCGATCAGGATCCCGACGGTGGCGCCGTGGCTGGCCAAACCACCCCGCCAGAGTAACAGCACCTCGTGGATGTTCCGGATGTAATAGTCGAAATCATAGAAGATGACATGGCCCAGCCGTGCGCCTAACAGGGTCGCCACCACAATGTAGGTGAGAAGGCGGTCGGCCAGCTGTACATCCACGCCGGCATCCCGGAAGAGTTTGCGGCCGATAAAGTAGCCGGTGAGAAAGGCCAGCGCGAACAGGAATCCGTACCAGCGCACGGTAATGGGTCCGATTTGCTCGAACGTCGGGCCCGGCAGTACCAGGAACAGGATCTGGCCGATCGCCAGCAGCGCGATGAACAGCCCGAACGACTGCCATCCCGTGAGCTCCTCATCCGGATCACCGGAGGCACCCTCCTTCCGTTTTTTTCGCCGCCTCTTTTTGCTTTGACTGTCATCGGCCTGGCCGGAGAGATATTTGGCCAGATAGCCGGGTAGCAGCAGAAAAGCGATCACCGCCAGAATGAGTCCGGGTATGCTGAAAGCGAACGGAAGGGAGATTTCGCCGAACTGATGCAGGATCGGCTGTCCTTCCCAGTAAAAATGATCAGAAGACATGGGGACGATAACTAGTGGGTGAGTTCAGAGAATGTGGTAAAACATTGTGCAGTGCCGTGTATTCATGATGCGATAGCTACCCGCCGCGCCGAAGCCAAAGGTTCATGCGTAACCGGCATCCTGTTGTCACAACGGCATGAGTGCGGGATTGTATGTGGTGATAGCATCGGTATTGATTCAGGAGCGGGGTAACCTGCCGGAATCCGCTCAACCGAGTTTGTATATCGAGCCTTCGGGGCCATCTTCCACCGAAATACCAAGTTCCGCAAGCCGGTCGCGGATCTGGTCGGCCGTGGTCCAATCCTTGTTCTTTCGCGCCTGCTGACGCAGATCCAGGAGCAGTTGCATCACCCCGTCAAACGGCAGGTCGCCGGAGCCGCCGGCCTGATCCTCGGGTGACCAGATCGCCAGCACATCGCGGCAAAACAAGGCGACAAAATGGAACAGGTCATCAACATTGGATGGGGCGTTGCCGTTCTGAAGTCCCGCTTTTAACGGACGCAGCTGCTCAAACAGAAACGCGATCGCTCGCGCACTGTTGAAATCGTCGTTCATCCGCTCGTGCAGCCCCTGTTTGAGCGCGCCGATGTCAAATGCGGCGGCGTGATCGTGCGTATCCGGCCCGTTCTGCCGTTCCGTCGCTGATGCCTCTGATGCCGTTGCGGCAGCGTGCAGCAGGTTCAGCACCTCCACCAGGTTGCGGTAGCCGCTTTCAGCTGCCTCCAGTGCCGTTTCTGAAAAATCGGTGGTGCTTCGGTAATGGCTCTGAAGCAGGAAGAACCGGATCACTTCCGGCGCCCATGTGCGGCTCAGGAGCTCATGGCCTCCGCTGAAAAACTGCTCGAGTGAAATGGCGTTTCCAAGGGATTTACCCATTTTCTGGCCGTTGAGCGTCACCATGTTGTTGTGCATCCAGTAACGAACAAACGGTTCGTGATGCGCCCCTTCACACTGTGCAATTTCACACTCGTGATGGGGGAACTGGTTTTCCAGTCCGCCGCCATGAATGTCGATGGTTTTGCCCAGGTATTTGGTGGCCATGGCGGAGCACTCGATATGCCATCCCGGAAACCCATCCCCCCAGGGGGAATCCCACTGCATGATGTGCGAATCGTCGGCTTTTTTCCACAAGGCGAAATCAGCCGGATTCCGTTTGGCGCTGCTGGATTCCACCCTTGAACCGGTCTCGGCCTCATCCAGCGAGCGTCCGCTCAGCTTGCCGTAGTCCGGCAGGGAGGTAACGTCGAAATAGACATTGCCGTCCACTTCATAGGCGTGCCCTTTGGCAATCAGGGTTTTGATCATGGCGATCTGCTCGGGAATATGGCCGGTTGCGCGTGGCGAGATGTCCGGCCGCATCACGTTCAGTCGGTCCATGTCACGGAAATAGCGATACGTGTACTTTTCGGCGATTTCCATCGGTTCCAGTCGCTCGATCCGTGACTGTTTGGCCATCTTGTCTTCGCCCTCATCCGCATCGTCGGTCAGATGCCCTACATCGGTGATATTCTGCACGTACCGTACCCGGTAGCCCAGATATCGGAAATAGCGCACCACCACATCAAAACTCACATAGCTTTTTGCATGCCCCAGGTGAGGGTCGCCGTAAACAGTCGGGCCGCATACATAGATTCCGACGAAACCCTCTTTCAGCGGTTTGAAGGTCTCTTTTTTTCTGGTAAGGGTGTTGAAGATCTGAAGGTTCTCCATGTGGGGTAAATGGAAGATTGTGGTTTGAGATTGGGGATGGCCGGTGTGCGTGAACCGGTCTGCAGGCTGCCGGAATGTATCCGAAGATACGAAAGGAGGGGCGAAAGGATAAATGGCGAATTTATTTTGCCGATATTCCGCAACATAGACTGCGGGATTTCTTATTTTCGGAGGGCTGTCGATCAACCGATAACGCTCAACGCCGAACCCAGGCTGCCGGATATGCCCATGACGGTCAAGAAGGAGAATAAAATTTACCAGAAACAGGCGGAGGACATCAGGCGACTGTTTCTCCACGGACTCGAAGCCGTGGCCCCCGAAAAGATCATTCGCGATAACGTGATCCCGGATGATGATATCCTGAGTGTTTGCGGGCGCTCCTACGCCCTGCCGGAGGATCGCCGGATCTGGGTGTTCGGCTCCGGAAAGGCGGCCGGACGCATGGCGCTGGAGCTCGAGCGTGTTCTGGGCAAATGGATCTACGACGGGATCGTTATTTGTCCCTACGGACTGAAAACGGATACCGAACGTATTCAGCAGTTTGAGGCGTCCCACCCGGTGCCGGACCTGAACAGCCTTACCGCCACATTTGAGCTGATGGAGGTGGCCTCCGATGTGCGAGAGACGGACCTGGTCATCTATCTGATGAGCGGCGGGAGCTCGTCCCTGCTTTGTATGCCTCATGATGATCTTGAAATGGAGGATATCCGCGGCCTGTATCGTGAATTGCTGCGATGCGGGGCCCCGATCCGGGAGATCAACCGAATCCGGAAGAGTGTTTCGAAAGTGAAGGGCGGCAAGCTCCGGCCCTGTTTTGGCGAGGCCATGGTGGAAGTGCTGGCCATTTCGGATGTGCCGGGCAATGATCCCGCAGACATTGGAAGCGGTCCGCTGGTCGATGACCCGGTCGGCCCGGAGGAAGCGCTGGAGCTGCTGAGGAAATACGATATCGACAAGAGAGTGCCGCGTGCCGTTCTGAGGCTGTTGCTGAAGCCGGAAGCTCCAAAAGCGAATGCGGCGGCGGGAACAGGGTTTTTCAGCCAAAAGCCGGCCGGCCGGTCTGATGATGGCCGAACGGATGCCGGGGAGACATCCGCCCAAAAATATCCCACGCATTTCAATGTTCTGGCCAGCGCCGAGAAAGTTGCCGAAGAGATCAAAAAAGGGGCGATTTCACTGGGGTATCATGCCCATGTGCATGAGGGGTTTATGACGGGTGAAGCCCGCAAGGTTGCCAAAACCATTTCGGGTGAGGCGGTGGATGTGCTGGTGCGCAACCGGCCGGTAGAGAAACCCGCCGCGTTGATTTACTACGGGGAATCAACCGTTACGGTGAAGGGCAACGGCAAAGGCGGCCGGAATCAGGAAATGGCGTTGAGTGCGGTTATGGCCCTGGAGGGACAGCATCATATTACGTTTCTGAGCGGGGGAACCGACGGGCGTGACGGCGAGACCAATGCCGCCGGGGCCGTTTGCAATGCACAAACCGGGCTGGATGCCAGAAAACTGGGGGTGGACCCCGAGCCGTACCTGGAAAACAACGACTCCTGGAATTTTTTCCGGAAAACAGACGGTTTGCTGCAGATCGGCGTTACAGGTAACAACCTGATGGATATTCAAATAGTGTTGATAGAGAAATGATTTGGGACTCCCCCGGCTATTTCTGGTTGTTATTGTTGATTCCTTTGCTCTATGGCGCCGGGCGCTATGCAGCCTGGCGCTTCCGGAAACGGCGGGAAAAATACTTTTCGGATACCCTGTTTTCGCGGTTGCAGCCGCATCGCGTGGAACGAGCTCTTCGCATTAAGGAAGGGCTGTTTTATGCGGGATTGCTGTTTTTGATCATGGCACTCGCCGGACCCAAAATCGGAACTGAAGTCAGGGAAGTGCATCGTGATCAGCTGGATCTGATTGTCGCCCTTGATCTTTCCCTGAGCATGCTGGCCGAGGATGTGCGCCCGAACCGTCTCGAGAAGGCGCGTTTTGAAATTAACAGGCTGCTGGAGCATTTGAGCAATGACCGCATCGGATTGCTTCTGTTCACGGGCCATGCCATGCTGCACTGCCCGCTGACCACCGACTACTCCGCGTTCCGCATGTTCCTGGATATCGCCGAACCGGATATCATGCCGTCGACCACTACCGATTTTCGGCCGATGTTTGAAGAGGCGGTAAGTGCTTTTGAGTCCTCATCGCGATCCGGGCGCGACGATCCCGCGCGGGTGCTGATGATTTTTTCCGATGGAGAGGACCACATGGACCGGTACAGCGAGCCGCTCCGGCAACTGCTTGGGATGAATGTATATATCTTCACGGTTGGCATCGGGACCGAAGAGGGGGGACGCATCCCGCATCACCATCCCGAGACCGGGGCATTTGTGGATTTTCACCGCGACCGTCAGGGCCAGGTGGTAACGACCCGGCTCGAGCCGGAGATACTGCGTGAAATGGCGTCACTTTCCGGGGGGCAGTATTTCCAGATTTCGCGGACGGCCCACAACATCGAGGGGTTCATCCGCCAGCTGGGACACCTCGACCGCAGTACATTCGCAACCGAAGAGATTACCCTGTACCGGAACCGTTTTGCGATACCGCTGACTCTCAGTCTGCTCTGTTTTACAGCCACATTGCTGATACCGGGCTACCGGAGGCCGGAGCATACCCCGCCTTGATGTCCAGCCCTGAAAATACCATCAATGCAGTGTGAAAAAGTCCGGATCTCTCTGTATCATGGGGCTTCTTTTCAACCAGTAACCATCCCATGATTCGATATTTTATTCTTGACCTTGACGGCTGTCTGACAATTCCGTTTCGTTCGCCCGACTGGCCTGCGGTAACCCGTATCCGGGAGCTGCAGCTTCAAAGCAGGGACACTGAGCACATCCCTAGTCTAACTCTCTGCACCGGGCGTCCGCTTCCCTATGCAGAGGCGGTGGCCCAGTGGCTTGGAATCCGTGATACCATCATCTTTGAAAGCGGCGGCGGGTTTTATCACCCGGAAACCAACAAACTGACCTGGTCGCCCCATTATACCGAAGAGATAGCGAAGCAGTCCGGCGAACTACGGAAGTGGTTTGAGCGGGAAGTCTTTCCCCGGTTTCCGGAGGTGATGCACGAGTATACGAAACACACCGACATCGGCATGGTGCACAACGACTACGGACAGATCCGCAAGATCTACGAAATCGCACGGGAGAAAGTGGAAGCGGAGTATCCCGCCTTAGAGGTTCATCATACCGAGATATCCGTGAATGTGATTGTCAGGGCGTGCAACAAGGAGTCGGGCCTCCGTTTTTTTGCGGATGAGTACGGCGTTTCAAGCGGGGAGATTGCCTATATCGGGGATTCATCCGGTGACCTGAAGGCGCTTGCATGGGCCGGCGCGGCGTTTGCGCCTTCGAACGCCATCCCGGAGGTGCGCCGGGTAGCTGCTGTGATGTCGGGCGAAGCGACCAGGGGCGTGCTGGAGGCGTACGAACAGCTGATAGCGCGTAACCAGAAGCCGGACGGGAAGGATCAGGGGTAAGCCGGCAATCAGTCCGAAACGTCGAGCCGTCGAGCCGGCAATGCAATTACCGCATGGAGCGCGTTTGGTCGTCTTCAAGATACTCTTCCATAAGCTGGAAGTAGCGCTCAATGAGCCGGCGGTACTCTTCGCGGAACCGGGTGTAGTCGGTTTGCTGAACCCCTGCCCGGATTCTCTCCCGGAGCTCCTCCATGGTCATTTCCGGGACATCGCGCGGGTCGTAGTCGCCGGCGGTCTCCCCGAGGCGTTCATCTTCGTCCTCGTCCCGTTTGTGGATGGATTCCTCGACTTCCAGCATTCGTGAAAGGATATTTTGCTGCCGCTCGACCATCAGGTCATCGGTTGAGCCGCCGCGCAGATCGTTGATCGCATCCTCCATTTCCCGGGCCATTCGCTCGATTTCACTCATCAGCCGGTCGCCGCCGCGGCCGCTACTCCGCTGCAGGCGCCGCATCTCTTCGCGGATTCGGTTCTGTTCCCGGGCCATTTGTTCGAGACGCTCCATATGGTCCTGCGTAAGTCGTTCCCCCTGGAGGTCGTTGATAAAGTCCTGGATCTGCTGGTTGAGCTGCTGCTGGTCCTGCGACATCTCCTGCATTTGCTCCATCATCTGGTCCATGCTCATCATGCCGCCGCCGCCATCGCCGTCGTTCTCCATCTGATAGAGCTGATCCAGCAGGTCGGCCAGCATGGTGCCGATCTCGTTGAGGCCGCCAAGTGCGGTTCTCTCCTGCGCAACGGCACTGGAGCGGTTTCGGTCGATCAGGTAGCCAAGCGCGCGGTCCATGTTGCGCTGGACATCCCTCTTCCGGTCATTGATCCTGTTCGAAAACTGAGAGATTTCGGCAGATACCTGGTAGAGCGAATCGGTGATCATGCCGAACTGGCCGCTGATGGTTCTCTGGCGCCGGGCCTGTTCGATAAATCCCGGACTGTTCGAAGCCAGATCGGAGGTACGATGCACCACATCCTCCTGTTCTTCGGAGAGGAGCAGGAGAGTGTCGAGGATGTATTCCAGGGCACGGATATTGATCGAAATGGATTCCTGCTGCATCTGCATCCTCATGCCCGACATTTGTTGTGCCATTTCCTGCATCTGACGGCTCATGTCCTGCTGCTGGTTGCGGATCTCATCCGAATCCGAACCGTTGCCGTTACCGTTGCCGCTGTCCTGCATCTGCCGGATGTTATCCTCCATCTGGTGGTCGAGCTGATCCATGCGGTCTCGCATCTCGTCACTCATTTCACGGATGCGGTCTTTGCGCCGCTCCGGACTCTTCTCCGGCATTGACTGGATCTTGTCCGACAGCTCCTGCAGTTGATCGCGGATCTGTTCCTGCTGCCGGATTTCCTCCTCGCCAAAGGACTCCTGCCCGGAGAGTTCGGATTCCTGCCGGCTGAGTTCTTCCAGCAGCTTCGAGGCCCTGTCGAGGTCGGCGTCAAGGCGAAGTGACTTGAACAGCTCCATGGTCCGTTCCAGCCGCTCCCGGTACCGATCTTCGTTGAACTCTATGTTCTCAAGCTGTTCCCGGAGCTGACGCTGATCCATATCGCCCAGGTTTTTCTGCATCTCTTCCAGCAGGCGCAGGATTTCGGGGTCGTCGATTTCGTCCATCAGGTCCTGCAGCTCCCGGTAACGGCTGAGCGTTTCCTCCGACATGAGGTCCTGCGACTCCATGTCGCGCGTCAATTCATCAAACTGCCGCCGCATCTCCTCGATCTGCTCCTCGATATCACGACGCTGATCCTGGATGTCGTCGAGAATCTGTGACTGCTCCCAGTCATCGTCCGGCTGTGTCTGAATCCGCTCCCGCAGCTCCTGCATATCCTGCTGCATCCTTTGGTAGGTCTCTTCCACTTCCGAGAGACGGCTTTCAATCGCCTCCTCCTTCTCCTCCTGCTCAAAAAACCGGGAGGCCAGCGACGGTATCTCGATGATGTGGGTGGCGGAACGGCTGGTCTGGTAGCCTTCGACCTCGTTGTTGTCGGTGATTTCAATCCAGTATTCCAGCCGGTCCATCGGTCCGAGGTTCATTCTGCTCACGTCCCAGTCGTGGTCGGCCATGCCCCGGTTGCGCTGCGGAGTTTCCAGCGTAACCATCCCTTCAACGGGCACATCCACAAAAGCTTTGTGCAATCGGTAGTGAAGTTCGGCCGCCGTAAACCCGTAATCGTCCTCATACTCATAGAGCAGTGGAACGGTTCCCTGGATGAACTCGTGAACATGCCGCTCCGGACTGAGAATCTCCACATGCGGCGGCCGGTCCGGGATCACGCTGAGCCGGAATCGGAACGGGTTGCTGTTCTCCAGGCCGAAAGAGTCGCGCATCACAAAATGGAACCGGTCATCTTCACGGGCGGCAAACTCGGCTGCGATGAGGGTATCGGGCTGGATGTGGAGGGTGTCTGCACGAGATTCGGAAACAAGCCCCAGCTCTGCAAGCGGCTTGTTTCTGCTCGAACGAATTTCGATGCGTGATCCGGCGGGGGCATCCATCCGGTTGAACGGATAGGTGTTCGAGATGCTCTCCATGCCGGTGTACGGTGGGGGATGGGCGGTCACGACGAGGTCCTGAAGCCTGGGGAGCAGTTCCACCCGGACCCGCTTCCGCTCGCTTCTGTGGCCGTCCATTTCAACAAAAAAATCGGCGTCCTCAAACAGGTCGGCTTCCCGGGAGGCAAAGGTTGCGTCGCCGGTGGAGGTCATTCCCTGGATACGGGGCCGATCCTCCCGGTCGGTCTGGAGACCGAGGCGAACCTGGCCGGGAACCGTGCCCTCGAAGTCAACCCGTACCCGAAACGGCGAGCCCTGTTCGATGATAGTGTCGCCCGGGGTGATTGTGAATTCGAAGGGGATGGGTCGGTCATAGGAGGCCCAGAAAGTGCCGGTGCGCTGGAGGGCATCACCGAATAGCAGGAATCCGGCGGCCAGCAGCAAAACGCCGCTTCCGGCGGACCACCTTGCACGCCGGTAGAGGTGGGTGAGCGGGAGGGAGGCGACATAGGCCGAAAGCTGTTGCTTCGGCTCTTTTTCGGCAGCCCGCTCCAGGTTCTGTCGTATGGCGGCTTCAAGCAGGTCGGGATCGGCCGATCCGCGTTTAAGTGAGAGGTCCATCACATGCCGCAACTCCGGCAGGTTCATGCGGTCGGAGGCTTCCCGGTAAAATGAGGTAAAGTCAGGGAGGGCGTATTCTCTGCGGATGTACAGGGCAATCAGGAGCGCCAGAGCTACAGACATGGCCCAATAGGCGGTTTTAAACCAGGGCGGCAGGAACAGAAGATGCTCCAGTAGCAGAAACAGGAACAGGAGCACAGGGACAGCCGCCAGGCCGCCGGTCAGCGCGGTCCGTTTCAGGCGCTTGCGCAGTGTCCGGTAAGCGGACCTGAACAGCGTTTCAATGGATTCATAATCAGGGTGTGATGCCATGGAAATGTTACTCGGATTGCAGCTACCTATACGTTACGAGAATCACGCCCGGTTAGTATCCGGCGAAAAGATAACAATCACAAATCATTCAGAGTGCCGTTCCAGCCTACTGCTGGTTTTTCAGGCGGACCCTCAAGGCGGATCACTTCATGATTGGGGTCATGTTCCAGGTAGAGAGAGGTGTTGTCGCGGATGCACCGGCCGAGGATACGAACTTTCTCTTCCATGGTCTGAATCGGACGCATGTCGAAGCCCATCACCCAGGGCAGCGGGAGGTGGGCGGCGGTCGGCATTAAATCGGCGGCAAAAAGGAGTTTTCTGTCGCCGTCGTTGAGCAGCGGTAGCTGCTGGCCGGAGGTGTGGCCATGGACGACCTCAGTCCCGAATCCCGGTTCGTATATATGGTGGTCATCGATGAAATGGAGCAGACCGGATGCGGCGAGAGGCTCGATATTTTCCGGCAGGAAGCTGGCTTTTTCCCTGGCATTGGGGTGCTGAACCGAGTCCCACTGCTTTTGATGCACCCAGTGGCGGGCTTCGGGGAAGTGGGGTATGGCCCGGCCGTGCTCATCCCGCGAAACAGCGCCCCCGCAGTGGTCGAAATGCATGTGTGTGAAAACGACATCGGTGACATCTGAGCGGTTGAATCCGTGAAAGGCAAGGGATTGATCCAGAGAGTAATCCGAAAAATCGAGCCCGTAGATGGCACTGAACTTTTTATCGAACTTGTGTCCGGGTCCCGTGTCGATCAGGTAGAGTCTTTGGGTTGACCGCGAGTGCACCAGCAGGCAGCGGGCCGTGAGCGGGATGCGGTTCTGTTCATCGCTCTCGAAACGCCTGGACCAGAGCACTTTGGGCACTACACCGAAAATGGCGCCGCCATCCAGGCGAAAACGTCCGGTTTCGATGGTGAACAGCCGGAAATTTCCAAAATCGGCTGACGAAAGAGATCTCATAACTTCTGCAACAGATCATTCAGAAATACACGGACCTGCTTGAGGTCGCGGGTCAATTCCACCGGCAGCTCACCGGAATCCTGCTTATCTTTCCGGTGGTTTCTAAGACGCTGCAATTCCTTGCGAGCTCCTGCCGTAGAATATTTTTTCTCTTGTATGAGGTCTTTGAGCACAAGGATGGTCTGGATATCCAGTTCTGTGTAGGTCCGCTTGCCGGCGCGGTTTTTGGCCGGAGCCAGTTCACGAAAAAGCGACTCCCAGTAACGCAGAACATGCGGCTCCACGTCGGTAAGCCGGGAAGCTTCACCTATGGAGTAGTAGAGTTTTTTCATGTGATTGCTTCCGGAGGTTTCATTTTCTGGATAATTGTATTTACTATAACGCTCATAATACCAAAATAAAAGCAAGAAATTTTGACGAATAACAGGACCGTAAACAGGGCAGAGGTATCGGTCGTTGTTCCCCTGTTGAATGAAGTGGATTCTCTCGGGGAGCTTGTCGGCCGCATCGGGGATGCGCTTTCCCCGAAGTGGACGTATGAAATCATTCTGGTGGATGACGGGTCCGATGACGGATCGTGGGAGAAAATTGCGGAGCTGACGGGCCAATCCGACCGGGTTCGTGGTATCCGGTTCCGCCGGAACTACGGCAAGAGCGCAGCGCTGCAGCAGGGTTTTCTGCTGGCGTCGGGTAAGTATGTCGCAACGATGGACGCCGATCTGCAGGATGATCCTGCCGAGATTCCGGAAATGATCCGCATGATTGAGGAGCAGAACCTGGATCTGGTGAGCGGTTGGAAAAAGAAGCGATACGACCCCATCAGCAAAACCATACCCTCCTGCTTCTTCAATTATGTGACATCGCTGACTACCGGCATCAAACTTCACGATTTCAACTGTGGCCTCAAGGTTTACCGCGCCGAGGTGGTCGGGCATCTCACCCTGTATGGAGAGCTGCACAGGTATATTCCGTATCTGGCCAAGCAGGAAGGCTTTGAGCGAATCGGGGAGAAGGTCGTTCAGCACCATCCGCGCAAATTCGGAGAGTCCAAATTCGGTTTGTCCCGGTTTATAAAGGGATTCCTCGATCTGGTTACGCTGCTGTTCCTCGGCCATTACATGAAGCGTCCCATGCATTTTTTCGGCGGAGTCGGGACGCTGTTCCTGATCATCGGCGGGGCGATCACCCTCTACCTTACGGTCATGCGCCTGTTTTTTGAAGTCTATCTTTCGGGCCGCCCGCTGTTCCTGTTCGGCATTCTCTTCCTGCTGCTTGGGGTGCAGTTTTTCTCTGTTGGTTTTCTCGGTGAAATCCTGAACCAGAACCGGGCCGGCAACAAAGGCGATCCGGTGAACATCCAGGATATCGCCGGTTTTGATGAAACCAACGAGATCGATCGATCTGTCCCGCCCGCCGGCAATTCCGATACCGAAGGTACCGGGAGGCCATGAGTAAAATCGCATACGACCCGACAAAAGACCGCTTTGCCGCCTGGATCCGTCGGTCACGTTCTCTCCGAACCCTCTTCTACCGGTTGCTGGATATGTTTTTTCTTAGGAGCTGGTATGTGCGATCGGCGGTTCGCGCGCAGTTCCGCGCCGGCCTTTCGCGCCGTGAACGGGTGGATATCCTCGACGCCGGGAGTGGTTTTGGTCAGTACGACCGGTTTCTACTCACATCATTTCCCAACGCGGTGGTCCATGCCGCAGATATCAAGGAAGATTACCTGGACGATTGCCGGTACTATTTCAGGGACGCGATTGCATCGGGCCGGATCCGGTTTGATGCCGTTGATCTGGTGACGCAGGAGCTGCCCGCCGAATCGTATGATTTGGCTCTTTGTGTGGATGTGCTTGAGCATATTGAAGATGACATCGGTGTGATGAAGCGGATTCGCAAGGCTCTGAAACCCGGCGGGATGTTTGTGATGCATTCTCCGTCCCACTACTCCGAAGAGGATGCCGGCGAGGATGAGTTCTTTGTGGATGAGCACGCCAGGGCCGGCTATTCCCGTGAGGAACTGCTGGAAAAACTAATGGCTTCGGGCCTGGAGCCGGTGTCGGTCCGGTACACCTACGGGAAGTGGGGGCACCGCGCCTGGGTGATGCTGATCAAGTATCCCATGTTGTGGTTCACCCGTTTCGGGATGAAGACCATGTTCTGGCTCCCGTTTTACTACGCGGTTACGCTGCTGCCCGGCCTGGCCATGATGGCGGTCGACGGGCGAAGGGAAAACCCCCGTGGGACCGGGATCATTGGAGTTTCGAGCAAGAGGTGATGAAACCGGGCCATGCCGCTCAGGAAATCGACCGCTTGCCGGTCCGCTCGGTGAATTGAATCAGGAATATGTTCCCCGTCGCGGGATGAAGCGAAAGCACCTTTCCGGCTGACAGCCATCCGCCATAAAAAAAGCCCGGCTTCTGAACAGAAACCGGGCTTGATGGTACCGCGTACGGGATTCGAACCCGTGCTACCGCCGTGAAAGGGCGGCGTCCTAGACCCCTAGACGAACGCGGCATCACTGCTATGAAAAGGGAGCCCAATGGGATTTGAACCCACGGCCTCCAGGGCCACAACCTGGCGCTCTAACCAACTGAGCTATGGGCTCCGTGATCGACATCGGATGGTACCGCGTACGGGATTCGAACCCGTGCTACCGCCGTGAAAGGGCGGCGTCCTAGGCCTCTAGACGAACGCGGCATAAACATCGAAGCTGATTGAGTGAGGCGACAGGCGGATTCGAACCGCCGTACGAGGTTTTGCAGACCTCTGCCTAGCCACTCGGCCATGTCGCCAAAAAAAACGGTTGTTGTACGCCCGACAGGACTCGAACCTGTAACCTACTGCTTAGAAGGCAGTTGCTCTATCCGGTTGAGCTACGGGCGCCTGTCTGACTGCGGGCTCGTATTTTGCTGCATGGCATCACCGGCTTCATATCGACGATATCACCCGAAAATCATTGCTCCGGGCACATCTCCCATGGCCGGAATCAGCTGCCCTGTAATCTGCCATGAGCGCATTGTGTATCCATGAATGATGTCGGGGCGACAGGATTTGAACCTGCGACCCTCTGCTCCCAAAGCAGATGCGCTACCGGGCTGCGCTACGCCCCGATCATTGATTTCAACCGAATGAGTTCAACTTGCGATGTCGATCGCTTTTATCATCAAGAACAAAGAACACGCAGAGTATGGTTTTATTATTGCAATCTCTGCTTTTGCAAAGACTGTAAATATAATGGAAATCCAGATGCAAATCAATCATGCATGGGTGTAAAAAAACGGATGATTGTGATTGACCTGGCTGCATTGCATCGCTGCGGTTGCCGGAGCGTGCGAATTTATGGCTGAGCAATGAATTTGGGGTATCTGCGGCTTGGGTAGTTTATTTACGGAGAACCGAAATGGTTGCATGCGGCGGGGACAAATGTCAATCCGGAAGTTTCGAGGTGTCCGGTCGGACAGGCAGTTGCAACCGGGCGGCCACACAGGCAAACAGGGAACCGCGGGTTGGGGCGTCCGGGAAGCCTGGGGCGGGGAGTGATGGCCGGGAATACAACCCACACGCATTGTGGATAACGGAACCCCGACGATCAGCGGTAGAAGTTTTTTTCAAATGCCCGCGCGTCGGTGCGGCCCAGGATGTGGATAATCACCAGCGCGTGAAGCAGTCCGGTTCCGTAACCGGAGAGCTGAAAAAGTGCCGCAGGCGGAACCAGGAGTGCGGATACAAGATGTCGGGTCTTCCGCCATCCATCCAGAAAAAGCAACAGGCAGAACAGCGCCGGGGGAAGCCAGAGCCAGCCGCCGGCAACCGGCAGCGACAGAAAAGCCGCCGCCAGATAGAGCACAAACAGGGAGGGCATCCAGTGGACGGCCTTCATCGTGCCGGGATGGCGCTTGTTCAGCACGACACGGGCCATGCCGGAGTTATAAACCTGCTTGAAAAACTTTTTGAGATCGGTTCGCCGTTTGTGATAGACCCAGGCCCTGTCCAGGAGTGCCGTACGATACCCGGCCGCGATCAGTCGCATGCTCAGATCCAGATCCTCTCCAAACCGCAGCGAAGAAAAACCGTCTACGGCATCAAAGGCGCTTTTCCGGATACCCATGTTGAAGCTCCGGGGATAGTAGCGGTCGAGTTGTTTGCGGCCGCCGCGGATTCCGCCGGTTGTAAGAAAGGAGGTCATGGCATAGTCAATCGCCTTCTGCGTGGGGGTGAAGTCGTCTGAAGCGCGATCGGGTCCGCCGAACACATCAACATTCCCATTGGAAAGGCCCTGCTCCACGGCGTCCATGTATCCGGGCGGGATGATGCAGTCGGAATCGAAGAAAATCAGCCATTCCCCTCTGGCCATGCCGGCACCGGTGTTTCGCGCTCCTCCCGGCCCCCGGTTATCCTGATACAGATAGCGTATGTCCGGTGTGTCCCGGCTGTTGCGGCAAACCTCTCCCGAACGTTCTTCCGATCCGTCATCCACAACAATCACTTCTGTCCGGCTCATGACTTCCGCAGGGGCAGCAGCAAGACTTTCGAGCAGCTCGCTCAATTCACCCGGACGGTTGTAGACTGGAATGATAATGGAATATCGTATGGTCATTGACGCCGCATTTTCAGTATTTTAGGTACGCGGGTTAGCAGCCTGCCGGCACCGGTGTCCCGCCGCTTCATCACATGGCACCGCACGTTCTGATGATAAGGCATTGTCATATATATTACCCGAAAAACAACACCTGATTTCATGGTTTTCACCCTGCGCATCCTCGTTTTTTCGCTCTTTCTTTCCGCGGTGTTACCTGTCGGCTTCTCCCTGGCCCAGGATATCCAGTTTTCCTTTACTCCGGAGACGGCGAATTTTGCGCCGGACCGGTTTCGGATGGATATTTTTCGGGATGATGGTGAGACCCGAAGTGCCCGGTTTACCGCCAACGAAGTGATTTTCGGAGACGGTTCGTCCATGATCGCCGGAGCGCATCAGTACTCGGTAAGCGCGAACCGCGCCTATGTGGGCGCCCTGTTTATACGCGGCGGACAGGTTTCCGTCGAGATATATCGCAGTGACGGCGATCTGGTGAACAGGATTGCCCCACTAGCTGACCACGACTCCAACGACCCGTCCATTCGACTCTATATGCAGAATGACGGCAGCTTCATATACCAGGACAATATCGCCGGTTTTACCTTTTATGATGAGCGCGGCGCGGAGGTGTTCCGGGCATCCAACAGCTCCGGAAGTGTGGACGGGGAGACAATTTCGACCTATTCGACTCCGGATTACGCGAGGGTCTCGTATGTGATCAACCCGGAGATTTATGACGGCGACCTGGTGCGTTCCCGCGTCCAGAAGATGGATATGCCGGGTGAGCCCGAACCGGTAATCTCATTGCCCGGGATGGCAATCCGTGAGGTTGTACCTCATCCCGCCGGACGAATGCTCGTTATCCTGGCGCAAGATGCCGAAACCGGTACCGATCGCGGTTACGTGACCTCGTTTCAGGGACAGTTGCTGGCGGAACTGGATTACGAAGAGAATGAAATCCGCGAACTTGTTCTGAGTGATGATGGCCGTTTTGTGACAGCACGTGCGTCGGGCAGAGTGCTGGTCCATCGGGTGATAGACGGTGAGCGCCTTGGGAGTGCCAGCTTTTCGGAGACCGTGCTTGTGGCGGCCTACATGCCGGACGGGATTCTCTCGGTGTTGACAGGCCGCAGATCCGCCGACGGTCAGCTGGAGAACCTGAGAGGCCACATGATCGATATTGAACAGCGCAGAGTGGTTCGCGAAACGACAACCCGGACCGTCTACACTTCGGAGTTGTTCCCGCTCAGATTCATGTACGTATCGTCCGGCACCTACCGGCTGGAGGGCACAAACCGGGGTCTTGAGATTCGGCACGGGCTGTAATATCACCGCACGGTGCCTCAGCGTTTAGGGAAACTCCGCAACAGATTAGGGACAATCCGCAACGGCGGCTCATTCAGTTCTTGTTCTGCGATATGTTTTGCGACGGCTTGCCGTTGCTTTCGCCCTGCCGGGTTTCTTCGTTTTCGGAGTTAACGTCCGTGGCGAGGTTATCGGGATCTTTCCATTCGAAGAGGAGTCCGTCGCGGGCATTGTTCATTTTGATGCGAATAGTGGATCCGCTTCTTTTTTCAGCCCCCAGAATTTCCTCGGCAAGCGGGTCTTCCACATAGCGCTGGATGGCGCGTTTAAGCGGCCGCGCACCGAATTTCTGGTCAAATCCTTTGTCGGTGAGGAACTCTTTGGCGCCTTTGGTAATGTCCACTTTGAACCCGAGGCTTTCAATCCTTTCAAAAAGTTCATTGGCCATATTGTCGATGATCTGGAAAATGTCATTCCTCTCGAGCGGCTTGAAGACAATGACATCGTCGACGCGGTTCAGGAACTCCGGATTGAATACCTTGTTAAGGGCGTCCTGGATAGTGGACTTCATTTTGGAATAGTCGGAGGCGCCGTCGCCGTCGGCAAAACCGATACCGCGACCCATGTTCTTGATGTCACGGGCCCCGATGTTGGATGTCATGATAATAATGGTGTTCCGGAAGTCGACTTTACGGCCAAGGCTGTCGGTCAGGATACCGTCATCCAGCACCTGAAGCAGCAGATTGAACACATCCGGGTGTGCCTTTTCGATTTCATCCAGCAGTACGACACTGTAGGGCTTGCGCCTGACCTTCTCGGTGAGGATACCACCCTCTTCGTAGCCGACATAGCCCGGAGGGGCTCCGATCAGGCGGGAAACCGAGAATTTTTCCATGTACTCACTCATGTCGATGCGAATGAGGGAATCAATGGAGTCGAAAAGGTATTTCGACATGATTTTGGCCAGCTCGGTTTTACCGACTCCGGTGGGACCCAGAAAGATGAATGAGCCGATGGGCCGCGACGGATCCTTCAGTCCGGCGCGCGTCCGCTGTATGGCCTTGCTCAGCTTGAGGATCGCCTCCTCCTGGCCGATCACATGCGCGGAGAGTTCCTCCTTCATTTTTAGCAGTTTCTGGCCTTCGCTCTGAGCGATTTTGTTCACCGGAATACCGGTCATCATGGCAACAACGGTGGCTACATCCTCTTCCTCGACGTTGTAGATGATCTTTTCCGACTCTTTCTCCCATTCGCGCTGGGCATGTTCCAGTTCCTCGATCAGCCGTTTTTCGTTGTCGCGAAGCCGGGCGGCATCTTCAAAACGCTGCTTCTTGACCATATTGTTTTTCTCGGCGCTGGTGATTTCGATCTCTTCCTCCAGCTTTACGATATGCTCGGGAACCGTGATGTTCGACAGGTGCACACGGGCGCCGGCCTCATCCAGGGCGTCGATGGCTTTGTCGGGCAGGAACCGGTCGGTGATGTAGCGGTCGGTCATGGTGACGCAGGCGGCCAGGGCCTCTTCGGAATACCGGACACTGTGGTGTTTTTCGTATTTGCCCTTGATCTGGTTCAGAATCGTAGTGGTCTCTTCAGCAGAAGTGGCATCCACCATGATTTTCTGGAACCTTCGCTCCAGGGCACCGTCCTTTTCGATGTACTGCCGGTACTCGTTGAGCGTGGTGGCGCCGATAGCCTGCACATCACCTCTGGCAAGTGCCGGCTTGAGCATGTTGGATGCGTCCAGCGAACCGCTGGCCCCGCCAGCTCCCACGATGGTGTGAAGCTCGTCAATGAAAAGGATGATATCGGGAATCTTCTCCAGCTCGTTCATGATCGCCTTCATCCTTTCCTCAAACTGGCCGCGGTATTTGGTGCCTGCGACCAGCGCGGCGAGGTCGAGCGCGATCACTCTTTTGTCGTAGAGAACGCGGGATACCTTTCGTTGCATGATGCGCAATGCAAGGCCCTCGGCAATGGCCGTTTTGCCGACACCCGGTTCACCGATAAGGACCGGATTGTTCTTTTTCCGGCGGCTGAGTACCTGCGCCACGCGTTCGATTTCTTTCTCACGGCCGACGATGGGATCCAGCTTGTCCTCTTCGGCCAGTTTGGTAAGATCGCGACCAAAATTGTCAAGGACGGGAGTTTTTGTCTTTTCCATTTTTCGTTCTCTTGCACTTCCGGATGAAGATTTCGGATTATCTGAAGTCGGTGATTCGCTGGCTCTGGGCCGGGATGTTTCCGATCGGGATGCGTGGCCGGAGACAATCAAATCCAGATCCTCCCTGACCGCATCGTAAGTAACATTGAACTGCTGAAGGATCTGGGCGGCGATATTCTCGTCGTCCCGCAACAGGGACAGCAAAAGATGCTCGGTTCCGATCGTGTCACTTTTGTAGAGCTTGGCCTCCAGATAGGTGATGCGGAGCACTTTTTCGGCCTGTTTGGTGAGCGGGATGTTCCCGACAGTGACAGCGGCACCGGTTCCGCGGACCGTCTCCTCGATGGTTTTCTTGAGTTTGTACAGGTCGCAGCGGAGGTTCTTGAGTATTTTTATGGCGACACCGTCTCCGAGACGCAGAATTCCGAGAATGAGATGTTCGGTTCCGATATAGTCGTGGCCGAGCCGTAACGCTTCCTCCCGGCTGAACTGAATGACATCGCGAACCCTGTTAGAAAAATTGCCTTCCATAAAAACGTATAGCTGATGTGATTAACCGTGAACAAACTCTTGTCCGGAGACGTAATTGAAAACCGTGGAGCGGATTTAAACGTTCAGAACAAAAAACGAATGTAGCCCCGCCTTAGTGTAAATGCAAGGATTTGCTCAGTAATAATTCCGGGCAGGAAAGCAGATCTTCTTCTCGATCAGCAGGGGTAGTAATGGAAGAAAAGACGGGTTCCTCAGCGCCGGCGGAGCAACCAATGGGACGGTCTCCACGACCCGGTTTCAGCATGCCTCAAAGCCGGCCTCGGCCGCATCCTCCATCCGGCCGAAAGCGTTCCCGGTTATATACCGGTTCATGGCGAATCCGGTGCGGGAAGCCTTGCACAGACGCCTGTTCCGAAACATGCTCTGATCCACATGTAGTTTCCGTAGCCAATCGTGGTCACGGAATGCCACGGCGTTTCTTTCGAATTGACGGAGGAGGTACAGCGGACCAGAACCTCCGTTTAACGGGCCCTGCAAGGGGTTCAGAAAAGGGGTTTACCGGTCATTTCATCAGGCTGGGAAATTCCCATCAGCTTAAGCAGTGAAGGAGCAACATCGGCCAGAATGCCGTCTTCGGGGGTGGAAATACCCGGCTCATTCAGCACGATAAACGGCACCTTGCTGGTTGTGTGCGCTGTATGCGGACTCCCGTCTTTCTCTTTCATGATGTCGGCGTTGCCATGGTCGGCGATCACTATGATCTTGTATCCTTTCTCCGTGGCGGCTTCAACCACTTTTTTGAGGCAGGTATCAACCGTTTCAACGGCTTTGACGGTGGCATCGAAATCGCCTGTATGCCCCACCATGTCCGGGTTGGCATAGTTGAGAATGATCATTTCATACTGCTCGCCGTTAATCAGCTTGACCAGCTCTTCGGTGAGTTCCGGGGCGCTCATTTCGGGTTGGTGATCGTAGGTGGGAACCTTCGGACTCGGAACCATTTTCCGGTCTTCACCCTTGTTCGGTTCCTCCACGCCGCCGTTGAAAAAATAGGTTACGTGCGGATATTTCTCCGTTTCGGCGATTCGGAGCTGTTTCATGCCATTTGCTGCGATCACTTCCCCAAGGGTATTGGTCATGGAAATAGGGGGGTAGGCGACATGCACATTCTTGTATCGCTTGTCGTATTGTGTGAAACAGACATAGTGGAGGTTAAGGCCGGATTCCACCGGAAAGTCATCAAATTCCGTTTCGGTGAGGGCGGTTGTGATCTGGCGCGCCCGGTCGCCGCGGATGTTGTAGAAAACCACCGGGTCGTTTTTGCCGAGGCGGGATTCAGGAGAATCATCCAGTACAAGTGGTTTGATGAATTCGTCGGTGACGCCATCCTCATACGATTTTTTGACGGCTTCGACCGGATCGTCGGCTTTCTCACCTTTTCCGTGGACAAGCAGGTCGTAGGCCAGCTGGGTCCGTTCCCAGCGGCGGTCACGGTCCATGGCGTAATAGCGTCCAACCACAGAAGCGATTTTGCCCACACCCGCCTTTTTGCTCTCTTCCAGAAACGTTTCGACATATCTGGCTCCGCCGTGGGGGGAGGTGTCGCGGCCGTCGGTGAAGGCATGGACGAAAACGTTTTCGATGCCTTGCTGCTGGAAGAAGCGGAGAAGAGCGAACAGGTGATTATTGTGGCTGTGCACTCCGCCATCCGAGAAGAGTCCCATGATGTGTACTTTGCCGGATTTCTTTGCCTGTTCGGCAGCGGACAGAAGCGCCTCGTTGGCAAAAAAGCCACCGTCTTCAATATCCTTGTTTACCCGGGTTAGTTCCTGCCAAACGATGCGTCCCGCACCGATATTCAGGTGGCCGACTTCGGAGTTGCCGAACTGACCTTCGGGGAGCCCGACATCCAGGCCGGACGCACTGAGTTTCGAATTGGGTTCATTTTCAATCAGGGAATCCACGAAAGGAGTATGCGCTTTCTTGATGGCACTTGCGGAATCGTCTTCAGGGAGTCCGTAACCGTCAAGAATTGCGAGCAGGGCTTTGGCCATGGGAAAATAGTTTTTAGAGTCTGGGTGTGTCTGTGGCAACCAAATACAGGGACACACAAAAAGAGAAGTGAAAGCCAGGGGAGCCGGCAGGTGCCTGGTCCCCTGAAGAATCATTCGTCAGGAATAATTCAGATGATATTCGAATCCGGGCCAGGGGGAGTGGCCGGATCAGAGATCATTACCCGAGGTTGTTCACGTGCCGAACCAGCCTTGACTTTTTGTTGGCAGCGTTGTTTTTGTGGACAAGCCCCTTGCAGGCAAGACGATCGATGTAGGAAACGGCATCAACAAGCAGCGCCTGTGCCTGTTCTTTGTCGCCGGCCTCGAACACCTTGCGGCTTAACGTTCTCATTTTGGATCGCTTGTCACGGTTGGCAAGACGACGCTTTGCGGATTGGCGAACACGTTTTTCTGCTGATTTATGTTGCGGCATGATCTGTTCTTAAAACTTTCGTTGGTTTCGAAATGATAAAAATTAGATAGACCTCAAATTTATGATTATGTCCAGCTATTTACAAGAATGTTTTGCAAAAAAAAAAGATATCGCATAAATTACCGGACATTTTGAAAAGTTGTGGCGTAAGGAAATCGGAACAAATCATTGATCATAGTCATAGATGGGCCGGCAGGTGCCGGTAAAAGTACAACCGCCAGGGAAATCGCCCGTCAGACCGGGTTTGATTATGTTGACAGCGGTGCCATCTATCGCGGGCTTACCTATCTCTTCACGGTATGCGGCAATGACCAATTCGAGTTTCTGGAAAAGATACAAAGCCACGGACTGCGATTTGATTTCAAGGGTACCGAGGCCCGGGTTTTCAACAGAGGAAGAGAAATAACCCGCGATATTCGGTCCGGTGTAATTAATGACCATGTGAGCAGGGTTGCGGCCATGCCGGAAGTAAGGGAAGTCGTTCGAGGCATCCTGCGCGAAGAATCCGGGAACCGCAACGTAGTTCTGGAAGGAAGGGATCTCGGCACGGATGTATTTCCGGATGCCGACCTCAAATTTTTTCTGACTGCCGACCAGAAAGCGCGCGCCCGGCGCAGATACGATGAAAGCATCGAAAAGGGCGAGAGTGTCACATATGAAGAAGTGTTGCAAAATGTTGAAAAGCGGGACCGGATCGATTCCACCCGTGCCGTCGCGCCTCTTAAAAAGGCGGATGATGCCATTGAAATCGATTCAACGTCCATGACGTTTGACGAGCAGGTCACAAGAATTATGGAACATATCCGTAGTAAAAGGACAGGCTCGGGCGACAATCTAACGATATAAACCGAAACATAAACCCCAATCCCCTGGTTGTTGGCACATAATACAATAACCGGGAGGCTAACTGAAACCAGGTAAAGTTACATGACCGATGAAGTAAAAAAGGATCAAAAAATCGAAGAAGCTCCTGAAAATATCAAACCGGCTGAAGAACAGGCGGAAAAAGCAGCAGCGAGCAATGAAGATGAGGTGAAAGAGACGGCCGCTGAGAAAAAAGATACGGCTGCAGAAAAAGCGGATGACACTGCCACTGAAAAGGAGACGGAAGAGATAAAGAGCGCGGAAGAAGAGGGCGCCGGCGAAAAAGCCGATGCAGAAGAGGCGCAAAAGGATGTTGAGGAAGCTCCGGAAGAAGCAGGCGGTGTTGAAGAAACTGCCGGTGAAGAACCCGAACTCACTGAACAGCAGAGCGAACCGGAGGCCGAAGAGTTAGATGAATCCAGCATCCCCACCTTCAGCGGTCTGGTTGGAGACAAGGTGTATAATCTGGATGAATTGCAGGAAGCTTCCGAAGAATACGATGATGACCAGTTCAATCAGATGGTCAAAATGTATGAAGGAACCCTGACCTCCTTCACCGAAAAAGAGATTGTTACCGGCCGGGTCCTTTCAGTCGACGAGAAATATGTAATAGTCGATATCGGTTTTAAGTCCGAGGGCATTGTCCCTATTAATGAATTCAAGGATCCCGAGAACCTGAACATCGGTGATGAAGTAGAAGTTTTCCTTGACAAGGTTGAAGACCGGGACGGCCAGCTGGTGCTTTCGCGCCGCAAAGCGGACTCCCTCCGTACATGGCAGGATATTGAAGAGGCCCACAACACCGAAAAAATCATTGAGGGCTATATCAAGCGCCGTATCAAAGGTGGAATGGTGGTGGACATCCACGGTATTGACGCCTTCCTTCCCGGATCTCAGATTGACGTGCGCCCGGTACGCGATTTTGACGCCTATGTCGGAAGAACCATGGAGTTCATGGTGGTCAAACTGAATATGTCCAGTGAAAATGTGGTGGTTTCACACCGCGCCCTGGTTGAGTCCGACCTGGAAGAGCAGCGTGAGCAAATACTTGCCAGCATGGAGCCCGGACAAATTCTGGAAGGTGTGGTTAAAAACATCACCGACTTTGGTGTGTTTATCGACCTTGGCGGAGTGGACGGACTGCTGCACATCACCGACCTCTCATGGGGACGCGTGGAGCATCCCTCCGAAATCGTACGCCTTGACCAGCGTCTTAACGTGGTCGTTCTTGAATTTGATGAGGAGCGAAAGCGGATATCACTCGGCCTCAAGCAACTCCAGCCTCACCCCTGGGACGAGATTGACAGCAAGTATCCCGAAAACGTCCAGGTGCAGGGTAAAGTGGTCTCCATTGCCGATTATGGCGCGTTCATTGAACTGGAGAAGGGCGTAGAAGGCCTGGTCCACATCAGTGAAATGTCTTGGACCCAGCACATCAAGCACCCTTCACAGCTGGTCGAAAAGAACCAGGTTATCGAGTGCGTAGTGCTGAACATCAACAAGGACGAACGCAAGGTGTCCCTTGGTGTCAAGCAGCTGCAATCGGATCCGTGGGAAGATCTTCTGGAGCGATATCCGGTTGGTTCCAGGCACAAAGGAGTGGTCCGGAACCTCACCAACTTCGGTGTCTTCGTGGAACTGGAGCCCGGAATCGACGGACTGGTACATATTTCCGATATGAGCTGGACCGAAAAAGTGAATCACCCGAGCGAAATCGTCAACAAGGGCGAAGAGCTGGAAGTGGTTATTCTCTCCGTTGACTTTGACAACCGCCGAATTTCACTTGGCCACAAGCAGGTACAGCAGAATCCCTGGGAGAAATATGCTGTGGAATATGCCGTAGGCAATGAAGTGGAAATAACGGTAACAAAAGTCACTGACAAGGGAGTTTTCGGTCAGCTGCCGCTCGGCGTTGAGGCGTTCATGCCGGCGCGTGAAGCTGAAAACGGCGACTCGCTGAAAGAGTCCTATAAAGAGGATGAAACCGTCAAGGTGGTCGTTACCGATTTTGATGAAAACAACAAAAGTATTGTTGTCAGTCAAAACAAGATCGGCCAGATGGATGAAGCCAAACAGAAAGCTTCCGCCAAGGGTAAAAAGAAGGAAGCTCAGGCCGAGCCTGCCGCTTCAGGAAAGTTGACTCTGGGAGAAATGTCGGGGCTCAAGGACCTGAAGGAGAGGCTGCAGAAGAAGGAAGAAGAGTCAGGAAATGAAGACACCAAAGAGTAACTTCTGACCGTTAGCTTCTTCGGAATCTACATTAAAGGAGGTATGGCGATAGTGCCGTACCTCCATTTTTTTGGACAATCACCCAAAAAATATGCCTGGTACAGTGTCACAAGCAGCTTCGGTTTCCGATACGTATGAACATCTCAGCAAACTGCTTGACAAGATTGTTCCGGAATCCGAAATACGCGTGAAAGCGGAAATTGCCTTTGAGATCAACAGGCTGAAAAAGGAGAAAAACGCGGTTATCCTGGGGCACAATTACATGGAACCCGCGCTCTTTTACAGTATCCCCGATCATGTGGGCGACTCATTGGGTCTGGCCAGGATTGCTGCCGAATCCGATGCTAAACGCATCGTGTTCTGCGGTGTACGCTTCATGGCGGAAACCGCCAAAATTTTGAATCCGGACCGCATGGTGCTGCTTCCCGCCGAAGTGGCCGGGTGTTCGCTTGCCGCCAGTATTACGGCGCAGGATGTCCGCGATCTCAAAGCCCGATACCCGGGAATCCCTGTGGTCACCTATATCAATACCTACGCCGATGTGAAGGCCGAAACCGATGTATGCTGCACTTCAAGCAATGCATCCGATATTGTGAGCAAGCTTGACAGCGATTCGGTGATCTGTCTTCCGGATGAATTTCTGGCAAAAAACATCGCAAATGAAACCGGGAAGAAGGTAATCTATCCGGGAAGCGACCGCTCGGGGCACAACGATATGGTAGTATGGGACGGACGCTGTGAAGTACATGACAAGTTTACGGTCGCGGATATTGATAATGCCCGCAGGCAGTTTCCCGATACCGTTGTTGTGGCACATCCGGAGTGTTCGCCGGAAGTGGTGCAGGCGGCGGACTATAGCGGATCAACCACGGCCATGGTCCGTTTTGTGCGCGAATCGGACGCCGAGCGATTTCTCATTCTCACGGAATGTGCCATGGGGGATAATATCGCGGCAGAGAACCCGGACAAGGAGATGCTCCGGATGTGCAGCATACGCTGCCCGCATATGAATGAAATAACACTCGAGGATACGCTGCGGTCGTTGAGGGAGGATGTGTATCAGATAGAAGTTGAGGAGAGCATCCGGGTACGTGCCAAAAAATCCCTGGACCGCATGCTGGAAATGAGCTGATATTCCCGGGCTGATGAAGCGGATAGCCCGTTCTGCGGGACACTTCTCCGCACGCCTGGTGACGCGCCTATCTTTATAAGTCTTTATACAAAAAAGCCTTCCGTTACATACAGAAGGCTTTTTTTTGTCACGTTGACTCTGGTCTATTTTTCCTTGTAGAAAAACACTTTTCCGTTTACGGTATCCTTGCCGCTTTTGATTTTGGCACCGGACTCCCTGTTGTATGTGTATACAACATTTCTCATGGAGTTAAGCTCTTTTTCATTGTTGAAGGTCACTTCCAGGGCATCTCCACCAGGCTCCAGTTTGTTAAGTGCGTCAATAAGAGGTCTGAACTTTGAGGAGCTCTTTTTGGTGATGCGTACATCGTTGCGGGGGACAAATTTCAATTTCATGGTAATGGGATTTGTTTAATTGTATATAAATTGCCCTTATAAAATAGCTATAATATCATAGTAATGTCAACGACTGTACATATACATATATTATGGTACCTGGATGTTTTTTAATATGGTTTCTATAATGTTATCTGTTTGTATTTCTTCAGCCTCTGCTTCATAAGTTAAAACAATACGGTGTCGAAGAACATCGTACGCGATGGATCGAACATCTTCGGGAGTTACGTAGGCTCTGTGCTGGCAAAAGGCTACGGCTTTTGATGCCAGGTTTAAATTAATGGTGCCTCTGGGAGATGCACCATATTCAATCAATCCGTCAACAGCGGTTATATCATATTTTTCGGGATACCGTGTAGCCATTATAATATCAACGATATACTGCTCCACACGCTCATCCATGTAAATCTCATTTATTACCTGGCGGGCATCAAGAATGGTTTGGGGCTTGACGACTCTTTTCGGCGTCGTTTTCTCACCTGTGCGCGCCATCCGGCGCATGATCTCCAGTTCGTCTTCTCCGGAGGGGTAATCGACTTTGATTTTCAACATGAATCGGTCTACCTGGGCTTCGGGGAGCGGATATGTACCCTCCTGCTCGATAGGGTTCTGCGTTGCGAGCACAAGAAACGGGCTGTCGAGCTTGTAGGTAGATTCGCCAATGGTTACCTGGCGTTCCTGCATCGCCTCGAGCAGGGCGCTCTGTACCTTGGCAGGTGAGCGGTTTATTTCATCCGCCAAAATTATATTAGAAAATATCGGTCCCTTTTTTACCGAAAAATCACCGGTTTTCTGATTGAAGATCAGGGTTCCGATCAGATCTGCGGGAAGCAGGTCCGGGGTGAACTGGATGCGCTGAAACCCGGTGTCAATCACCTGCGCCAGGCTGGATACAGTAAGAGTTTTGGCCAGGCCCGGTACTCCCTCGAGCAAAACGTGTCCGTCAGCAAGCAAACCGGTAAGCAGCTGGTCAATCATGGGCCGCTGGCCAATGACAACCTTTTCCAGCTCCTGATGAATTTCATTGATAAACGCGCTTGAGACCTCGATTCTTTCTGTAAGGGCCTGCATATCCGGATTGCAACGACTCATGTTCTGCAGTGTTTTGGATTCGTTAAAAATTCTCGTGATTGAAGGAAAAAAAGCGGACGTGGATACAAAGATTTTGTAAATTCATGACCGAATTTACAAAAAAACAGAGAGATCCCTTCGAATTGATTCGATCCGTTTCCTTTTTGTTTCCGGATGGCCGGATGTAAATCTCAATATTTCCCTATATTTGACAACTAAGAGGTTGAAGACACAAGGATTTTTGGGTACCTTGATGCTCATTTTTCAATTGCGGTAACCTATGGAGATTTACTTCTTTATCCTGTTCGCCACATTGGCAGTCGCATCTGCGGTCGGAATGATCCTCAGCAGGGATACGGTCAACAGCGCCCTGTTTCTGGTGCTTAATCTGGTTTCTGTAGCCGGAATTTTTCTTTTGCTTAAAGCACAGTTTCTGGCAGTCATTCAGGTGCTGGTTTATGGCGGGGCCATCATGGTGCTGTTCCTTTTCGTCATCATGCTGCTCAACCTCAACAGTGAAGAGAACATGCTGAGCCGCTTCAGTGTGAAATATGCCGTGGCATTTTTTCTGGGGGTTATCATTCTCTCGATGCTGGTTTATGCCATTGCCAGTGCTACCGGAACCCTTCCCTACATTTCTCCGGAGATGGAACAGGTTGGCACGGTTGAGGCCCTGGGGGATGCCCTGTACACCACCTACATGCTGCCGGTTCTGGCTACAGCTGTCCTGCTCACCGCCGCCGTGGTCGGTGCGATTCTGCTTGCTCAACGAAAATACAGAAAGGTTAAATGATAGAACTTGACTGGTACCTCGGCTTGTCCGCAGTGCTGTTTACCATCGGCGTCATCGGTGTTCTTACCCGTAAAAACGCCATCGTTATCTTCATGTGTGCCGAACTGATGCTGAACTCGGTTAACCTCACCCTGGTCTCATTCAGCGCCCAGCTCGGTGATGTACACGGACAGATACTCGTTTTTTTCTCCCTCTGTGTAGCCGCCGCCGAAGCTGCCGTAGGGCTGGCCATCATCATCGCCATATTTCGCAATCATCTGACCGTGGACATCACGAAAATAAACCTGCTCAGATGGTAAACCGAACACAGGGCTGTGGTGTTGCTTTTTCCAACGCCCCGGTTTCGCCGGACCATAAACGCTAATAACTGGTAACTGTTTAACTACATGGACGCATACGTTCATCTTGTTCCCTGGATCGTTCTTATTCCGCTTGCGGGGTTTCTCCTAAATGGCATTGCCGGGCTTGCCTCCGAGAACTACCGGACGAGAGAATCGTTCATAGGAACGGTATCCACGCTGGCCGTATTCATCCCGTTTGTCCTGGCCGCCTATCTCTTTATCATGATGCAGGGCGATAGTGAAAGCGCCAGTATCAGCCTGTTTACCTGGATTGAGGCCGGGGATTTTTCGACGGATATCGGCTATCGCCTCGACCAGCTATCCCTGCTCATGACGCTGGTCGTAACCGGAGTCGGTGCACTTATCCATTTTTACTCCATCGGATACATGGCAGGAGATGAAGGGTACTGGAAGTTTTTTGCTTTCATGAACCTGTTTATCTTCGCCATGCTGAATCTGGTGCTGGCCGACAATATGCTGCTGTTGTTTCTCGGCTGGGAAGGCGTCGGCCTCTGCTCCTATCTGCTGATCGGGTTCTGGTACACCGACATGGCCAAATCCGATGCCGCGAAAAAGGCTTTTCTCTACAACCGGGTAGGAGATTTTGCCTTCCTGATTGCCATGTTCATGATTTTCCAGACCATCGGCTCCCTCAGGTTCGAGGATATCCTCGCCGGAACCGCGCTGTTTTCAACAGACCAGGTCTTTCTGATCGGCTTTTTGATATTGATTGGAGCCACCGGTAAAAGCGCACAGATTCCGCTTTTCGTCTGGCTGCCCGATGCCATGGCGGGACCGACATCCGTATCCGCCCTTATCCATGCCGCTACCATGGTTACCTCCGGAATCTATGTGATTTCCCGTCTGTCGCCACTGTATATGCAGTCGCCCGAACTGATGCTGGTGGTGGCCGTGATCGGAGCTTTTACCGCTATTGTCGCCGCAACCATCGCCCTGACACGCTACGACATCAAGGCTGTTCTTGCCTATTCCACAGTTTCGCAGCTGGGCTTCATGTTCCTGGCTCTTGGCTCAGGAGCTTATGTGGCTGCCATGTTCCATGTTGTCACCCATGCCTTCTTCAAAGCCTGTCTGTTTCTGGGTTCCGGTTCCGTGATTCATGCCATGCACCATGTGGAGCACAAACTGCATGAAGAGGGAAAGGAGGCTCATTTCGACCCGCAGGATATGCGCTTCATGGGAGGCCTGAAGGAATACCTCCCGTCAACCTATAAGACGTTTCTGATTGCCACGATAGCTATTGCCGGTATTCCGCCTCTGGCCGGTTTCTTCTCCAAGGATGAAATCCTTGTGATGACATTCAACGCCGGGATGGGTGAATACGGCGCCGTTTACATAGGCCTTTGGGCGGTGGCGCTTGTCACGGCTTTCCTGACTGCCTTTTACATGTTCCGTCTCACACTGGGTATCTTTCACGGGAAATTCCGTCTGCCCGAGAAGGTACCGCAAGCCGCCGGAGCCGATAAGCTACTGCATGAAAGCCCGTTTACCATGACATCGGTACTCTGGGTCCTGGCAGGCCTCTCCGTGGTGGGCGGATTTATAGGAATTCCGAATTTTGTTGTGGCCACGTTCACGGGAACGGCCGATGTCAACCTGCTTTCCAACTGGCTCGACAGGGTCACTCTGGATGCCGACCTTATCCTCAGCAAGCAGGTCGAGTGGATGCTGCTGTTCGGTTCGGTTGTGATTGCTTTAGCCGGAGTCTTTGTCGCTTTCATGCTTTACGGTGAGAAAGAGCCGGAAAGCCAGGACCGGCGAATCGCCACCAGGCTGGGGGCGCTGTATCAGGTCTGGAACGACAAATATCTGCTGGATGAGATCTATGAAGGCGCCATTGTCAGGCCGACGGTGCGTGTCTCGGACCGGGTACTTGCCGTGTTCGACATGAAGATCATCGACGGATTTGTGAATTTTGTCGGCTCTGTGGTCCAGTTCGCCGGCAGCCTGCTTCGCTATTTTCAGACCGGTCTGGTGCAGTCTTATGCCTATGGCATAGTCCTTGGAGTCATTCTCGTTGTTGCCATGCTGCTGTTCCGATAATTTTTCAATGTTGTGTACATGGAGTTACTGCTAAATATCGTCATCTACCTGCCCCTGTTCGGGGCGTTGCTGCTGCTTGTAATCAGGCAGGAGGAGTGGGTCAAATGGACCAGCCTGCTGGTGACCACAGCCACCTTTGCACTGTCACTTCCGCTGCTCTTCCAATTTGACATCACCGCAGCAGGAACTGTGCAGTATATGACCGTTTCTGAACCGTTTCTCGGTGACTGGGACGTCAAATATATGATGGGCCTGGACGGCTTGAGCATGCTGCTGTTCATGCTGACTACCTTCATGGCGCCCATTGTGGTGCTTTCGGCGTGGCGATCGGTCACCAAGCACGTGGCGGGCTTTTTTTCCATGCTCCTTATACTCCAGACCGGATCGCTCGGCGTTTTCGCGGCCATGGATCTGTTCATGTTCTACATCTTCTTCGAACTGACCCAGATCCCCATGTTTTTCCTGATCGGTATCTGGGGAGGCTCCGACCGTATCTACGCCACCGTCAAGTTTTTTATCTATACGCTGGTAGGATGGCTGCTGATGCTTGTCGCATTGATCTATTTAGGGTACGCCGCCGGAAATATGGTCAATGACGGCGTGTTTACCACTGACTGGCGGCTACTGACCGACCCCGCCTTCCAGCTCGGACTGGTGGAACAGACCTGGCTCTTTCTGGCTTTCGGCTTCGCATTCTGCATCAAGGTTCCCATCTTCCCCTTTCACAGCTGGCTTCCCTTGGCTCATACCGAGGCGCCGACCGCCGGGTCTGTGGTGCTTGCAGCCATCGCCCTGAAAATGGGTACCTACGCCGTCATGCGTTTCCTCATTCCGCTTTTCCCGAATGCCGCGATCGCGTTCGCGCCCATGTTCGCGGTGCTGGGTGTGATCGGCATCATCTACGGAGCGCTGGTCGCCATGGTGCAAAAAGATATCAAAAAGCTGGTGGCGTACTCTTCTATCAGTCACCTCGGATTCGTGGTGCTGGGAATGTTTGCCTTCAATACGACCGGGGCGCAGGGAGCCATCATCCAGATGGTCAACCACGGCCTTTCCACCGGAGCGCTCTTTATCATTGTGGGCATGCTCTATGAGCGGCGCCATACGCGGATGATCGCGGACTTCGGCGGGATCGCCACGAAAATGCCGGTATTTACGGTGATGTTCATGATGGCTACGCTGGCTTCCATCGGACTGCCCGGTCTGAACGGCTTTGTAGGCGAGTTTCTGATTCTGGTAGGGGCGTTCAGCTCGGATGTGCTGGGTTCGTACTGGTATGCCGTCATCGGTGCTCTTGGGGTCATTCTGGCGGCGGCCTATATGCTCTGGATGTTCCAGCGGGTTATGTTCGGCCCCATCACCAACGAAGCAAACAACAATCTGACCGACATAAACGCACGCGAGATCGCGGTCCTTGTTCCGTTGATGATCTTTATTGTCTGGATTGGAATCCGGCCCGGCGATTTCACGAAATACTCGGAAGTGGAAGTTACCCGGCTACTGGATGATACCCGCGAACGGGCGGAGCTAGTAGCGCGAAATGCGACACAGTCCGACCTGCCGGGATGGGCGCAACATCTCTATGATGTGACTCCGCAGTATGCCGTAATTCTGGAAGAAGAAAAAAAGGAGGTGACACAATGAACCAGGCTCTTGATGCTGCACAAATAGAAAAAGAACTGGATGCGCTGGACGGCTGGTATGTAGAGGGCGAAAAGCTTACCAGGGAATTCTCCTTTGCCGGATTCCGGGAAGCACTCTCCTTCCTGGTCAGAATCTCTTTCGAGGCCGAGGAAATGGGACACCATCCCGAAATTTTCAATGTCTACAAGGATGTTCGGATTCAGCTGGCAACCCACGATGCCGGCGGAAAAATTACCGGCAAGGATATCGAACTGGCGAAACGAATCGACGCGATTTAAACATAATTCATGGAATCTGCTAACGAACTATTGACCATTCTGCCGCTCATAATCATAGGGGCCGCCGGCCTGCTGGTTATGATGCTGGATGCATTTACGGAGAATCCGCGCCTGTCGTACGGTACCACGGTGCTTCTTTCCATCCTCGCCCTCGGTGTGGCCATTTACGACCTGTTCGGACCCACAGGTACCTCCTTTTACGAACTGATCACGTACGGGGGAACCGCTGCATTCGGCGCGGTCCTGGTCATGACCGGCACCCTGTTTTCCGTGCTGCTTACACGCGACTATCTGGAGAACATCGGGCATCATATTGCGGAAGTCTATTCCATGATTTTGTTTGCAGCGTTCGGGATGTTGCTGCTGGTGCAGTCAAACAATCTGGTTACCCTTTTTCTGGGTATCGAAACCATGTCCATTTCTCTCTATGTGCTGGCCGGACTGGTGAAAGGGGAGAAGAAGAGCATAGAAGCGGCGCTGAAGTATTTTCTGCTGGGAGCCTTTGCCACCGGTTTTCTGCTTTATGGAATCGCGTTGCTCTATGGGGCTTCCGGTTCAACATTCCTGGTGGATATCGCCGCCGTCGAAAACAAGGGTCTCATCTACTGGGCCGGTGTGGCGTTGCTGCTGGTCGGCTTTTTCTTCAAGATATCGGCCGTGCCCTTCCACATGTGGACGCCCGATGTCTATCACGGAGCGCCGACGACCATCACGGCCTTCATGGCTACCGCTTCCAAATCGGCGGCAATCGTGGCTTTTGTACTGGTGTTGAGCCGGGCACTCCCCGAAGCCCGGACCGAGTGGGCGGATGTGATCTGGGTCTTTGCCATCCTTACCATGGTTGTTGGAAATGTGCTGGCGCTGGTCCAGGATAATGTAAAACGGATGCTGGCCTACTCCAGCATCGCCCATGCGGGTTACATAATGATCGGTCTGGCGGCCGGAACCCCCGCCGCTTACAGCGCGGTACTGTTCTACCTGTTTGCATACACGCTAATGAATGTCGGTGCCTTTGGAATAGTCGCCTATATGGAATGGCACAAAGGGCAGGATTTCACAGAGATCAAGAGTTACTCCGGCCTCGGCTTTCAGCAGCCGGTTATGGGAGTGATGATGTCCATCTTTCTCTTCTCCATGGTGGGCATTCCGCCATTTGCAGGTTTTATTGGAAAGTACCGCGTTTTTGCCGCTGCCATTGATGAGGGACTGATCAGTCTGGTCATCGTCGGTGTGCTTGCAAGCGCCGCCTCGGTGTATTATTACCTTCGTGTGATGGTCTATCTTTACATGAAGGAGAATGAAACCGGTACCGTGCTCACCCGGCCGGGTGTGGTTTACACGGGAGCGTTGCTGCTGCTGGCTGCCATGACAATCTATTTCGGTATTAATCCGGGCGGCCTGGTCGATCTTCTCGGCAGCTTCAAGGGAGCTTCCTATTAGCAGTCAGCCGGAAGCGATGGAGGTTTCTGCAGCTCGCCAGTGAACCTGTTCCGCTGAATCCATGAACCGGGCTTGACGGGGCATACGGAACGGCTGAAAAAGCGGATCAGTTGTAATAAAAAGGGATAATATTTACAAAAACTGATCGCTATGGGAGTTATCGAAATTATTCAAACCACTGTTCTGTATTTGCTGATCACCATCGCGGGTATCTTTGTAATTGTGAATCCGCTGACAACCGCGTTTGCCTTCATGTCGCTTACAACGCGCATGAAAGAGGAGCGAAAAAGAGAGCTGGCCCTGCGCGCCACGAAAATATCCACCGGCCTCTTTTTTATTTTTGCCTTGCTGGGCGGTGTGATCTTTCAGTTGTTCGGAATTACGCTGGCCGCTTTCCGTATTGCCGGAGGAATCATCCTGTTCGGAATTGCGATGGGGATGATCCGCAGCAAAGGAGAAGATGAGAGAAAACAAACCAAGCCCGAAGGAGAGATCGCGGACGATATTTCTGTTATTCCGCTGGCGATTCCGTTCATCAGCGGCCCGGGGTCCATTGCCACCGTAATGATTCTCACCAGCGAGGCGCCGAGCATCTACCATACGGGCCTGGTGTTTGTGGCGGTACTTGTGACCACCATCACCTGCTATTACTCCATGATCTATTCCAGGGTGATCGTACGCTACCTCGGTGACAGCGGGAAGCAGATTGTCACCAAGGTATTCGGACTTATTCTGGCGGTTATCTCCGTACAGTTTGTGATCAATGGCGCAGCCAATGTCCTGGTGGACTTCGGAATCTTCGATATTCCCGGAATAGATCCGGGTCCGGGTTTCGAATCCGAATAACCAGCTTGGCCTTTCTGTTCAACCATATCCGAAAACAGGATATCTCGGGATGGCTGGATCCGCCGCCCTGATTGGGTTATGCGTTGATGCACAGCAGAACCGAAAACGACATCGGCGGATATGACCGCGGACGATGCGCCAAACCGGAGCCGCAAACGCGTTTCCGATTGGAATAAACCTGCAATGTCGTTATCTTTACGCCGCCTGCCGCTGGAGACTCCAGCGGCTGTTTGTTATAAACAACCGAAGGTGATATGATTCATTCGTGGCGGAAGCGCCGGCAGCACCTGCCGGCCTGATTCACGGATGTGCCATGTGCCGGAAGAAAACCGATAAAGACACATGAAAAAGAATTTTTATGAAGTGACCTTTATCATCAATCCCGTTCTTGAAGAAGATCAGGTCAAGGAGGTCAAGGAGAACTTTGAGTCCTTTGTGACCGGAAAGGGCGCGGAGATTGATGAAGTGGATGAGTGGGGCATCAAGCGCCTCGCCTACGAGATGGATGGAAAGAACAGCGGCTACTACGTGAATGCCTACATCAACGCTCCCTCGACGATTGTGACCGATCTCGAGAAGTATTTCAAGCTGCAGGAAAACGTTCTGAGACACCTTGTGCTGAAATACGACAACAAGATGCTCAAGCACCTTGAGATGAAGAAAAAAGGCAAATTGCCGGTCATTTTCACGGAAACGCCCGAAGAAGAAGCGTAATCCACCCAACGTAAAGGAGAAAAGAAATGTTAAAAAACCCCGCACATCCCAAGAAAGGAAACCTCAAGGAGAAAGAGTGCAAATTCTCCAAAGCCGGTGTGATTTACATCGACTACAAGGACGTGGACACGCTGGAGCGGTTTGTCAATGATCAGGGGAAAATCCTTCCCCGCCGTGTCACCGGTACCAGCGCGAAATATCAGCGGCAACTCGCCCTTGCCATCAAACGGGCCCGTCATCTCGGCCTGCTTCCGTTTGTTGCCGAAAATCTCAGATAATCACATTTTAAGGAGTTAAACATGCAAGTTATTCTTAAACAGGATGTCGAAAAACTGGGGCTGGCCGGTGAAGTCGTTGATGTGAAGGATGGTTTCGGAAGAAATTACCTGATTCCCACCGGACGAGCCGTACTCGCAACCCCCGGAGCCCGCAAGGCGGTCGACAATCAACTCAAAAAAGTACTGGAGCAGCGCAAAGCTGATCTCGAAACAGCCAGGGAAACCGCTGAAAAACTGCAGGGAATCAACATCACCCTTGCCGTGAAAGCAGGCGAACAGGGCAAAATTTTCGGTACGGTCACCAACGTTCAGATCGCCGATGCCCTCAAGGACAAAGGTTTCGACATCGATCGCAAGAAGATCCAGATCGATGACAACGTCAATCAGCTTGGCGAATATACCGCCACCATCAGCCTCCATGAAGAGGTGAAAGTATCCCTTACTTTCTGGGTGGTGAAAGCCGAGGATTGATTGCTCATGGAAGACTATCTTTCCTGAACTATCCGTTCTTTCAAAGGAAACACAGTTGCTGTGTTTCCTTTTTTTTTATCCGGCGATAACTTCAATTGGATCTTTTGAGAAAATGGGTCTTTTTCTGGATGGCTGCCGCGGGCGTCCTGGCCTCGGCAAATCTGCAGGCACAGGTGGCTTTGGAGAAAGAACGTGTGGTGGCAGTTACCGTGGCCGACTCCCTCGTGGTGCTGGATCCCTGGATTCTTCCGGAAACCTTCGACGTTCTGGCTGATGGTGAACCGCTGGCGGAGGAACAGTGGTCACTGGATCCCGTGAGAGGGGTGTGGAGCTGGGATGCACCGCAATCCGTCAGGGCTTCCGCCGATACCCTGCGCTTCTCCTACCGGGTATGGCCCCTGGATCTGCCGGTCTCGGTCTATGAGCGGGAATGGGTGGACACCGATACCCTGCGGGATGCCGACGATCCGGAAGAGTTCGAACAGATTGCCCGAAGAGCTGTGACCCGGCAGGATCTGTTTGCGGGCACCGACCTGAACCGGAGCGGAAGTATACGTCGCGGCGTGGTTGTAGGGTCCGCCCAGGATTTCTCCCTGGAAAGCGGACTCAATTTCGACATCTCGGGCAACATCACCGACGACCTGGAGCTGGTGGCCTCTCTTACCGACCGCAGTACCCCCATCCAGCCCGACGGTACCACGCAAACCCTGAGGGAATTTGACCAGGTCTATATACGCCTTAGCCACGAAATGGGCCGGCTTCAGATGGGTGATATCGATATGCGTCTCGACCGGAGCAATTTCGCGGTGATCGACCGGCGGCTCCAGGGGGTGGATGTCCGCGCCAATCTGAATCGGTATGGCGATTACCAGGGCTCCGCCGCCGTGGTGCGCGGCCAGTATCACGAAATGGCATTTCGCGGGGAGGATGGTGTCCAGGGCCCGTACCGCCTGGCCGGGGCGGAGAACGAAGCGTTCATCATCGTGCTTGCCGGTTCCGAACGGGTGTACATAAATGGTCAGCGCATGGTTCGCGGGGAGGAAAACGACTACGTGATTGATTACGGACTTGGTGAAATCACCTTCACTTCCAACCGCATCATCACCGACCACTCCAGGATTACGGTCGATTTTCAGTACCTGACCGATGCCTATACCCGTACGGTGATATCTGCCGAGGCGGAACACGACCGGCTGCTGAACGGCAGAGCATCGTTCGGCGCTTCGATCATCCGCGAAGCGGATAATGTAAATATGAGCAGCCGCCTGTTTCTGACCGATACCGAGCGGGAGGTTTTGAGACAGGCCGGCGATGATCCGTCCAGGGCGGTCGTCAGCGGGGCGGATTCGGTCGGCTTCCGCCGCGATGCCGATTTTCTGCTCTACAGCCGGGTCGACACCCTCTTCGAAGGGGAACAATACCGGATCTTTGAGCACATTCCGGGGGATTCGTCAGGAGTATTCCGGGTTCAGTTTAGCCGGGTCGGCGAAGGAGAAGGCGACTATCGGCGGGTCGGCCGGGCAGCGAACGGCATTCTGTATGAATGGGTTGGTCCGGGCAAAGGCAATTACGCCCCGCAGCGGCAGATCTCCCGGCCGGTTGAACAGAGCATGATCGCCCTCCGAAGCTCGTTTCGCGCAACATCACACCTGACGGTTTACGGAGAGTGGGCGGGCAGCTACCACGATCGCAACCGCCTGTCGCCCCTGGACAATCACAACAACCACGATATGGGCTTTTTGGGAGGGGTGGAACTGACCTCCCGGCCAACACGCCTGGGCCGTTTCGGGCTGGATGTCAGAGGCCGTTACGAGGGGGAGCACTTTGCCTATTTCGACCGGGTCAGGGAGGTTGAATTCGACAGGCGTTGGAACCTTTCGGAGTTGCAGGCGGCCAGTGAAAGAAGGCTGGAGGGCAGCGGGAGATGGGCCCCATCGGACTTCACCGAATTGGAGATAGGAGCAGGCGCCATTGAACGCGGCGAGTTCGATGGAACACGCGGCGATATGAGGCTGCTTTCGGAAGAGGAGGGGCTGCCGGGTATCGATTACTATCTGGAGTATGTCGCCAGCAGTGACCGCTACCGGGACCAGGAGGGCAACTGGCTGCGACAGCGCGGACGCATCGATCACACATGGTCTGCTCCCGGCGGAACCCTCCACCCGGAGTTCGTTTTCGAACAGGAGGATCGCAGGCAGCGAGCCACGGTATCGGATTCGCTGCTTCCGCAATCATTTCGGTTCTTTGAAATCGGTCCGGGCCTGTTTTACCGGATCACCGACGAGTTCCGGATCGGAAGTACCCTCCGTTACCGGGAGGACAGAGGGATACTGAACGGGGAGATGCGGCAGGAGTCGCATGAAATGACCCAGAGATATGTTCTGGAGTATGGCAGGGGCAGCCAGTTCCGGACAGAGAACATGCTGGGGCTGCGCAAACGGGTGTTTGATGAGGCATTCCGGCAAGAACAGCAACGGATGGACAGTCGCGGAGTACTGGTGAGGTCTGTAACCGACTATCGCCCCTGGAACCGGTTTGTCGAAACGCAGCTGCTCTACGATGCCAACACCGAACGCAGGCCGTTGATGCAGGAGGCGTTCATCGAAGTGGGTCCCGAGATGGGCCAGTATGTCTGGGAGGATCTGAATAACGACGGGGTTCAGCAGGTGGATGAATTTTTCCCGGAACAGAGTCCGAATGAGGGCACATTCATCAAACAGCTCATTCCATCGGAAGAGCTGTTTCCCGTGATAGCGCTCCGGGTGCGATGGCGCACATCGCTGGACCCGTCCCGGCTGATCGACCCGCACGACGCCCGGTTTTCCGATTGGCTGGATTTTCTTTCGGGCATACGGTGGAACTCGGTGGTCGATATCCGGGAGGAGAACCGCACGGAAGATCTCGAGGACATTTATTTACTGCGACTTGACCGGTTTCGTGACGACAGCCTCACCATCTCCGGCAGGGTGTTTCTGGAACAGGACCTGGAGCTGTTCCGGAATAATACACGCCGGGACCTTCGTTTTACCGCCGACCGGATGCTGTCACAGAACCGGCAGGCAAGCGGTATTGAGAAGCAGCGGATTGAAAACCTGACTGCCAGGGGTGGCGGCCGGCTTGGCAGGCGTTACAGGGTGTCGGCGGCCATAACCGTTGGAAAAAGCGAGAACCTGAGCGAAACATTCGCCTCGCGAAACTATTCGATTATAAGCAGGGAAATTCGGCCGCGGGTGGATATCCGCTGGAATCAGTCCGTTAACTCCGGTGCCGGGGTATCGCTGATCCGGAAAAGGGATAGCCACCCCGCAGAAACGGCACAGGTGACCGGGGTCACAACCCATCTGGATTCCAGACTGAATCTCGCCGCCCGCTGGCAGGCGACGGTGCGTGTGGAATACCGCCGTTTTGATCTGAGCGGTGGCCCATCCACAACCATGGGAGAATTTGAAATGACCGAAGGCGCCGGCCTGGGCAGCACCTGGTCCTGGTCGGTTCAGTCCGATTACCGGATCAGTGACTTCCTGAGGGCCAGTCTTCAATACGACGGCAGAACAGTTACGGCACGTCCCCTGGTGCAGACAATGAGATTTACGATGAGTGCAGTTTTTTAATCCTATTTTAATAAAAAAACGCTATTTTGCTGCTCAGGATAAATTGATACATACGTAACGTTGAATGGTATCGTTTTTTACAGTTCCGCAATTGTTGGCAATTATGGTTACGCCTCATACGGAATCTGCAGCTTCAATACTATTTATCCCCGATTATATGACCCCATTTATATGTTTTTTCCTGAATCTGGCGGTTCCTGGCCGTCGGATTGCCTTAGATGCTAAGGACTCAGGGGCTTTGACATTTGATGCAAAATAGTCTATAATCTCCACATTGCGAATTGTCTATTACCAGAATACAACATTAGTAAAAAATCGGAGAATCGTATGACCCTCTCGTTTAGTGCACTGCTCTTCCAGGGCGCCCTGGAAGAAGGATTATTCAACATGCTTGTCGGTTATTTCAATGAAGGTGGTCCGTTCATGTGGCCCGTTCTCATTGCATTGATCCTTGGACTTGCCATATTTCTCGAGCGTCTGATAACGCTCAACAGAGCTGATATCAACACCCGTAATTTTATCCTGGATGTCAAAGAGGCGTTGCAGGATGGAGGCATTGAGTCTGCCGAAGAGCTTTGCTCTTCCACCCGTGGCCCTGTTGCTTCCGTTTTTCAGGCCGGTCTGCTTCGTGCCGATGAGGGTATCGATGCGGCGGAAAAAGCGATTCAGTCCTACGGCTCCATCGAGATGAGTTTTCTCGAGCGCGGCCTGGTCTGGCTTTCCCTGTTTATCGCCATCGCTCCGATGCTTGGATTTACCGGAACCGTTATCGGTATGATCCAGGCCTTTGATGCCATTGAGGCTGCCGGTGATATTTCACCGAGTCTGGTTGCCGGAGGTATCAAGGTAGCTCTTCTTACAACTGCTTCGGGTCTGATTGCCGGTATCATTCTGCAGGTCGGGTACAACTACTGCGTTTCCAAGATCGACCGGCTGGTTGTGGATATGGAAGAAAGCTCGATTGTACTGGTTGACTCCATTGCACTTCTCCAGCAAGGCAAACCGATTATTTCGGAAGAGGAGAAAGCAGAGCGCAATGCCAAAAAAGGTGAGGATTCTTCTGAGGAGTCCGCTTCCTAACCACTTACCTTTTAAATTTTTCTCATTATGTACGTACCCATTGCAATCGGACTGATGCTGGCATTGGTTGTTGTAGGCCTGCTGTCCATGGTCGGATTTGGTATCAAAAACATTATTCAGGGAAAGCAGGAAGTTTTCAAGATTCTGATTTATGTGATACCTGCTGTCATTTTCGGCATATCCTATCTTATAACAGGTGGTGTTACCGATGCGGCCATGCTTACCATGCTGATCACCATGGCGGTTCTCGCCCTGATGCTGATCATAACCGGTATTCGTACCACTTTTAAATTCTGAATTCAGATATGCTTCTAAAAAAACGCTCACGTGAGACAGCGGAAGTACCTCAGGCAGGGATGGCGGATATCGCCTTCCTGCTCCTGATTTTCTTCCTTGTTGTCACGACGATCGACGTTGATACCGGTATCGGGATGCAGCTGCCCCCGCCGCCGGATCCGGAACAGGAGCCGCCTCCAATCCGGGAACGTAATCTCATGAACATTCTCGTCAACGCCCAGGGGCTGATTCTGATCAATGAGGAGCCCGCCAGCCTGGCTGAAGTACAGCAACTGGTCATGGATTTTGTGGATAACGAGAACCGGGCTCAGGATCCGAATCTGGCCGAGTCTCCGCGGCAAGCCATTGTCTCTATCAAGACCGATCGCCAGACCTCTTACGAGATCTATATCGATATGCTTGACGAGGTGATCGGGGCATATCGGCAATTGCGCAACGAGGCTGCGCAAAGGGAGTTTGGAATCTCCTATCGCGAGTACACAAATCGTGTTCCCAGGGAAGACAACGTCATTCGCGAAATGTATCCTCAGAACATATCCCTTGCTGAACCAGATCCCGGTTCATAATAATTTGTTGATGTAATTATGTCAAAATTTCAAAAAAAACAGGCACAGACCAAGCAGCAGGTTCCTACCGCTGCCATGCCGGATATCATCTTCATGTTGCTCATCTTCTTCATGGTGGTAACGGTATTGCGCGAGGTGGAGCTTCAGGTCAGGGTAGATTTTACCCGTGCCGACAACATTGAAAAAATTGAGCAGAAACGACTGGTCAGCTACATCTATATCGGACCGGAAATTCTTGGTGGTGGCCGTTATGGTCAGACTCGCGTGCAGATTGACGACGCTTTGATCGACGATATCTATGCCATCCGGAATTTGATGTACGATAAACTGATGGAAGAGCCCCGTCTCATTGTATCCCTCCGGGTTGACGAGGAGTCCGAGATGGGCGTGGTCAGTGATGTGCAGCAGGAGTTGCGCGAGGCCGGAACCCTGCGTATCAATTACTCTACGCTGCGCGGAGAAGGTGCTCCAATGTAATTCTTTCCCACTGGTGCTAACGCTGCTTTAGCTGTAAAGCGAATGGTACCGGATGTTGTATTCTGAAGGCAACCTGGATTGTTCCGGGTTGCCTTTTTTTTCGTTTCATGAGGTATTGCCGAAACCGGGCAATACACTCCACTTTCAAGGCTCATCTTATGAATAAAAAGATATCGGATATCGGGCGTCAGGGCCTGATCAGAAAACTGAGTGCCTCTGCTGGTTGGCGTTCCGATCTGGTGATCCAGGGTATCGGCGACGATGCCGCTGTCCTGGAAAAAGACGAACACTCATATTCACTTGTTTCCAGCGAAACTTTTGTCGAAGGTGTAGAATTTGATCTTTCATTTATGCCGTTTCATCAGGTTGGCGCCAAAGCAATATCGGCGGCTGTAAGTGATATCTACGCCATGAACGGCCGGCCCGAAGCGGTACTGGTCAACCTCGGTATTCCGAACAGGATAACGGTGGAAATGATTGAGGAGCTTTACAAGGGGATCGGCATGGCCTGTTCCGATTACGCGTGCCAGCTGGCGGGCGGGGATCTGACAGGATCCCACAATGCGCTTGTAATCTCCGTGACGGCATACGGTGTAGTTGAGAAGGAAAGCATTACTTATAACAGGGGAGCCCGGAGGGATGATGCCATTTGTGTTACCGGTGATCTGGGCGGCGCGCTTGCCGGCCTTAAAATCCTCCTTAGGGAGAAGAAACACTGGGAGGATTCGCAGGACCCGGTGATGCAGCCGGATTTATCCGACTGGGACTATATTGTAAAGCGCCAGCTTGTACCCGTTGCGCGAAAAGATGTCATCTCCATCTTCCGGGAACATCAGATAATACCCTCCTCCATGGTGGATATAAGTCAGGGCTTGATTCATGATCTAAACCGGCTTTTTGCAGATTCCAGGACAGGCGCATATATCTATCAGGCCGCCATTCCGATAGATCTTCAAACACGACAGGCTGCCGATGAAATGAAAGAAGACGTGGATAAATATGCTCTGTACGGAGGAGAGGATTTTGAACTGCTCTTCACCGCCGGGGAAAAAGAAGTGACCCGCCTGGCCGAACATTTCAGTAATTTTGCCGTTATAGGGAAAGTCACAGACGATGGCGGGAAGATTGAAATGCAATCGGCGGAAGGGGATGTCATATCCTTCGAACCGGAATAGGAAAATAACGTATCTTTTGGCTCCTGCTGCTGTCATCATTACAGCGCGCTACTTACGAACCACCCCGTGCCGTATTGAAGAGCTAAACCCGAGTCAAAGGCAGATATCGCCATGTCAGATAAAAAAAACCGGGCATCCGGAAAAAAGAACGCAGGGAAGAACGGACGCAAAGGCCCTCGCCTGTCCATCTGGTTCTATGTAGTGATACTTCTGCTTCTCCTGACGGTTCCATATCTGTCGCTGTTTCCCGATGGCGTGAAAACCATAAGTTACAGCACTTTTCTGGATCACGTGAAAAAGGGTTATGTGGAAAGTGTTACCGTTATCGACGGCAAGTATATCGAGGGCTATTATCATTCGGATGCCGTCAATGAGGGGCATGTTACGTTTGAGGAAACCTCCGATTTTAACTGGTTCGGAATGGCCGAGGAGGAGCCGCCAACCTACCCCTTCAAACTGACCATGATCGAGGGCGATGAAATTCGTCCACTGCTGGACGAACATCAGGTGGCGTATGATGCGAAAATCAGCGACAATTGGTTCAGCGGACTTTTTATCTGGATGATTCCGTTGATTCTGCTCATCGCCTTGTGGATATTCATTTTCCGCCGGATGAACCCCGGTTCACAGATGATGAATATCGGCAAAAGCAAGGCGGCTCTGTACGACCATCAAAGCGACGATGGAATCACATTCAAGGATGTAGCCGGCCTGGAAGAGGCCAAGGAAGAGGTAGAGGAAGTGGTGGCTTTCCTGAAGGATCCCCAGAAGTTTACCCGGCTGGGAGGCAATATTCCCAAAGGGGTGTTGCTGGTAGGGCCGCCCGGAACCGGAAAAACCATGCTGGGAAAGGCGACGGCGGGCGAGGCCAACGTCCCGTTTTTCAGCCTGAGCGGATCCGACTTTGTTGAGATGTTTGTCGGTGTGGGAGCATCCCGTGTTCGCGATTTGTTCAAGGAGGCCAAGGAGAAAGCCCCCTGCATCATATTTATTGATGAAATTGACGCCATAGGCCGGAGTCGCGGCAAGAATCAGGTTACCGGCTCCAACGACGAGCGGGAGAATACGCTGAATCAGTTGCTGGCGGAGATGGATGGTTTTAATACCGATAAGGGTGTGATCATTATGGCAGCCACCAACCGGCCCGATGTGCTGGACTCGGCGCTCATGCGGCCGGGTCGTTTCGATCGTCAGATCCTTGTCGATAAACCCGATCTGAACGGCCGGAAGGAGGTTCTTGAGGTTCATACCAAGAAACTGACTATTTCGGATAATGTGGATCTGCACCTTTTGGCCTCCCAAACACCAGGATTCGCCGGTGCCGAACTGGCAAACATGTGTAATGAAGCGGCCCTGCTGGCTTCCCGCAGAGATAAAACGGCGATTGAAATGATTGATTTTCAGGATGCCATCGAACGGGTCGTAGCCGGACTCGAAAAGAAGAACAAGATCATCAGTCCGGATGAACGCCGGGTGATCGCCTATCACGAAGCGGGCCATGCCGTCGTCGGCTGGTATCTGGAGCACACCGATCCCGTCATGAAAGTGAGCATTGTGCCCCGCGGGTTTGCCGCTTTGGGCTACACGCTTCAAACGCCGCTCGAAGACCGGTTTCTCATGACGACCGAAGAGCTGGATGACAAAATCTGTGCCCTGCTTGGAGGCCGGGTTTCGGAAGAGATTATCTTCGGAAAAGTATCCACAGGCGCCAGAAACGACCTGGAACGTGTTTCCGCGCTGGCCTATGCGATGGTTACGGAATACGGAATGGGCGACGAACTCGGGTATATGTCATTCCACGACTCCTCGGCAGACGACAGTGGATTCGGTTTTGGAAAAAAATATTCCGAACGGACGGCCGAGAGGATCGACAGCGCTGTGCAGAGTATTATCAGGCGCAACCTTGATAGAACCAGGAAGCTTTTGCTGGACAAGAAAGAAATGCTGGTAGCTCTCTCCGAAACACTGCTGGAAAAGGAGATTATGGGATCCCGTGAACTGATTGATTTGCTTGGAGAACGACCAGTAGGCAGATATCCTCAAACATCTCGCCGTGATGAGATGGAGCTTCAAGGTCCGGGTACCGAGAGCGGGGACAAGGCGGAGCAGCAATAAAAAACAGTGTATGAATTGCACCGCAGGAACCGTGGGTGATGCTTTTGTGTTGTCGTATTTCCGCTAATCACAATAGACAGTTAACCGACCGTGATATTCGTAACCCGCAAAGAGCACTTTACTGCCGCCCACAGATTGCATAATCCCGAAAAAAGCGATTCATGGAATCGTGAGACATTCGGGCCATGCAACCACCCCAACTGGCACGGCCACAACTATGTTATTGAAGTGACCGTGGCCGGAAAGCCGGACCCCGAAACCGGATATGTAATCGATTTGGGCAAGTTGAAAGAACGGATCCAGGAACGGATTATCATCAAATGCGACCACAAAAACCTCAATCTGGATGTGGATTTCTTGCAGGGAGTGATACCCTCGGCGGAGAACCTGGCGCAAGCTTTCTTCATGGAACTGCACGGCGATGTTCGTGAACTGTGCTACGAAGGTTCGCTCTATTCGGTGAAGCTGTATGAAACGGAAAGGAATATAGCGGAGTACCGTGACGTTTAACCTACGATTTATACATCCCAATGAGCACCTATAATTTGAAACGCTTTTACGATCCCACATTCACGCTTTCAGATGCTTATAAAAGCAGCTTGCCTGATTTGCAAAACGGACCGGCTTCGCTTATTGAAGGGGCGAATGTTCCTATCCAGCAGGTTGGAATATCAAACTTCCGCCTTCCAATGAAATATCGTCGCCTGGACGGCGAAATCCTCACGCTGGAGACATCCGTTGATGGCTATGTGAGTCTGGATGCCGGAAAAAAAGGCATCAATATGAGCCGTATTATGCGCTCATTCTATGATTTCAAGGATGATATCGTTTCGCAGGAGGTGTTGGAATATATTCTCAGAGCTTATCGTGAGAACCTGAAAAGCCGTGAGAGCCATGTACGGCTGAGCGTCAATTACCCACTGCTTCAGGAAAGCCTCAGATCTGGCCTAAGTGGTTATCAGTACTATCCGGTATCATTTGAGGGCCATATGGACGAGAACGGGGCTATGCGGAAGTACATGAATATTGATTTTGAATACAGCAGCGCCTGCCCGTGCTCTTACGAGCTGGCGGAGCATGCCCGCGAAATGAGAGATGTAGCGGCCATATCCCACAGCCAGCGGAGTGTTACCAACGTTACGGTGGAGTGCCATGAGTACGTCCATCCCGAAAAACTGATCTCCCTGTTGAGGGAGGCGCTCAAAACAGAGACCCAGGTGATGGTTAAGCGCGAGGATGAGCAGGCTTTCGCCGAATTGAATGGCGCCTATCAAAAATTTGTCGAAGATGCCGCCCGGCTGGTGTATGAGCGCCTCGACAAGCAGGAGGAGATTCGGGATTTCGTTGTGCGCTGTTCGCACATGGAGAGCCTGCACAGCCACGACGCCGTCAGCAGAATCTGCAAGGGCATACCTGGTGGTTTAAGGTAACGGAAAAGCCGACAAAAAAGCCTGGTATGGCTGGGCCTGAGAGTGGATCATCGGCCTTGCCCGGTACTGCGGTCGATTGTCTGGCCGGCTTCGCATGCCAGCCTGCAGAGACCAGATTTACAGTACGGTTCAGGCAGTGCTCTTCGCTTTTCCGGCAGTAACACCCAGCGCTTCACGGACCAACTGCTCCTGCTCAAACGCGTGGAGGCTGGTGGATCCGGTTGCCGGTGAAGCCGATGCTGCACGACCGGAGTAGACAAGTTCCTGCCCCTCTCTGAGCAATGGACGGAGTCGGTCCTGCATGAACTGCCATCCCCCCATATTCCGGGGTTCTTCCTGGCACCAAACTACCTGTTCCGCATTTTCATGTGATGCTATCAGGGATGCGATATCGCGATCGGGGAACGGGTAAAACTGCTCGACTCTGGCTACAGCGACATCATCAATCTGCTCGGCTTCCACCATATCCATCAGGTCGTAATAAACCTTGCCCGAGCACAGTATCAGTTTCTCGGCATCAGAGGCACTTTTCATCCTCTGGTCTGAAATCACTTCCTGGAAACGACCATCCGCCAGCTCCTCGATTGAGGCCACCACTTTGGAGTGTCGCAGGAGGCTTTTCGGAGCCATGATAACCAGCGGTTTGTTATCTGACCTCAAGGCCTGACGCCGCAGTAAATGGTAGTACTGCGCCGGTGTCGTGCAGTTGGCCACCTGGATGTTATCATTGGCACTAAGCTGCAAGAAGCGCTCCAAACGGGCGGAGGAGTGTTCCGGCCCCTGGCCTTCATACCCGTGAGGGAGCAGCATGACGATACCGCTTGTTTGGCGCCATTTGCTTTCACTGGCAGCGATATACTGATCGATGATAATCTGTGCGCCGTTGTTGAAGTCGCCGAACTGAGCTTCCCACAGAACCAGGGCCTGCGGCCTGAGGCTGCTGTAGCCGAACTCAAATCCCAAAACGGCAAATTCGCTTAAGAGGCTGTTGAAAACCTTAAATGTGGCCTGGTTATCCTGAAGATTGTTGAGTGGTACGAATGTCTGCTGCCGCTCGGTTCCGTGTAACACCGAGTGGCGGTGGGAAAAGGTGCCGCGCTCGGAGTCCTGGCCGCTAAGCCTCACAGGCCGCTCTTCCACCAGCAGGCTGCCGAAAGCAAGCGCCTCGGCAAACCCCCAGTCGATCTTCTTCAAATTCTTTTCTACGATTTCGTTTCTCTTGGCCAGAATGCGCAGCAATTTCGGATTCCCGTCGAAATCGGGCGGCAGCGTATTCAGCTTTGTACCAATTTCCTTGAGCCGCTCCATGTCGAAACGGGTGTCCGGCAGGTCTTTGGACCACTCCTCCTGCTTTTTTTCATGACGCCTGACAATTTCAACGGGAGAGGTACCCTCATTCTTTGCTTTTCTTGCATCTTTGAAGGCGGATTCAAGCAGCTCGTCAAATTCTTCGAAAATCTGCTGCGTCTCCTCTTTTGTCAATTCTTTCCGGCGCACCAGCTCATTCGTATAGCGTTCGCGCACACTCGGATGATCGTAAATTTCCTTGTAGAGACTGGGTTGTGTAAATCCCGGCTCGTCCCCCTCATTATGACCGTGTTTGCGGTAGCAAATCAGATCGATCACCACATCCTTGCCAAATTTCTGACGATAATCGAGTGCCAGCTTGATACTTTGAATCGCCGCCTCGGGCTCATCGCCGTTAACATGGAAAATGGGAGCCAGAATCATCTTTGCCAGATCCGATGCATACTCCGTGGATCTGCCGTCCTTGGGCAACGTGGTAAAACCAATCTGGTTGTTGATGATAAGGTGGATGGTTCCACCGGTAGAAAAACCTTCCAGCTGCGACATGTTCAGGGTTTCGGCCACAACCCCCTGGCCGGCGAATGCGGCGTCACCATGGATGAGCAGAGGAATAACCTTTTTATCCGCCTGTTCGTCATCACTCTGATCCTGAAGAGCCCTGACCGCCCCCTCGACTACCGGGTTCACCGACTCAAGATGGCTGGGGTTCGGCATGAGCAAAAGTTTAATTTCATTGCCGTTCTCGGCTTTGTGGACCGATTTCGCACCCAGATGATACTTGACATCACCGGTACCCATGGCCGACTCGGGATCGATATTGCCTTCGAATTCGGCAAATACCTTTTGATAGGATTTGTTGAGCGTATTCACCAGTACATTCAGACGCCCACGGTGGGCCATACCCAATACGACATCCGAAACCGCATAAGTGGCCGCCCGCTCCAGCAAATAATCGATCATTGGAATAACCGTATCGGCTCCTTCCAGTGAGAACCGCTTGTGCCCGATATATTTCTTGTGCAGGAACTCCTCAAAGGCACTCGCCTGATTCAGCTTGCGGAGGATTCGCCTTTTTTCCTCCTTGTTGAGTCCCGGATTGTTCATGGTGGATTCCATGGTATCCCGCAGCCAGGACCGTTCCTCGACTTCCAGAATATGAGTGTACTGGGCGCCGATGTGTCCGCAGTAGGTATTCCGTAGAATATCGATGATATTTCGAAGTGTTGTGACCTGCTCGGAACCACCCAGTTTGCTCGGGTAAAATTTCCTGTCAAGGTCCCATACCGTAAGCCCGTGATAGTGAAAATCGAGCTCGGGGTTGTATCCGGTCCCAAACTTGAGCGGATTAAGCTCGGCCATGACATGCCCGTGTCTGCGGTACCGGTCGATCAGCCGGCTGACGGCAACCGCCTTTTTGTCGGATATTTCCTTGTCGGACCCTCCGTCCAGGGCTCCAATATACTGGTCGGTGCCGTAGGGAATCGGCTCGTAGGGAATGTCCAGCTCATCAAAGATGGATTCGTAAAACTCGGTAGGCCCGGAGAGAAGCTCCTGGATACGGGCAAGGAATGACCCTGACTCCGCTCCCTGAATAATGCGGTGATCGTAGGTGCAGGTGATATTCATCACACGGCTGATACCGAGATGGCTCAAAAGATCCTGGGACATCGACTGGAACTCCGCCGGATAGTTGATGGCTCCGGTGGCGATTATCGCGCCCTGCCCTCTCATCAGCCGGGGCATGGACGATACCGTTCCAATGGTGCCCGGGTTGGTAATGGAGATGGTCGTGCCCAGATAGTCATCAATTTCCAACTCGCCGTTGCGGGCCCGGTTGACCAACTCGTGGTATGCCTCGAGAAACTCCCGGAAGGTCATGGTATCCACTTTTTTGATATTGGGTACCACAAGATTTCGGGAGCCGTCCTTGTTCGGCAGGTCGATGGCGATGCCCAGGTTGACGGAGCCGGGTACGACCCTGGCCGGTTTCCCCCCTTTTTCTCCAAAATGGTGGTTCAGCTGCGGGAAATCCTTCAGTGCGGCAATAATGGCCCACGCGATGAAATGAGTGAGTGTCGCTTTGGGCTGAAGCCTTTTTTCAAGGTAACTGTTGATGATCCGCCGGTCTTCCATCAACATTTTGACAGGTATCACCCTGAGAGAAGTCGCTGTGGGAACTTCAAGGCTTTGAGACATGTTCTCTGCCAGCTTGACAGCTACGCCCTTAAGCGGTTTGTACTCAAAGTCTTCGGACTCACTCTCCGTATCATCACCCCGTTGATCCGTTTTTTCCCTGGCCCCGCTTTTGGCGGAAGTCTTCTGATCGGCGGCGGGAGCCTTGTCGTTTTTGGGTCGTTTGGGAAGATCCGACGGCTCGGACGGTGTCTTTTTGCCGGTAGCGGGATCAGCGGTGCCTTCAGTTGCAGCAGATTCCGGACCGGATTCGCTCTCCAGTTCATCAAAGTATGTTCGCCAGTATTCCGGAACGGATTCCGGGTTTTCCAGGTATTGATCGTAGAGATCCTCAACGAGGGCGGCATTCGGACCGAATTGTGCTTCTATTTTTTTCAAAATCGCCAGGATGTTTTATGAAGTGTGTTTTTGGATACGTGCAAATTTCAGGCACGGAGCATCGGAGAATTGTAGAAAACTAAAGTATAATAACGATATGAGGAATAAAAACGTTGATGCAGGAGGCAAAAAAGAGAGGCTCCTGACGGATAACCCGGGACGTGTTACAGAATCACTTCCGTATGCCGGACCGGTCGGGTCGCCCAGGAAGCCGGCACAAACTTTTTCCGGTAACTCCGAACGGTTTGACGTCTGAATACCACACGGGTGAAAGTCGGATCAACCCTTACCCGAGGTTACTTTTTTTCTTATACTCCGTGACCATAAAAACGAAAGAACAAATAATGGCAACAAAAGAGCAAACAGGCGCAGAAAAAGTGCGCTGGGATCTGTCGGATCTCTATCATGGCCTTGATGACCCTCAATTTGCAAACGACCGCGAGCTGGCGCTCCAAAAAGCGGATGCCTTTGCCGAAAAATGGCGCGGACGAATTGCGGAACTGACCCCCGCCGAATTCTCATCGGTCCTGGACGAGTATTCCGGGATACTGGAAATCATGAGCCGTCTGGGTTCCTTCGCGTACCTTGGCTGGACCACCAACACCGAGGATCCCGCACTGGGCAAGGCGGTTCAGGAATCCAATGAGCTCTCTTCGGAGATCTCCCGGAAACTGGTGTTCTTCACGGTGGAATGGCTGGCCATGGAGGAACAGGAGGCAGCCCGGCTGATTGAAAGCGACGAACTGACTTTTTACAGACACTATCTGGAAACGTCCAGGATGGATAAGCCCCATATCCTGGAAGAGAAGGAAGAGAAAATTCTTTCGGCAAAATCTGTTACCGGCGCAAAAGCCTGGGTCCGTTTTTTTGATGAAACGCTTGGAGCATCCCGTTTTGTCCTGGATGGTGAAACCCTTACAGAGTCGGAAATACTGGGCAAAATGCATGACCCTGACCGGAACGTCAGGCGAAAAGCATCGGAAGTGTTCACGGAGGGTCTGGCCCGGAGGAAGCACCCGCTGACCTATGTGTTCAATACCTTGCTGGTCGACAAATACACCAACGACCGCCTCAGAAACTATCCCCACTGGCTCAAAGCGCGCAACCTGTCAAATGAAATTTCGGATGAGAGCGTCGATTCACTTGTGGATGCCGTCGTAGCACATTATCCGCTGGTGCAGCGATTTTACAGATTGAAAAAGAAACTGCTCGGCCTGGATGAGATGATGGAGTTCGATCGTTATGCGCCCGTCCGCAAAAACAGGGAGAAAATCAGCTGGACTGAGGCGCGCAGGATTGTTGTCGAATCCTACACCGAGTTTCACCCTGAGATGGGCCGCATCGCTGACCTGTTTTTTGAAAAGCGCTGGATTGATGCCGCCATGGGCCCGGGAAAACGGGGCGGCGCCTATTCCGCATCCACTGTTCCCTCGGTGCACCCGTATGTGTTCATGAACTATGAAGGCAGGATACGGGACGTCCAGACCCTCGCCCATGAACTGGGGCACGGGGTGCATCAGTACCTGTCACGCAAGCAGGGCATTCTGCAGGCAGGGACGCCGCTAACTACGGCCGAAACGGCCTCGGTCTTCGGCGAGATGCTGGTATTCCGAAAACTGCTGTCCTCCCTGGATGACCCTGCTGAAAAGCTGGCGCTGCTGGTTGGGAAAATTGATGATACCATCGCAACTGTATTTCGTCAGGTTTCCATGAACCGGTTCGAAGACCGCATCCACAAAGCCCGCAGGGAAGAGGGCGAACTCACCACCGACCGTTTTTCGGATCTCTGGATGGAGACCCAGAAACCGGTATATGGTGACTCGGTAACGCTCTCGGATAATTATCGCCTATGGTGGAGCTATATCCCGCATTTTGTCCATACTCCGGGGTATGTCTATGCCTATGCGTTCGGTGAACTGCTGGTGCTTGCCCTGTATCAGGAGTACCAGCGGGCCCCGAACGGTTTCGATCAAAAGTATCTGGCAATGCTCGAAAAGGGAGGATCCGAATGGCCCGACAGGATGACCGATGAACTGGGCGTGGACATCCGGCAACGCACTTTCTGGAATCGCGGGCTGCAGGCCGTGGAAACCATGATCGGAGAGGCGGAATCCCTTCTTGATTCTGTGGACGCTTCACGGTAACATATTCTGGTAACCAATGGCAGCGAAATGACATACAAAGACAACAGGGAGGGCGAACATCTTCAAAACTTCAAGAAGATGATTCGCGATTTGCTAATTCTGCTAAGGACATCGCTGCAGGCGGAGACGGTCTCCCTGCACTGGGTGAACAGCAATCGGGATGTGCTGGTCCTGGAGGGGTTTGAAACCAACCAGAAGAATGTGGTTTACCAGGATCGTGTATCCAGGAAAGAGCACTTTTTAGGCAGGTTTGATGCGATCAAGTCGGTAACCCGCCTTGAGACGGGAACCCATCTCGCCACCTCCGAACTGACCCATTACACCTCTGATCCTCCGGTAAATTATCTCTATCTGATCCCGTTTACCTACAACACGGAAACGGTAGCCATAACGACGGTGGAGACATCCGAAAAATCGCAGCTTACCGGAACAGAAGAAGCCGCTATTGCCGCGTATGAAGATGTACTTTTCCGCCTTTTGAAAACACATCTGGAGTTGAGCGACCTCTCCGAAAAGCAGACGGAGTGGAGTGATTACGAGGAAACGGTGAAAAAACTGATCCGGTCGCGTTCCGCCTATTCGCTCGTTACCTGCCTGCTGGAAGAGCTTCAGGAATATGCCGGCAGTAACGGCGGCGCCGTACTGATGGCACGAGGCATGGATGACTGGCACACCGTGCTTTATTCGGAAAAAGCAGCTTATCCGCCGCCATTAGGACTACGTGTTCAGGAGAACTCCATCTCGGGCCAGGCGCTTGGCAGCGGGGAGCCGTTATTTTCAAGCCATCTGAACGCAAACCCCAAGCGGATCTCGGTTCACGAGCCGTTATGCAACGGAGCCTCTCTGGCCGTGCCGGTCATGCACCGACAGCGAAGACAGCTGGTTGCACTCTCCTACTCGGAAAATCCGCTCGTTTTCAATGAAGCCACGAAACATAAAATTGGGAATCTATGCCGGGTAGCCGGACTCAAAATGGAGTCCATGTTCCCAGGGCTGGATGTGCAGGAGGATATTTTTGCCGCAGGCAATTCCGGCTATCGCAAAGATCTTTTTTCAGGGGCGCTGTCGACGCTGCAACGGCATCACAAAAACCGGAATGGGGTATTGCAAAGCTGGGTCGGTATGGTGGGCATCGGGAATATTGCCGATTTGCGCAGCAAACACCGGCTCGACGACCTGCTTGATCTGCAGCATCAGGTTCTGCGCCGGCTCAGGCCGCAGGAATACGGATTTTCCGGAATCCTGGGAGAATACAGCGACTATGTCTACTGCTTTCTGTTGCAATCTGCCGATGAGGCGGCATTCGGTCAGTGGACGGATGGTGTTGAAGAGGCATTTCGGAGTCCGGTCCCGTTTTCCGCCGGCATCAGCGAGCGGGTAACCCTGCATCTCGGTTATTTATTGATGGATAACGGGACGGATGCAGACCGGATCATCGGAGAGGTGAGAAAAGCGATGAACCAGGCTATGAAGCAGGAATTATTTAAAATGGAGGTTTAGGATGGGGGTGTGCTATCTGCTGATTATCGACGGACTGGGTGTCGGTGCCCAGGAAGATGCCGAAAGCTACGGTGATGCCGGCAGCAACACCCTAGGGCATGTCGTGAATCAAACCCGGTGCAAACTGCCGGAATTAGAAAAACTGGGTCTCGGTAACATCATCCCGCTCGAAACGGTCGCCCCTGTGAGAAATCCACTTGCCGCGTTTGGGAAAATGCGTCAGCAATCAGCTGGCAAGGATTCGACCTCCGGACACTGGGAAATTGCCGGGGTGCGGATGGAGCGTCCGTTTCCAACATATCCGAAGGGGTTCCCGCAGGATGTCATCCGGAAATTCTGTGAACGGACCGGCAACGAGCGGGTGCTGTCCAACCGGCCCGCATCCGGTACAGCCGTCATTGAGCAGTTTGGCGAAGAGCACCAGAAGACGGGGTTGCCCATTGTCTACACTTCGGCCGACAGTGTGTTTCAGGTGGCGTGTCATGTGGATACGGTTCCGCTTGAAACTCTGTACGATTGGTGTATCATTGCCCGTAAAGAGATTATGGTGGATGAGCACGCGGTAGGCCGGGTGATTGCACGTCCCTTTGCCGGTGAGCCGGGAGCCTATCATCGAAAATCGGATCAGAGGCACGACTACTCACTGGTTCCCCCCGACCCCTTTCTCCCCAAATACTTGCAGGAGCAGGGCATTGAGACTGTCTCTGTCGGCAAGGTCATCGACCTGTTTGCAGAAAAGGGATTTACGAAGGCAATACGGACAAAGAGCAACACCGAGGGCATAGAGAAGCTGCTGCATGTGATGGGCGAGATGAAAACCGGATCCGAAAGCTTTGTGTTCATCAATCTCATCGAAACCGACCAGAATTTCGGTCATCGTAATGATGTGCCCGGTTTTGCCGCGGCCCTGGAGGAGATCGACCGTGCCATTCCAAAGTTTCTGGAGCATTTGAAGCAGGATGACCTGCTGATCATTACCGGCGATCACGGGAATGATCCGGCCATGCCCAGTACCGACCACTCCCGGGAGTTCACGCCCCTTCTGGTGTATCCGGCCCATAAAGCCGATTCACCGGAACTTCAGACCCGGGCGGGGTTCTCAGATGTTGCCGTTTCAGTATGCCACTATTTTGGGCTGGATAACCCCTTTGCCGGGAAAAGCTTCATCAGATAAGTAACGATTTGTCAGAACTCAAAGGAATGCTGGACTGCGGTTGAGCTGTTTTAATAATTGCCGATAATAGACAAATAACATCTTTACTTTTGAATCGTTTTGAAATAGCCGTTCCGGAACGTTTCCCGAATCTCACCGATAATAAATAGTTGTACAAGAAAACGTGTTCTAAAGATCGTATATTTGCGGAATTAAAATCCCCGGACCATTCGATTGAACCAACACCCAAACCAAGTATTTCAAGTGGCCAAAAAGAAGAAAGAACCAAAAAATCCAAGTCCCAGCGGAATTTCAACCAGAGAATCACAGTCCCTTGACCGGTATTTGCAGGAGATCGGTAAAGTGAACCTGATCACTCCCGATGAGGAGGTGGATCTGGCCAAAAAAATTCAGGCCGGTGACCAGGATGCTCTTGAAAAACTGACCAAGGCGAATTTGAGGTTTGTTGTCTCTGTTGCCAAACAGTACCAAAACCAGGGGCTGTCGCTCGGTGACCTGATCAATGAGGGAAACCTGGGCCTGATCAAAGCCGCCAAACGTTTTGATGAAACCAGAGGCTTCAAGTTTATTTCCTACGCGGTCTGGTGGATCCGTCAGTCCATTTTGCAGGCGCTTGCCGAACAGAGTCGAATTGTCCGGCTTCCGTTGAACCGGGTGGGTGCCCTCAATAAAATCGGAAAAGAACTCTCCAAGCTGGAGCAGGAGTACGAACGCATTCCCTCGGCATCGGAACTTGCCGAGAGCCTGGAAATGACGGTGTCTGAAGTTTCCGATACCCTGAAAATCTCAGGACGCCATCTTTCTGTGGATGCGCCGTTTGCCCAGGGTGAGGATAACCGTCTGCTGGATGTACTTGAGAATGAGGAGACCCCAGATCCCGACAACGACCTGATGGGTGAGTCGCTGAAGGTGGAGATCGAAAGAGCTTTGTCGAAGCTGACCAAGCGGGAAGCAGAGGTGATTCGACTCTATTTTGGAATTGGCCGTGAGCATTCCCTGACCCTCGAAGAGATCGGTGAACGTTTTGATCTTACCCGTGAACGTGTCCGCCAGATCAAGGAAAAAGCACTCAGAAAACTCCGCCATCACAACAGAAGCCTGGCCTTGCGAGTGTATCTGGGATAAAAACCCTGCTAAGCAGCGACGGATGCGTTTATTTTGTCTCTGAGAGATCGGATAGGGAAAAGGGGAATCTCATCGAACCTTTTTTTCTCTGATACGTAAAAAAAGTAGAATTATCAGTGCAATTTTTGGTTTTTCTTCTATATTGCTAGTATACGGAAGCAATCCAGATCATGTACAGTCCGGGCAAGCGGCCCGGAAGATAAACTATACGAGAGGAACAGGTGAGGCCTGAAGCCTGAAGTCTCTGCAAATTGGAAGCAACAAGAAAATCAGGCAGAAATCGTTCTAAAGTTACATGGTTGTCGATGCAGCATTAAGGTAACCCAACCATAACGGGCAGTAAAAATCACCAGGGAGTTTATCATGGCACACTTCAAAAATCTCTTAATAATTGCTGTCGCAGCCCTCTTTGTTACCGGATGCTACACACAGGTGCATGTAATCGATGATCGCCAGGCGCATTACGACTCCGAGCGTCATTCCGAAGAAGTCTATACGGTACAGGATGCGTACGACCTGGGCTACGATGATGGAATGGAAGACGCAACCATTTATTTCCGTGATTATTCCCGCAACCCGTGGCCGCGACAAGCGGGTATTCATTACGGGCACCGGTCTCACAGCATGTGGAGTCTGGGCTTTTCCATGGGGTACAGCAACGTATATTATGATCCCTATTTCGGAAACCATTTTTGGCCCATGTACGGATATGGGGCATATCACTGGAGAACCCGGCACTATCCATACGCCTGGTACCATTTAGGAGGGTATCATCACTATGGATGGCACAGATGGGGGCGACCACACGCTTATTACGGCATATTCGGGCCCCGTTATGTTGTGGTATACAATTACCAGAATGTCACCGGAGTTTCACCACACAGAACCCGTACCGTGCGCGGATCGGGTAGTGTAACCGCCACCCGCTCCACCGATTTCATAGCAAGGGATGCATCTCGTAGCAGTGTAAACAGAAGTACTGCCACAACACGCAGTGTTAATCGGGCAGCTCCTTCAACGGTTACCAGAAGCACAACTGCTGTAGCAAGAACCGATCGTTCGGGCGCTTCATCGGTTCGAACGGATCGTGCCGCCACTACAACCCGATCGCCCGCATCCGGGGTGCAACGATCTTCTCCGGCTACCACCACTACCCGCAATACAGGGTCGGTGACCAGGTCCACGACAAATACAACGCGCAGCACCGGCTCAGTGACCAGGTCCACGACCAATACCACGCGAAGCTCCGGATCGGTGGGTTCATCCGGATCGAGCAGGGGCAGCAGTGGGTCAGTGAGCAGAAGCGGCAGCTCGACAAGCCGTGGAAGCGGAAGCTCGGGAACCTCCCGCAGTCGTAATGACTGATATTTTACCGGATTTTTTGCATTGAGAGAATTCAGGGTGCACTCCTTTTGCACCCTGTTTTTTTTTGCAGATGAACCAGCCTGATGCAGCCTTCAACCTGGTGGTAGCTTTTATCACCCAATTTCCATCCTATTCCTTTATTCATGGCTATCCGTTTTTCTATTTCGCCCGTCCTGCTCGCCTGTCTTTTTTTGCTGACGGGCGCTCCGGCCGTTCAGGCTCAATACAGTTTTGACGCACTTCGCCTGTCACAGCAGGTCCCAGGTCAGGATCCCCACAGCATTGCACTGGGAAGCTCATCGGCAGCCCGCTTGCAGGGACTGGGGTCCTATCTTGTCAACCCGGCTGTTGCCGGCAAAATCGAGAAGAGTTTTTTTACCGCCGGGCTGGGCATTCGCGATGTTTCCCAGGAATCGACCTATCTGGGACAGACCACGTCTTTTGATGACAATCAAATCGGCCTGACCAACATCGGTTTCGCTTATCGGGTTCCGACTGCCGTTGGCAGCCTGGTGATTGGCGGTGGATACACTCAGACCGCCGACTTTAACAGCGCCTACAGTATTGATGCGTTCAACGATATGACCAGCCGCACCTATCAGTCGCTTACCGATTACACGAATGATATCGCCTATAACACCTTTGCCATAGACGACCCGCACGGTCAGCTTCAGTCGGTTTTCGATTATGGCGGTTTTGAAGGGGTGTTTCAATATGCGGAAACCACGCATCGGGGCCAGTCCGGTGAATACAGCCTGTTTCTGGCAACCGAGTTTCAGCAAGACCTCTTTCTGGGAGTTACGGCAGGCGTTCCCGTTTCCAATTACCGGTTCAACCAGGTATTTATCGAAGAGGCTCCCTGGGATATTAACCGCCAGCCTCTCTATACCGGAGAAGCAAATACCGGTACCTACAACATTGACCAGTTGCTGTTTGAGGAGCGGCTTCGTGTGAACGCCGTAGGCTGGAATTTCCGGGCAGGACTGCTCTATACCGGGTTATCCTTTGTTGATGTTGGTGCCAGCTATGCGCTTGGAACCCGCTGGAAAGTGGAAGAGCGCTTCGACACTTATTACCAGACCGAGTTTCTGGATGTCGTGACATTTGACGGTGTGGTTCAGACGGATAATGGCGATACCTTCGGCCCCGTTGTCAGTTCCGAGATTGAAGGAGAGTACTCCTACAGTGTTACCAGTCCTGCCCGCATCAACCTTGGAGCCGCAACAAAAAATCTGCCGTTTGTGGATGTATCCTTTTCCGCCGAGCGGATCAACTACAGCAGCATCCAGCTGGATGATTTTGACGCTCAGGACCGCCGTACAGAGATATCCGAGAACAATTTTATCAATGAAAACTTCGAGGATGTCTGGAATTTCAGAGCCGGTGTCGCCTTTACCACATTCGGGGCGTTTGAACCCCGTCTTGGGTGGGCTTATATGAGCAATCCCATAGGATACCTTGAAGACAATGACCGCCAGTTTCTCAGCGCCGGCCTGGGTATCGGCCTGCAGCAAAATATGAGCATCGACATTGCCGTCCAGTATGGGCTCTGGAATACCACCGAGGATGTCTATTATGTCGACGAGAGTACCGGTATTATTGTTGATGATGCCACCGGCTCACCTGTTACATTCTTCGAGACCGCAGACCAGGATGTGACGCGGCTGCATGCCACTGTAGGTTTGAATATCCGTTTTTGAGGTGTGATAAGGCTTGCTGTTTCCATGTCAGGCATTTCACGCCATCCGGTTCTGCTTTGGAGGAGTAGAGTGAACCCGAGCCGGCTCTTATCCGACACTCCGTCAATGCGATGCCACAAGGCAAATGGATATCCGTGTGTCTCTGGATTGAGCAGTGAACAAGCGGTGTAGCCGCCATACCAGTATCAAAACCGGGGAACCGGGCAACGCAGGTCGTTATCGGGGAAATGGAATCAGCACGTTTGCAATTGTCGAAGCGGATTAAAACTCGCGGTTTTTAAAATGAAGCTTCTTCGCCTTTTCTGTACTTATTCCCTGGGGGTTGAAGGTAAATACCGCGTTTTTGACAGTACGAACGACATGTGACGCCGTACTTCCCATCATAAGGTACTCCAGCCCGGACCTGCCGATCGATGACATGAATACCAGCTGATATGCTCCATCCATGGCCAGCTTCTCGATTTCCGCGTGCGGAGAGCGCTTTCCGGTAATCACTTTCGCATGAACCTGCTCCCGGATGTTCCTGAAATGCTCATCGGCAAGCGCCGAAAGTTCCTCTTCCCGTGACTGGATGGTACCCTTAACGGCGTTGGCATCGAAAAACTGCTCTTCACTCACAACATGCACCAGATCTATCGTGCCACCGGTAATCTCCGCAACACGGTTGGCAAAAGGAAATATCCGGAATGAGTTTTCCGAGAAATCGGTGGTTACCAGCAAGGAGGTCAACTCACCGAGATCGGACTCTTCGGTAACGGTGATCATCGGCTTGTTGCACATCCGCAATACCTTTTCCGTAACCGATCCCATCACAAATCGACTGAAGCCGGTACGGCCATGGGTACTCATGATCACCAGATCAAAATCTTTTGTATTGTAGGTGATGGCCCGGGCTGGATTGCCGACATCCAGCAGCGGTGAAGTTAACAGATCTTCCGGAACATGTTTCCGGGCCGCTTCCTGAAGCCTCCTGTTCAGAACTTTCTCGATCTCTGTGTATTTTTCATGCGGGGTAATGCCGGATCCCACATAATAAAACCCATCGAGGTCGGTCACCGGAATGTAGGCGTGAAAGGGCGTGATTGTGCCCTGAAACCTGGTTGCAAACAGGTTGGCCGCCTTGAGCGCGTGTTCGCTCAACTCGGAAAAATCAATTGGAACAAGGATTTTCGGGTTTTTCATGGCAGACTCTCTGATCAAAATGATGGATGAGTGACGACCGAACGGGATCTTCAGGCAGTGTTGCTGTATCTTGTTGTTGCGATCGGGATTCAACTGGAAATATAGGTAAACAGCGCGGTATTGGAAACAGGGCAGTACAGTTCTGAATAACGTTACCGGTACAGCGACAGCGGGTGGCTGTTATCTCCTGAAAAGTGTTCAGAAAGCGCAATATCACCTGAAATGACAACGCGGAATTTGACGATTTGCATAGAATGCACTAACATGTGCTGGAAACTCAAATTGAGCAACTCATGAATGATTTAGTCTGGAAAACAGTAACCCTGGAAGATGATGTTATTGCGAGCCATCGGATAGGCCCGTTGTCCATATATCTGAAAAAAGTATTTAATGACATCTGGGTGGCTGCCGAACGTGATGAAAGCGGCAACCATGACCCACTGCCCGTTCCCGAAAATCCGGACTGGATGCGGACGGCTCTGCCCAAAGCATATCATGAGTATACCTTTACTCCGGTATTTCCCGATCGGCCGGTCGTTGTAAACACTGAATATTCCTATCGGATTTATCCGGGTGGTAACGCGCGGGTATACTGCAGGGTGCCTGTTTTCGTGCGTATTTCACCGGTGGATAAGCCCGACCTGGTCATCGCCGAATTGCCGACACTCATACTCTCAGGCACCTGGTTCGGCATTTTTACCGAAGGGGAGCACTCCTACGCACTTTCTTCCACCCTGCGACGTGTGATAACCAGCGATTTGCACGAACCCCATCTCGTGATTTGTCCGATGGTCATCCACAATACCAGTGAAAGCGATTTGAAGTTCGAGAAAGTATGTCTGCGTTCGGAGCGCCTGTCCATTTACGAAAAAGACGGGGTGATGTGGGCGGACGAGACAAAAATCACTCATCATTCAGGAGAAGCACACAGCGATATTGAAATGAAGGGGGTGCTGCCGCCGGAGGCCGAAGGCGGAAAATTGTTGTCCGGGCCGCGGCTCAATGTTAAAAAGAGCCTGGCGGTCAGAACATTCAAGCTTCTGCGTGATTTTGGAATTGCCGGTCACTGATAACGATACGTTTAATGCCAGGAGGAAGGCACCATGGATTTTATTTCAGGCCTGTTTGAAGGATACTTGACCGAAGCCCGGTTACTACAGCTGATACGCGTCCTGTTTCTGATAGTCATTGGTTTTTTTGCGCTGATATTCATCCGTCGCTCACTGATACGGTATGTTTCAAAGCAATACAACGCGCATTATGGAATGCTGGTCGGCAAACTGGTTTTTTATTCCGGCGCGGTGCTTCTTGTGATCATGGTTCTTCACGATCTGGGATTCGGGCTTACACCTCTTCTTGGCGCTGCGGGTGTAGTCGGACTGGCACTGGGTTTCGCATCTCAAACAAGCATTTCGAATGTTATCAGTGGTTTTTTTCTGATTGCTGAACAGTCTTTCAAAGTGGGGGATGTGGTCAGCGTAAGTGGCAATGTGGGAATTGTACTTTCCATCGACACCCTGTCGGTCAAACTTCGCATGTTCGACAACCGCTTTCTGAGGGTTCCCAATGAGTCAATGATTAAATCGGAATTCATCAACATCACCCGGTTCCCCATCCGAAGGGTGGATTGCAACATCTCCGTGGCTTACAAGGAAGACCTGAAGAGGGTCAGTGAGGTGCTGTTTGATGTCGCGGAAAAAATCCCCTATTCCCTGCAGGAACCACCGCCATTGCTGATTTTTGACAAGTTCGGCAACTCATCCATCGACATTCTGTTTGTCGCCTGGGCCGCCAGGGAGGATTTTCTGAAACTGCGAAACGGGTTGAATATGGGTATCAAGGAGCGTTTTGACAAGGAGGGTATCGAAATTCCGTTCCCGCATGTGTCGGTTTATGCCGGATCTGCCAGCGAGCCGCTGCCTGTTGACCTGATCGGTTCCGGTAACCTGAAGACCCGAAGTACCTCATCCGAAAAGTAGCAACGAGTCGATACCTCACAGAAAGGGCGTGCTTTTTGAAGGGCAAAAAAGAGGGTAAACACCGGGAAGGTGATTGCTATTCGCCGCTGCCATTACCTTGCTTATGCTTGTGAAGCATGTCCTGAACCAGGTGATTGATGCCGAGCACCTTTTCAACATTCAGAACGAAGGCGATACCCTTGCCGGGTTTGTCAAGTTCTCCTGTTTTTACAATGGTTTCGAGTACCTCGTCGGTAATGGACTGTGGAACCAGAGTGAGAATCACCTCTTTTTCAGGTTCTATATTGAAAGAGAGCAGCCTGCCTCGTTCGTGTACTCCGGTGCCCCTGCCTGTTATGATGGTGCCCCCGGCAGCACCGGCTTTTCGGGATGCCGTAATGATTTCTTCACAAAATCCTTTGTCGACAATGGTGACGATCAGTTCAAACTGGGCGGTCTCATCCATGGCTTTAAGCGGTAAATCTTCGGGTTTATTCTTTTTCTTGTGCAAATGAACAGCACCGGTAAATCGCGTGATATCCAGAATAAACGCGACACCATTACCCGGCTTGCTCATTTTTACACTTTTGCTGATGATATCCAGCACCTCTTCGGCATGTTCATCGGACACAACGGTAAAGATGACATCCTTTTCAGGTTCCAGGGGAATCCCCCAAAACGTTTTACACTTCTCAATTCCCGTTCCCTGGCCGTGCATAATTGTGGCGCCCTCGGCGCGCTTCCGTTTTGAGGCTTTCACAACACGGGCGGTTTTGTCACGGCTTACAACCGTAACAATCAATTTCTGGCAGTTTTTTAAAATGTCAATCATTTCGGCGCTCCTTCCATGCGTATAGTAACCCGAGCGTAAGTACGGAAATAATGGGTGCCAAAGCAACCAGTGCAATCATTCCGAAGCTGTCGATCATCGGATTTCGGTCGGGGAGTGCTTCTCCTACTCCGAGTGCTATCGCCATAATAAACGTAACAGTCATCGGTCCTGTTGCGACCCCTCCGGCATCAAAAGCGACGGATGTGAATGTCGGAGAAGTGAAGTGCATCATAATCAACGCGATAATATAACCGGGAAGTACAAGCCAGACGATCGGAATGCCGACCAGCAGTCGAAGCATGGCCAGCGCGATAGAAACCCCAACACCGATACAGAGCGTGTAGAGCAGTACATTTTTCGGGATGTAACCGCCCGATACCTTATCCACTTCATGGTTCAGAATTCGTATGGCAGGTTCGGCAATGGTGGCGACAAATCCCAGTAAAAAACCGATCGGCACCAGGACCCAGCGGTAGTCTTTTGATCCGAGCACTTCGCCCATCAGCTTGCCGGCGGGTTCAAACCCGACATGAACCCCCTGCAGAAACAGTGTCAGACCGAAAAAAGCCAGTACGATACCCTTGATGATATCGGTCACCTTCTTCCACGGAATGCGAAGGAAAAGTACCTGGGCGATCAGGAAAAAGATAATGAGTGGTACAAGGGCAAAGACCACTTCGATAATGACACCCGTAATTCCGTTGAAAATTTTCAGTTCCATACTGTCCTATCCATAAATAATTCCGAGGATCAGAACGGCCAGTACCGGTCCGATGGAAGCCAGTGCAACAAGCCCGAAGCCATTGTCGGTTGTTTTTCGTCCGCCAAGTACTGCCGCCACTCCAACGCCATAGGCCAGAATAAAGGGAACGGCCAGCGGACCTGTTGTGACCCCGCCGGCGTCAAAGGAGATGGATACAAACTGTTCGGGTACAAATATGGCAAGGATGAACACCGCCAGATATCCACCGGTCAGCAGATATTTTATGGGGATGTCGTATATGATGCGGAGAATGGCTAGTCCGACGAATATGGCCAGGCCCAGGGCAACGGTATAGATCAGCAAATGGCGATTTACCTCGCCGTCGGAGACATTGTCAACATAATTTGCCAGAACACGAACATCCGGCTCGGCCACGGTTACTACGAATCCAAGCAGAAAGCTGATCAGTACAATTAGCCAAACCTTGCCCATTCTCGGTAAAGAGGAACCAATCATCTCGCCGATTGGCAACAACCCAATGTGAACGCCCAGGAGAAAAAAGATGAGTCCGGCCGATACCATAACCGCACCGATGATGAATTGCAGAAAATCTTCCAGGGGCAGCCAGATGATGGTAAACTGCAACAAAATGACAACAATCGTCACCGGCAATATGGCCTGAACAACTTCTCTAACAGTTTCCTGAAGATTTTGCATATGTTAATTCGTCTGTTACCGGTTGCTGTATGGTGAGAAGTGGTTATGGGGACAGGTTCAGCTCATTCTGAAAAATTTCTTTTTTTCCCTCAAATAGGGAATAAAAACCCTCCGAAGTGCATTCAGCTCAGGACTTTGCAGATCGGGGTCGGTCTGAAGCAGTTTTACGGCATTCTCTTTTGCAACCTCCAAAAGAAACTGATCGTTCAAAAGGTCGGCGTAACGGAACTCGGGGAGGCCGCTTTGCCGTGTGCCCAGAAAATCTCCGGGTCCGCGAAGTTTCAGATCCGCTTCGGCGATCTTGAATCCGTCGGTGGTTTCTTCCATGGTTCCGAGCCGGCTTCGGGCCTCCTTGCTCTGTTTGACACCGGCCATGAGCAGGCAGTAGCTCTGACGTTGCCCCCGACCGGTGCGTCCGCGAAGCTGGTGCAGCTGCGACAGGCCGAATCGTTCAGCATGTTCCACAACCATGATAGACGCATTGGGCACATCCACCCCAACCTCAATAACGGTAGTTGAAACCAGAATCCGGATTCGGTTACTGGAGAAATCCCGCATGATCGACTCTTTCTCGGTAGCTGTCATCCTGCCGTGCAGGAGACCGGTACGGTGATCCGGAAACTCGGCGCTGATTTGGCGGAAGCCTTCCGTGGCGTTCTTAAGGTCCATGGCTTCCGATTCTTCAATAAGTGGATACACGATGTAAACCTGGCCGCCGTCCTGCAGTTGCTCTTCGATAAACCGGTAGACCTTCGGTCGGTCGGCTTCCCGGACAACACGCGTGATAATCGGTTTGCGCCCGGGTGGCAGATCACGAATAATGGAGACGTCGAGGTCGCTGTACAGGGTCATGGCGAGGGATCGGGGAATCGGTGTGGCGGACATTACAAGGATGTGGGGGCGGTCACCTTTTTCGCGGAGAAGTGCGCGCTGCGATACCCCGAACCGGTGCTGCTCATCGATGATTGCCATGCCCAGCCGGTGAAAACGAATGGATTCCTGGATGATCGCGTGGGTGCCGACTACAATGTGGGCAGTACCGCCCGCGATATCGGACAGGAGGTCGTCTCTGAGGGCCTTTTTCTGATTGCCAACGAGCAGTCGGACATTTACCCCCAGCGGGTTCAGCCACCGACTCAATGAATGATAGTGCTGTTCCGCGAGTATCTCTGTGGGAGCCATTAAAACCGACTGGTAGCCGCTGTCCAGGGCCATCAGCATGGCGCCGATGGCGACGATTGTTTTTCCGGATCCGACATCCCCCTGGAGCAGCCGGTTCATCTGTTTTCCGGATCGGATATCTTTTTTGATGTCACCAAGTGCCGACTTCTGCCCTTCGGTCAGTTCAAAGGGTAACGTTTCTTTGAAAAACCGGTGGGTGGCAGGACGGGTTTCGGCCATTACATTGCCGGGCGCTTTTTCGAGCACATCCCGCTTGAGCGTCACGACACTAAGTTCGAAGAGAAACAGCTCCTCAAATTTGAACCGCTCAAGCGCCGCATGATGCTGTTTTGGAGACTGCGGTGCGTGAATCCAGCGTAACGCCTCTTCACGCAAGGGGTAGTTCAACTGTTTGAGCAGTGGCTCCGGAAGAAACTCCTGAAATGAGAGCTGGTCAAGTACGGTTAATATCCACTTACGCAGCAGCCCGGAAGTGATGTACGTTTTCTTGAAGAACTGATTTCCATGATAGACAGGAACGATTCCGGTGAAACCATCCTCATTCACGGAAGTATTGTGCCCGTTTTCATCTCCGGCCGACAGTTGCTCAACTTCAGGGTGTGCCATGGTGAGATAGCGGCCGTACCGTTTGACCGTGCCGTAGTAGGCGACCTGTTCTCCTTGTTTGAGACTCTTTTTAAAATAGGAGAGGCCTTTGAACCAGACTCCTTTCACCATACCGGTTTCGTCCTGGAGAACCGCTTCAAGCCGTTTTTTTCTTCCAAACCCACTCTCTCTGACAGAAGCCAGGGTTCCTGTTACCGTCACTTTTTCACCGGCACCCTGCAGGCTGCCGATCCGGAGTACGGTGCGTCGGTCGATGTAGGCTCTCGGGAAAAAAAGAGCCAGGTCGGCCGGAGTGAAAATACCGGCCTGGTTCAACGCTTTTTCCCTTGCCGGGCTGATTCCTGAAATGTTAGTAAGATTCAACTGTTATAATGATATATATCAGACGCATTAACAACAAGCCAAAAAGAGCGGTGTATTGGGTGCAAAAGTAAAACAAAGGCTGTTGTCGATCGATATTTGGATTATTGTATGACATTGTGTTTGCAAATGGCAGGGCAAATTCCATATCTTTTCAAACTATTTAACATCCATTTCAAACAGAATGAACCGTGCCAACGATACAGCAGCTTATACGTAAGGGCAGAAAGAACAAAACTAAGAAAACTACGTCTCCTGCGCTACAAAACTGTCCGCAGCGTCGCGGGGTATGCACTCGTGTATATACCACTACACCTAAAAAGCCGAATTCGGCATTGCGGAAGGTAGCTCGTGTACGTCTGACCAATGGAATTGAAGTGACGGCGTATATACCGGGCGAAGGCCACAATCTTCAGGAACACAGTATTGTGTTGATTCGTGGCGGCCGGGTGAAGGATCTGCCGGGTGTGCGATATCACATCATTCGCGGCGCGCTTGATACTGCCGGAGTGAGTGAAAGGCGTCAGCGCAGAAGCCTTTACGGCTCCAAGCGCCCGAAGCAGTAGGGTTTTGTAATGTTAACTTTTTAGTTATTTGACCAATGCGAAGAAGAAGTGCCGAAAAAAGAATAGTAAAGCCTGATCCGGATTTTTCGGATAAGTCCGTAGCGCGATTTGTGAACTGCCTTATGAAGGACGGGAAAAAAACCACAGCCCGCAGAATGTTGAAGCAGGCTTTTTCGGTGATAGAAGAGAAGACCGGCAAGGTTGGTGTAGAGGTGTTCAAGGACGCTTTGAATAATACCGCACCGGTAATTGAGGTGAAGAGCCGCAGGGTTGGCGGATCGACCTATCAGGTGCCTGTTGAAGTGCGCCCGGAGCGCAGTACGGCACTAAGCATGAGGTGGCTGATACGTTCGGCAAAAGCCAGAAACGACAAGTCCATGTCGGCCCGGCTTGCGCGGGAAATTATGGACGCCGCAAATAATGAAGGTGGTGCGGTCCGCAAAAAAGACGACACACACCGGATGGCCGAAGCAAACAAGGCTTTTGCCCATTTTCGTTTTTAGTAATTACGTTTACGCATAAGAATCATGGCAGCTACTGCAACAAGCAATTCAAAAATCACCGAGCAGATTAGAAAAACGCGTAATATCGGCATCATGGCGCATATCGATGCCGGTAAGACGACCGTTACGGAAAGAGTCCTGTTTTACACCGGAATCAGTCACCGACTGGGCGAGACCCACGACGGAGCGGCTACTATGGACTGGATGGAGCAGGAACGGGAGCGCGGGATTACCATTACCTCGGCGGCTACTACCTGTAACTGGAACGATCACAGGATCAACATCATCGACACGCCGGGTCACGTAGATTTTACTGTAGAGGTTGAGCGATCCCTTCGTGTACTTGATGGTGCCGTTGCCGTCTTTTGCGCTGTCGGCGCCGTCCAGCCACAGTCCGAGACCGTATGGCGCCAGGCGAACAAATACGGTGTGCCAAGAATGGCATTCGTTAACAAAATGGACCGTACCGGGGCCGATTTTTACAATGTTGTTGAGCAGATGAAACTCAGGCTCAATGCAACTCCTGTTCCGTTGCAAATCCCGATAGGCTCGGAAGCAGAATTTCGCGGAGTAGTTGACCTCATGAGCATGAGGGCTTTTGTATGGGATGATTCCACCCAGGGTAAGGAGTTCGCCGAGGTAGATATTCCAGAGGATTTGCAGGGCAAAGCGGATGAATTCCGCAAGATCATGATTGAGTCCATTGCGGACTATGACGACACCCTGATGGAAAAGTATCTGATGGAGGAAGAGATTTCCGTTGAGGAGATGGAGGCGGCGTTCCGCAAAGCGACGCTTGATTTGAGCATTACTCCCGTTCTCTGCGGTTCCGCTTTCAAGAACAAGGGAGTGCAGGCACTGCTCGATTCCACGATCAAATACATGCCTTCCCCGCTTGATGTTGATTCTATCGAGGGAATCAATCCGGATAATGAAGAGGAAAAGCGTGTTCGCAAAACCAGCATCGATGAGCCCTTTGCGGCACTGGCGTTTAAAATTATGACCGACCCCTATGTCGGTAAGTTGACCTTTATTCGTGTCTATTCCGGAGAACTGGATGCCGGTTCCTATGTGCTGAATGCATCCACCGGAAGAAAAGAACGAATCGGCCGGTTGCTGAAAATGCACGCCAATTCCAAAGAGGATATCGAAAAGGTTCGTGCCGGTGACATCTGCGCTGCGGTAGGGATTAAAACCGTGCATACAGGAGATACGCTGTGTGATGAAAAATCGCCGATCATCCTGGAGCAGATGGTGTTCCCCGAACCGGTAATCAAGCTTGCCGTGGAACCGAAGACAAAGGCGGATAACGACAAACTGACCACCGGCCTTGCAAAACTTGCCGAAGAGGATCCCACCTTCAAGGTGAATGTAGATGATGAAACCGCCCAGACAACCATTGCAGGTATGGGTGAGCTTCACCTGGAAGTAATTGTGGATCGGCTGAAGCGCGAGTTCAAGGTAGAGGCGAACGTCGGCCAGCCGCAGGTCTCCTATCGTGAAGCCATTACCAAGCCGGTAACCCATCGTGAAATCTACAAGAAGCAGACCGGTGGTAAAGGTAAGTTTGCCGATGTCCAGTTCGAAATCATGCCGATGGAAGGAAACACCGGATTCGAATTTGTTAATGAGGTGGTAGGCGGCAACATCCCCAGAGAGTATATCTCATCGGTGGAAAAAGGCTTTAAACTTGCGCTTAACAATGGAGTTCTGGCCAATTATAATGTGGAAGGGGTCAAGGTGCGGGTCTTTGACGGCTCCTACCACGATGTGGATTCAGACGCTGTCAGTTTTGAGATGTGTGCCAAGCTTGGATTCAAGACAGCTGCCCGAAAAGCCGCTCCGATACTTCTTGAGCCCGTCATGAAAGTAGAAGTAATCACTCCGGAAGAGTACATGGGTGATATCATCGGAGACCTTAACGGGCGACGTGGCATTATTGGCAAGATGGAAAACAGGGTCGAAGGATCGGTCATTGATGCGGAAGTGCCTTTGTCCGAAATGTTCGGATATTCCACGCATTTGCGTTCTCTGTCGCAGGGCCGTGCCGTCTACTCCATGGAGTTTGAAAAGTATGCGCCGGTTCCCGATTCCATCGCGAAGGAAGTCATTGAAGAAAAAAAATAACCTGAAAGCTCAATAGTTTTAGCT
>JARULB010000007.1 GCA_029688905.1 Balneolales bacterium ANBcel1 | reverse complement strand
ACTCACACCCACGACCTGGCCCCTCACCCCCCGCAATCCAACTTCCTTATTTATCACTCGTTGCGTATTTTTCTCCGGCATGCGTCCGGCTACAGTACATTGCGGTAACCCGGCATCAACTTTATTATTTTGTCATGTCTATGTATCCTTCAAAGAACCACTTGCTGCAGTTCCCGGAATCATCCCTCCACGGATGCAATGACGGAATGTCTAAAACTGCATGTTATCAAAGTATCGCTTCATGACATCCCATAAGGAAACCGACAAACCGGGAAGAGGGACAGAGCAATCCAAAACGGATGGAAGCCGGCCGGATATGGATGCAGAAACAACGACGGCCGTTGATATCAGCATCGTGATTGTCAACTATAACGTCAAGGAGTTTGTGGCCAATCTTCTGGGCTCCCTTGAGAAAGCGGCACACGGACTTAAGCTTCAGATCTTTGTCGTTGACAACGCCTCTTCAGACGGCTCGGCCGGATACCTGAAAAAAAGGTACCCGGATGTGAACTATATCCTCAATAATGACAATATCGGATTCGGAAGGGCTAACAATCAGGCAATTCGGCAGGCACGTGGAAAATATACCCTGTTGATTAACCCCGATACCATTGTAAGGCAGGATACTCTCACAGTCATGTTCCGTCATCTGGAAGATCATCCCGATACAGCCGCAGCAGGATGTAAAATTCTTAATCCGGATGGTACCTTTGCCCCGGAGTCACGCAGGTCGGTGCCAACCCCCATGTCCGCTTTGTACAAAATGGTCGGGCTTCCCCGGCTTTTTCCAAACAGCAGTCGTTTTTCCGCCTATTACCTGGGGGGGACGGATGAGAATACCGCCGGACCAGTACCGGTGCTCTCCGGTGCGTTCATGTTTTTCCGCACAGACGTCCTTAAAGAGCTTGACGGTTTTGATGAACAATTCTTTATGTACGGCGAAGATATCGATCTTTGCTACCGTGTGCAGAAGAAAGGGTGGAAAATTGACTATCAACCGGCGACAAGTATCATCCACTACAAGGGGGAGAGTACCAAAAAGGAAAACCTGGACTATGTCATTACCTTCAACAAGGCGATGTACCAGTTCTTCAAAAAGCATTACAGTTTTGGGTATACCTTTTTCTTTCGGATTTTTATCCTGTCCGGAATCGTAGTGAAAGGTTTAATATCCTATTTGAATACTATTGCCAGAAAGGTTTTTCAGCCGGTTGTGGATTTGTTTGTGCTCAACATTCTCATCATCGTGTTATTTGTCTGGAGATACGAGATTCCGATTGTAAGTATCGCTGAGCGTTTTCACCTTCAGTTCCTGTCGGTTAATGTCCTGCTGAGCCTGCTGTTTCTCGCAGCAGCACTCTACCACGAATTATATGGGAAGAACCGATACTCCATTCCCGCCGTAATTAAAAGTACCGGTATCGCTTTTGCCGGAGTGGTGTTGATCACTTTCTTTCTCCGGGATTTTGCATTTTCCAGGCTTATTCTGCTTTTGAGCGCCATGGGAGGAGTGATCATTTTGAGTGCGATGCGAATGATCAAGATCAACCGGTCCAGAAAAGCGCCAGGTGTTCCAGGCAGCTTTCTTTCCAGAAAAGTGCTGCTTGCGGGAATTAATGACCGGACACCCGAGCTAATCCGAAAACTTCGATCCCGCCCAGACTGGAATTACCAGCTGGTCGGTCTGGTAACCCGGGAGCCAAACTATCATCGGGATGAAGTGGATAATGTACCGGTAATCGGTGACCTCTCATCCGTGCTGAAACTTGTAAAGTATCATAAGGTGGATGAGATCATTTTTACGCTGCCGGCAGTTGATCATGATCAGATTTTGAGAACGATTTCCGAACTCAGGGAAACGAACGTCTTTCCCCGAATCGTTGCAGACTCCCTCGATTACATCGTCGGCAAAACAAATGTCGAATACCTGGATGACCTTCCTGTAATCGATGCCGACCTCTCCTATTTCACCCGGTGGAATATCTTCCTGAAAAGGCTCCTTGACCTCACGGTGTCGACCCCCCTGATATTGGTGATGGCACCGGTATTCACTTTGCCGGCGATTCTGAGGCATCACAAAAAAAAATCGGTTGAGATCAATATTTCAGATACCAAAAAGCACACGATTTCACTTTTTCTACCATACCGTGAATCCCGCTGGATGAACCGCTTTCTGCTCTTGTGGTATGTCTGGATCGGGCGCATCAGCCTGGTGGGAAGTCCCATCATACCTGACAGGGTGCCGCATTTCGCCAATGTGAAACCGGGACTTTGCGGATTGCGGCAACTTTCGGAGAATCAGCTGTATCACGAAGAAGAAAAGGTCCGGTACGAACTGTATTATCTGCAAAACTATTCGGTTTGGCTGGATCTGGATCTGATCCTGAAAACCCTCATCTACCGCCGGCCAACTCTGGAACCGATCGACAGAAATCTTTAGCATAAACGGCGGTCGACAAATAACCAATCGCAAATGAATAGCGGCACTACCGGCCGGATTCGTTTCAAATTAATTCAAACACTGTATGAGTCGTCCTGATTTTTCAGCTATGGATCATCATCGAGGCTATATATCTGAAAGCCTGAAGAATCAAAGACGCCGGCGCACCTGCTCGACCATTCCGGGGTACCAGTCAGCGTACGTATCATCTTCGATATGCGATCGAATCTGCTCCATCAGCCACAGATAGAACGTAAGATTGTGGGCGGTTGCCAGCTGAATACCAAGCACCTCACCGGCCCGGAAGAGATGGTGGACGTAAGCCATTGTGTGAAGTTGGCATAAATCGGAGCCGAAACCCGGGTCGGCCGGTTCAAAATATGTTTTCCACCGTTTATTTTTGATGTTGATGATGCCATTGCGGGTAAACAGCATGCCGTTCCGGGCATTTCGGGTCGGCATGACGCAGTCGAACATGTCAATGCCGCGTGCGACAGACTCCAGCAGGTCGGCCGGGGTTCCAACACCCATTAGATAGCGGGGCTTGTCTTTCGGCATAAACTCGGTAGACCACCCGGTAATTTCATACATCATTTCCGGTGGTTCACCGACACTCAGTCCGCCGATGGCCAATCCGTCGAAGTCGGTCGCAGCCAATGTTTCGATGGACTGTTTTCGAAGTTCTGGATAGACGCCCCCCTGGGTAATTCCGAATAGAAACTGGCGGTGGCCGTATCGGGGAGAGGATTGCGTAAAGGCTTCAAAACACTCACGGGCCCAACGGTGTGTCAGATCAAGCGACTGGCGTACGTACGATTCTGTAGCCGGGTACGGCGGACACTCATCGAGTACCATCATGATATCGGAGCCCAGAATCCGCTGGGTTTCGATCACATTTGCAGGTGTGAATTTGTGCCGGGAACCGTCCAGATGGCTTTTGAATACAACTCCGTCCTCTTCAATATTTCGGATATCGGATAGTGAGAAAACCTGGTATCCGCCGGAATCGGTTAAAAGTGCACCCGGCCAGTTCATGAAGCGGTGCAGCCCGCCGGAACGGCCCATGATCTCATTGCCCGGCCTCAGGTACAGGTGGTAGGTGTTTCCAAGAATGACCGGAGCCTTGACTTTATTCGTAAGTGATTCACTGTCGATGGCTTTGACTGTACCCAAAGTTCCAACGGGCATAAAAATGGGAGTCGGGATGACACCATGGTCGGTAGTGATGGAACCAAGCCTGGCTTTCCCTTTCGAAGTTTCTTTTCTGAGATGGAACACGTTATATTGTACGGTTATTAACGAATTGAAATAGCCAATATAAAGATTGGAAGCAACAACCCGTAACGATTTCCTCCTGTAACCGGTAATACGGGCAAGCAAAACTGCCGTGGAGATCCCGCCGGCATCAAAAACAACCTGCGTTATTTTGGAAAAGGCAAAAGAGATCATCGGTACCATCGCAACAGATTTTGTTTTTCTGATGCTGGCGTGGTACATCTTCTATGTTATCCGGTTTGAATTGGGTTGGGGTATTGAGCCGGCTGCTTTGGCCCCTGCAATTCTCTTTTTGCCGGGAGCGGTTGTGGCCGTTTTCTGGATCGCCATATTCGGGTTGTTCGGTTTGTACAGGCACCTTTATTTGATCTCCCGGTTCGATGAAATTCTGAGAGTGGCAAAAATCTCGATTATCGGCACACTGATCCTTTTCTTTCTGCTGTTTATCGACTCCCTGGGCTGGTCATCCGAAAACCTGCATCAGGCCAAATGGGTGACGCTGACGTACTGGCTGATTGTACTCCTTTGTGTCTCGAGTGGACGTTTTATGTTGCGTACCATTCAAAAACACCGCGTACTCCGGGGCAAGGGGCTCCATCGTGCCGTGATCGTCGGAACAGGTCCGGCCGCAAGTTCGGTGTATGAAAACCTGAACAGACATCGCACTTCAGGGATGAACGTGCTTGGTTTTCTCCGTATAAATGGCAACGATGGTCAACAGAATGAGATCTCTGTCCCCGAGGATATGGTAATGGGCAGCGTGAGCGATCTCAAAGAGATCGTAATTGCCCACAAGGTCCAGGAAATTATCGTAGCGCTTGAAACCGATGACCGTGACGATCTGATTTACATTCTTGACCAAATCGACATCCCCAACGTTTCCGTAAAAATTCTCCCGGACTTCCACCAGGTTATTACCGGGCTTAATCAGACCAACCAGATTTTCGGCTTGCCGCTGATTGATGTGATGCCCGACCCCATGCCCACCTGGGAGAAGTTTATGAAGAGGGCAATGGACATCATCCTGTCGCTGATTATTCTGATTCCGGCACTGCCTCTGATGCTGGTAATCACTCTGATCATTCGCCTGACATCTTCAGGCCATGCCGTTTTCAAACAGAAACGGGTGGGCAAATACGAGCGGCCGTTTACCATGTACAAATTCCGGACCATGTTCGAAAATGCCGAGAAGGAGAGCGGACCGGTCTGGGCCAGCGACAACGATCCCCGGATTACTCCTGTCGGGTACTGGCTTCGAAAACTGCGCTTCGATGAGCTGCCTCAATTTTTTAATGTTCTGCGTGGTGACATGAGCCTGGTAGGGCCGCGACCCGAACGCCCATTCTTTGTAAATCAGTTTAAAAAACAGATACCGCTCTACTCCAGAAGACTCCGGGTTCGCCCCGGTATTACGGGCTGGGCGCAGGTGAAATGGAAATACGACGAGAGCCTGGAAGATGTTAAGGAAAAGACCAAGTACGACCTGTTTTATGTCGAGAACATCTCTTTGAAAATGGATTTTAAAATTTTAATTAATACCGTGATGACGGTGATCAAAGGAAAGGGCCAGTAGAAATGAGCGATGAAAATGCGGCATTGGTAATCATCCCCACCTATAATGAAGCCGAGAATGTGCGGCGGTTGCTTCCGTACGTCCTGCAAATGGAAGAACCCATCGATGTGCTGGTTGTGGATGACGGTTCTCCGGACGGGACCGCAGAGGAGGTCAGGAAGCTGCAGAAAAAATATCCCGGCCGAATTCACCTCATAGAACGCGAGGGCAAACTGGGGCTTGGTACGGCCTACGTCACCGGCTTCCGCTTTGCGCTTTCCCGCTCTTACAAGTATGTTTGTGAGATGGATGCGGATTTTTCCCACGACCCGGATGACCTGCCCAGATTGATAGCGCCGGTTAAAAAGGGACACTGCGACGTAGCGATCGGTTCCCGCTATTGCAAGGGAATAAGCATCATCAACTGGCCGCTTACGAGACTGATCCTCTCCTATTCAGCCAACATGTACGCCCGTTTTATCACCGGAATGCCGGTAAGGGACACCACTGCGGGATTCAAATGCATATCACGAGAGGTTCTTGAAAATATCGATCTGGATAAAATCCGCTCAAACGGTTATTCGTTTCAGATCGAAGTCCATTTTCGCGCATTTAAAGCGGGCTTCAGCTTAAAGGAGGTATCCATTATCTTTCGTGAACGGACCGAAGGCGTCTCCAAGATGTCAAAGAAGATTGTCTTTGAGGCGGTTTGGATGGTCTGGGTTCTGAAACTGCGCAGCCTGTTTGGTATCTTGTAGATTAACGACCGGTAACGAACGGGGTTTTTAATCCCCGACCTGTCTGAAACCGTTCAGCTAAACCCATTCAAATGAATCATCTGGATTTTGAAAAACCCATTATCGAGCTGGAGAAAAAGATTACCGAGCTCAGTGAACTGAATATCAGCGATGATAATGTTCTGTCCCCGGAGATTGACCGGTTGCGCAAACGGGTCGAGGAACTGCGGGTCTCCATATTCTCCAACCTGACACACTGGCAACGTGTTCAGCTGGCACGCCATCCCGACCGCCCCTACACGCTCGATTATATCTACGCCATCATGGAAAATTTCATCGAGCTGCACGGCGACCGGTGCTACAGTGACGACAAGGCCATTGTGGGCGGATTTGCCACGTTGGATGGACGCTCCGTGATGGTTATTGGTCACCAGAAGGGCCGTGACACCAAAAGCCGCAAGTACCGGAACTTCGGCATGCCGAACCCGGATGGCTACCGCAAGGCTCTGAGGCTTATGAAAACAGCGGAAAAATTCGGAATCCCCATTATTACCATGCTGGACACTCCTGGTGCTTTCCCGGGTCTTGAAGCCGAAGAACGGGGGCAGGCCGAAGCCATTGCGCGAAACCTGCGTGAAATGGCCATGTTGAGTGTTCCCGTAGTAACCATTGTTATTGGGGAAGGGGCCAGCGGTGGCGCGCTGGGTATCGGCATGGGCAACGAGGTCTACATGATGGAAAATACCTGGTATTCGGTCATTTCGCCGGAATCCTGCTCGTCCATTCTCTGGAAAACCTGGGACTATAAAGAACAGGCGGCCCAGGCACTCAAACTGAGCGCACCCGACCTGCTCAAACTCAAGGTTATCGACGGTGTCATAGAGGAACCCCTGGGAGGAGCCCACCGGGATTATGATGCCGCTTCACAAGCAGTGCGCATACAGCTTGTGAAAAGCCTAAAACGGCTTGGCAAAATGAAACCGGAGGAGCTCAAAACCCATCGCATAGAAAAATATTCGCAGATGGGAGAATGGTCAGGAAACACGGGAAAAAAACGGAATGCTTCCTGACCGCCCCCCTTTCCTCACCTACCGGATGCCGCTGCGAAGCCGCTACAGCGAAACCGACAAGATGGGCGTGGTCTACCACAGCCGCTATCTGGAGTACTTCGAAGTGGTACGCACCGAGTTTGTCCGGGAAGCCGGACTCCCCTACGCCGAGATGGAAAACAGAGGGGTGATGCTGCCGGTGGCCAATGTTCAGATCAGCTACAAAAAGCCGATCAGGTACGATGAACTGATGGATGCCCGTCTGCAGATTTTCGATGAACCGGTGGTGAGACTGACCACGTTTTATGATATACGACCGGCCGGCAGCAAGGAGATCCATGTAATCGGCAAGGTGGATCTGGTATTTGTCGATGTGGATAGCCGAAAGCCGGTTCGTGCTCCGAAAGATTTCCTCAATAAGATCAGAGATTATGCAGAAATGGCCTGATGAAGTAAAAAAACTGGTACGGCTCGCCCTTGACGAAGACCTCGGCGCCGGTGATATTACCACCAATGCCATCTACTCCGGCAGCGAAACGGGATCCGCCAGGATCGTTTCACGCGAAGACGGTGTGCTGGCAGGCGTCAATCTGGCCGGCTATATTCTGGCCCAGGTGAGCAGTGATGTGAAATTCACCCCGCTTCTTCGCGACGGAGAACCCCTCGGCAACGGTGTGGAAATTGCACGCATCGAAGGGCCGCTGGCACCGATTCTGAGCGCCGAGCGTACCATTCTCAATTTCATGCAGCGAATGTCGGGGATAGCCACCCGCACCTGTGCGTTCACAAGAAGCCTGGCATCCACCCGGACCCGCATACTCGATACCCGGAAAACAGCTCCCGGTCACCGATACCTCGACAAAATGGCGGTACGCATCGGAGGCGGGAATAATCACCGAATGCGCCTGGATGACCGGTTCCTGATCAAGGAGAACCACATTCGCATGGCCGGCGGAATTGAGCGGGCCATTGACCTTTGCCTGGATTATCGTAAACAGAACCGCCTGGACGCCGCCATTGAAATTGAGGTGTCCAGCCTGGAAGAGCTGGACCAGGTAATCGCCCATGGTGGTGTTGAATATGTGATGCTCGATAACATGAGCCTTGAGATGGTGAAGGCCGCTGTGATACGCGTGGATCGGCGCTTTCTTCTTGAAGCATCCGGCAATGTCACACTCGAAAACCTGGCAGCCATCGGGGAAACCGGCGTGGACTTCATATCGTCGGGTGCCCTGACCCATTCGGTGCCGGCTATGGATATCTCCCTGCTCGTGGACGGAGCGTCTGTCCGCTGATACCGCATGAGTCTGGCTTCCGGCAAACCGTCAACTCCCGTTATGAAGCTCGACCCGCTGCTATCGACCATAGCGATCGGAATTGCCGCATTCCTGGCACTGACGGCCTGGAGTCCGCCGCTCTTTTACGGTACCATCACAGAATGGGCCGGAAGCTGGCCGCAATCCCTGTTTTCATTTGTCTGCCATCAGCAGATCGACAGGGCGCTATTCATCAACGAGGTGCCGCTGGCGGCCTGCAGCCGTTGCACGGGCATCTATACCGGCCTGCTGGCGGGTATTGCCGGTTCCGCATTTTTTTTCACTTTTGGAAAGGTATGGAACCGTTATATTACAGGAATCTTTTTTTTGGTGTCTATCGTATTGGTATCTGACGGTTTTGCCAATCTGTTAGATCTTTGGCGAAGCTCCAATCACACAAGATTGTTACTCGGAACGGCCTGGGGGTTATCCGCCGGAATCATGCTGGCGACCGCCCTGACCGTTGCGAAACCTAAACAAGGAGGATAAAGGTAAATGGAACAAGCACAAAACAAATCATACTGGAATGCGGCGGGCAAGGCAGGTGCCATCTTCGGCTTCATCGTCTTCTTGATCACCATTATCGGAGGCTACATCACCATCCACTCCGAACCGTCCGGTTCTTTTTTGATGATGTACTATGCCAGTTCGGCCATCGGGTGCCTGATTGCGCTTTTTGGAGGAGTCCTGGCGGTCAAGTTCTATATCAATGAGCATGGAAAAGAGCTCAAGGTGGGCAGAGGTGCGGTCATCGGACTGTTTACAGGTGTGTTCATTGCATTGGTATCCGTTGTGCTCAGCATGATCTGGCCTGTCATCGACAGCTCCTATATCGACAACCTTCAGAACGCCATGATCGCCAATATTGAGGCGAGTACTATGTTTGACAGCGCCATGAAGGATGAGATGATCGACGCCACCTATACCCAGATGCAAAACTACCACTCTGCCGGTAATATTCTGCAGATGCTCGGTATGGGAGCGGTAATGTACGGCCTGCTGAATGTCCTGAGCGGAATGCTGGCAGCAAAAGTTATGGGGAAAGCCCCGGAAGAGGAACTGTAATTTTATTCTTTTTTCATGTCAGATCAGCACTCCAATAAAAATGACGGGGGCGGACAGGCGCCCGGTGACTCAGAACCCCATGCGGAGAGCCGGCCTTCCGGTGAGCCGCCGGTGAGTCCTCAGGGGTTTCTTCATGAGCAAAGCTGGACCAGTCGTAACGGCTTTCCCGACTGGCTGCCGGCCCTGGTGTGGGTAGTTCTCGCGTTCGTTCTGTTCCAGATCTTCGGCAATCTGTTTGCCGTTGTCTATCTGATGATTGCTCTGGACGATCCCTCCCAGGTATTGGACACCGCCGTTTTCGTTGAGCACCTTGACGGGATTTTTCTGGGGAATTCCATTTTCCAGATTCTGATAATCGGCATGCTGACCTGGCTGATTGCCGGCCTCTCCACCACCGGGAAACGATCGGCATTCCTGCGGTTCCGGCATGATGAAAAAACCCTGCCAGTGGTGCTGCAAACGGTGCTCCTTGTGATCTTCATGCAACCGACAGTCTGGCTGCTTGGATGGATCAACGCCCAAATCCCCATGCCGGATGCCTATATGGCCATGGAGGAGGTTCAGCTGGAGATGATCACGTCGTTTCTGACTTCCGACAACATGGTGCTTCTGGCTCTGATTCATGTCGGCCTGGTTCCCTCCGTCTGTGAGGAGATTCTGTTTCGGGGATATGCCCAGCGGCTGATGGAGCGTTCATGGGGCATCTGGGCAGCCATTATTGTCGGCGGCCTGCTCTTCGGACTGTTTCATATCCGCCTCACCCAGCTTATTCCTCTCGCCGCCATCGGAATGCTCCTCTCCTGGCTGGTGTGGAGATCCGACAGTATTTATCCCGCCATGGTCGGCCATTTTGTTAACAACGGGGGCAGTGTCATCATGGCAGGATTATTTTCCGATATAATGACCGAGCAGTTGGTTGCTACCGAACTTCCGCCCCTGTGGTTGGTGTTTGCCAGTATAGGTGGTATTTTTATGATACTGCGCTATATCCATCAAATAACCAAGCGGGAGTAACCATGTTTAACAATAAAATTTCACCAGACAAGATTGAGGACTGGACCTGCGTCTACGAAACCAGCATCGAAAGCGAGGCCGGTCTCGTTCACGGCTTTTTGGAGAACCGTGATATTCCCTGCGAAATCCTCTCCAAAAAGGACAGCGCCTATACCGTTAACTTCGGAGATCTCTCAGCCATCTTTTTGTATGTTCCACGCGAACATGCCGAAGATGCCCAAAAAGCGCTGAACGAGTGGAAAGAGGGCAAGATCGATGAATCGGAAATGGATACCTCCGATAATGATAATACAGAATCACCTGACCATGATTCGTGAACAATGCCCGTAAATTGTCCGGAACTAAGAAAGGGGGAGCAGGGTGCCTGAACTGGTTAAACGAGTACTTTCCGCTCTGGTAGCTGCACCGGTTTTTCTCATTTTGACCTGGCTGGGTGGATGGGTTTTTGCAGCTACGCTGGTTGTACTTGCCGTTATCGTTCAGCTGGAAATCATCAGCATGCTGGAAAAACAGAATGTGCGGGTGCTCAAGATAGCCGCCCTTTCGATGGGAGTTCCGGTACTGCTGCTCGGAATTGTTCCCGGTTTTGCCTGGTCCCTGTTTCTGGTCCTGCTCCTCGCGACGCTGACCGGGGAGGTTTTTCGTACCGATAAACACCCCTGGCATACACTGATCGCCACACTGGCCGTTGCAGTTATGGTGCCCGCCCTGTTCTCCGGCCTGTTGCTGCTACGTGAAATGGGCAATGACCATACCGGATTTCTGCTCACACTCACCCTGCTCCTGATGGTCTGGGCCAATGATGTTTTTGCCTATTTCGGAGGCAAACTGACCGGCCGCCGCAAGCTGGCCCCGAAAATAAGTCCATCGAAAACCGTTGAAGGATTTCTGTGGGGATTTCTCGGTACGTTGATCATGCTCTTCCTCTGCATGCATTTTTTACCGGACTTCCCCCTGAACCTGGCTGCTGCCCTTCCGTTTGCCGTAATTGTCGGATTCATGGGGCCAGCCGGAGATCTGGCGGAAAGCAAATTGAAACGGGCTTCGGAGGTCAAGGACTCTTCGGAGCTGATCCCCGGTCACGGTGGAATGTACGACCGGTTTGATGCCGTTCTTTTTTCGGCTCCTGCCGCCATGGCCTATTTCCAGGTCCTGGCGTATTTTTCGATTATTTAACCACCGCTTATGAACGTGTTCATGACCGGCGGGACCGGCTTCATCGGCCGGTATCTTGCCCGCAAACTGACAGATCACGGGTTCTCGGTTACCATCGCAACCCGTTCTCCCGAACACCATCAAAACAGCAATTCAGACAAACCGGCCACAAATCCGGGAGACCAGGTTTCCGGAGGCCCCCTGCACAATGCGCCCCGGATCCGTTATGTGCCGCTTGCCGATGATCTCACCGCCAGTGTGGATGGATGCGATGTGGTGGTCAATCTCGCCGGCGAAAGCCTGTTTGGCAAGCGATGGACTTCCTCCGTCAAAAAAAGGCTCTATGACAGCCGGATCGGTACTACTCGCGATTTGGTAACAGCCATAGGGAACGCTGACAGCAAGCCGGCACTGTTTCTGTCGGCTTCCGCCGTGGGCTACTACGGCGACCGGGGGGAGGAGCGCATCACCGAAGATATGGGCAGCGGAAGTGACTTTCTAGCAACCATTTGCCGCGACTGGGAAAACGAATCGCTGAAAGCTTCCGATTTGGGTGTGAGAGTGGCTAATCCCCGAATCGGAATTGCGCTGGGTCGGGGCGGGGGCGCCCTGGGGCCCATGCTGCCCGTGTTTCAGGCGTTTTTGGGAGGATCACTTGGGCCCGGATCCCAGTTTTTTCCGTGGATTCACATCGAGGATCTGTGCCGCTCATTCTTGCATGTGATTCGGAACGAATCCATGGAGGGGCCGTATAACGCCACCGGCCCGGAACCGGTTACCATGGATGCGTTTACCAGTGAACTTGGCCGGGTGTTGTCGCGGCCGTCGCTGTTCAAGGTCCCGCAGTTTGCGCTGAATGTGGCGCTGGGAGAAGCCGCAACCATGCTCACCACCAGCCTCAGGGCGGTGCCGGCGAAACTCGAACAGGACGGTTTTTCGTTTGAGTATGCTGATGCCGGCCGGGCTCTGGAAAGCCTGCTCACAGACAAAGAGACTGAATAGCGGTCGCCGGGCAACGGTCTCAATAGAAGCAGCCTTGCAAAATACCATTGCGGGGCGGTACCCGGGTTTGTGTCACAGTTCTACTGGCTTCCGGCTCGCCATGGCCGCGGGTTTCGGAACCATTTCCTCAACGGGCAGTCCGAAAAAGTATGCTACATGGCTGCCGATTGAAACCGGATCGGGTAAGCCTGGTTAGGTTATGGCCTGCGAAATGACCAGCAGCGCAATCCGTCGCGGGTCTGGCCGATCAGCTCCCTCTCACCATTACCCAGCAGGTCGGTGAATACTGGGAAGCGCATGGAAGCGGAAGGGATATGCTCCAGCCGTTCACCGGACGCCACCTGCCAGGCATACAACCTGCCCGTGGTGGAAACCGCGGCCATATCCGGATTACCGTCGCCGTTGACATCCGTAATCACCATGCTGTCGTACTCGGCGGCCTGCTGTCCCATGCTGCGGGTCATGCGAAGCTGTCCGCTTTCGCTTATCAGGAACAGGTTGCCGCTGAGGCTCTGAACCCCGATCATTTGCTCCCGAACGGTATTGCCATCGCTGTCCGAGACGGTCAGTTCCCGTATGACGGGCCGGTTCAGGATGGGCGAGTTATCGACATATAATCGCTGTACGGACAGGCCATGCTCATTGGTGTCTTCATCGTTGCCATTTTCGGGAACAACTGCCAGAGTGTCTGCAAACAGAGGCTCTTCGCCAATGGCATACAGGTGTCCGTCGGAGGCTCCCGCAAGAATATGCCGGTTATGAAATGCAAGCGGACCGAAGTCCGACTCGATAAAAACTGGGAAGGGTTCGCGACGGCTGCCCTCCGGCGTAAAGCCGAACAGAGCGTTTCCGGCAGTGACCCAAAGGGTTGCTTCACCGCCAAATGAGCGGAATTCCGGCTTTCGACTTACCTGAACGTTCACATCCTGGGGCCATCCGCTGATATTTCTGCCACGCTGATCCAGTACATGAACCTTGCGGTCGGATGTAGCGACGATCATTTCGGGCCGTCCGTTACGAGAGACATCTGCCAGTGCCAGCGGAGCCGTGATGTTTTCATCCATGGTAACAGGAAAGTTGGGCAGGGGGATGCCGCGCAAATTCCATGCATAAATCCTGTTACCGGCAGCAACAAGTATCACATGCTGATTGTTGCCGTACCAGTCATACACGATGGGGGACCCGACCGGGCGATCGTTGCCGGTGTTGGTCTCAACAAAACTGGTTCCGTCTGAAGCGATTCCGTGAATTCGGTTATTCTCGGTGGCGATGATCAGCTCGTTGCCCGATCCTCCCAGAAGATCGGTCTGGAGCGGTTTGCCGGTAAGCCGGGCGCCACCCAGTCCGAAAACCCACAGTTCCCTGACGGGATCGGCACGATCTTCACTGTAATAGGAGTCGAGGCGAAAAGAGAGCTCCTCCCCGTTGCGGACAAGGCTTGCGGCGCTGATGTCGCTAAGCGAGGCCAGATAGGGGGCGTGGTTTCTGGGGTTCAGTTTGGGCTCCAGATAGTTCATCAGCGGAGCTGTGCGCGAATAGCTCCAGGCGCTAAAACTATCCGGGTGCTGCCTTCGGGCCGAGATATATTCATCATCATAATAATACACCGCACGACGTCTCCGGTCCTGATCCACACGCCGGGCGAGTCCGGAGCGGTGGGTGATGACCGCAGCGTTTGCAGAACGTGAAATAAAGAAGTCGGTGAATCGGCTGAACGGACCGCCAAGCATTCCGGACAGGATCGTGCTGCTCACATGAAAAACATCATTACTGCTTTCTATCCATCCTTCCTGCTCCAGCCGGTTCAGAATCCGGGTGAATGCCGCCGGATTTTCCAGCCGTCGTAAAATCATGCTCTCACCGACCGACAAAAAGCCGCTCGCCTCAAAAGCCACGTAAGCCGTTGGTGGAGCCAGGGTCTGCTCAATTTCCCGCAACAGATCGGAATCACTGGACAACAGGGAATCGAGGGTGGAGACATGCTCGGCCTCAGAAGGGATGGTGTATCCGTTGTGCTGGTGAAAAATAGTAAAGAATGCGGCGTCGGCCGGAATGTAGCGGTCCAGGTCAGACGGACCCGGTTCTGAAGCGAGTGCCGACATGAAAGGGGACAGCCGGCTGTCGTCAAAAGGAATGGTACCTCGAAGAGCAGCATTGAACTGCGGGTCGTCCGACTCTCCGTTGGATACGGTTATTACAGCAGGGCCTGTTCCTTCGGTTATGCCGGAAAAACGGGGGAGGTACCGGGGTGCACCTAAAAGTTTAAGCCAGTTATACACTCTGGGGGTGTTCAGCAGGTAATCACCGTCGCCGGGCAGCGGCTCATCCATGGAGATTCCGGGATTCTTTCCGCTGTATGTGAGCAGGCCGTTTTCAACAGCGGCGCTGTTCTTGCTCAGGAGGATCCAGTTGTGGAGCTGAGTGCCGAAGAGGGTTTCGCCCTCGAGGTGAAGGATATGGATGGTCTGTCCATGAAAAGAATAACTGTTTTGAGCATACTCCTTTCTGAAGCGGGATGCGACTGTACGAAGGCCCATTCCGGGATCTTCCAGCACGAACAGGGGCTGAAGCTCATGCGATCCGGTCGGATAGAAAGCGGTGGCTTTAATCGGCACATGTGTGGAGATCCGTTCACGCATTTCTGCAAGCGCTGGAATACGTATGGAGGCCAGTTCATTGGCCCGTAATCCGCTTCCGGTGCCAAGGATATCAAAAAAATCGGCATCGTGGTGGAGGGCGATGATCGGGCTTTCTGCCGGTATGGCGGAAAGCCAGCTTTTTTGCTCAAGGGAATCCGAACAGGCTGTAAATAGCAAAAAAAGCAGTAAAAAGATAAATAAAGAATGGGGGGTTCTTGCTATCATATAGAAGTTTTGGGAAATACCTGTTAAAGCGCGACGTTCTTTTTTAGTTACCAGCGATCCTAAAATATCACTTTTTGAATGAGTTTTTTGAATCCGTTCCTGTTTGTTGCATTTGCGGCGGCAGCCATACCGGTGATCATTCACCTGATTAATCTGCGAAAACCGCAAAGGGTAGCCTATTCGACGCTGGCTTTCTTCCAGGAGTTGCAAAAATCAACGATTCGCCGGTTGAATATCAAAAGATACCTGCTTCTCGCCTTGCGGGTGTTGGCTGTCCTGGCACTTGCAGCTGCACTGGCGCGCCCTTTCATACCGTCCCATGTGGCCGGATGGCTGGGTACGGGTCAGCAAAGCAGCATTGTGGGGATCATGATCGATAACGGGCCAAGCATGATGCAGGTCGATGAAGGTGGTCCCTATATGGAACAGGCGAAACGGGCGGCGGATGAAATTATTGGTCAGGCGGGGGACGGGCCCCGCTTTCTGCTGGTTCCGACACATGGTGAGCTGGATTCGGGAAGATGGATGCGGGCCGCGGAGGCGAGAAATTATCTGGATCAAATTGAGCCGGTGAACAAGGGGGCGTATCCTTCAGAGAGGATGGACTTCATTCAGGAACGGATTGCCGATGAGCCCGGAGAGTCCGGACGGGCTTACTGGATTACAGACGCCAGAAAGACACAACTGGAGAAGCTGGAGGAGAACGGAGGGAATGACACTCCGCAGTACGACCATGTGCCGGTGACGCTTGTCAGGGTCGGGGGACAGGAGTTCCAAAATGTTGCGGTAACAAATGTACAGATTGACGATCGGGTCACTGGCGCCGGGGTTCCGGTCGGGGTATCGGTTCAGGTCCGGAATTTTGGCATACAGCCGGCCCATAACATGTTTCTGAGCCTGGAAGTTGACGGGGAGCGTATCGGGCAGTACGAGGTCGACCTTGAAGGCGGCCAGCAGCGGGAGCTTCTTTTTGAAGTCATACCGGAGACATCCGGCAGCGTCCGTGGCATGGCCGTTCTGGAAGGTGGCACCTACACATTTGACCATCGCCGATATTTTTCCATCGAAGTACCTGAAAGCAGAAGTATACTGCTGGTTACCGATGCGGGCGAAGACGGAACACGGAGATCCTATCTCTGGCCGGTCCTTGCCGCCGCATCTGAAACAGGTGCCGGCCTCAATGGCACGCGCACCGACATCCGCCAGTTGCGGCAATACAGCCTGGACCAGTTTGACGCCATTGTGCTGGATGGAGTGGAACGTGTACCGGAATACCTCCATGCAGAACTGGTGCAATATGTGCAGCAGGGCCGGGGGGTGTTTTTCCTGCCGTCGGAACAGGGCAGCATGGAGAGATACAACCGGTTTTTGAGTCAGTTTCAGGCCGGTACCTTTACCGGAATGCGCGGAACTTACGGACGGTTTGAGGAGGTGGCATCGCTGGAGCGGCTGTCGGCGGGACACCTGCTGGCCGATGATATCCTGCACACGGAAGATGACGGCGAGCTTCGCATTGACATGCCGACACTTTTTCATTACTGGCAATATGATGATTCGGGTTCGCCGGGCAGCAGCGTCATGCTGCGTTCCAATCTGGGTGAGCCACTTTTTGTACGTCACCGCGCGGGAGACGGTATGGTTCTTGCCGCTGCGATGGGCATCGGGCCGGGGTGGTCAAACCTCAGCATAAAACCCGTCTATGCCCCGCTGATATTCCGGATGATGCTCGAAGTTGTAGCATGGGAAGGCGGTGGCCTGAGGGAACATACGCTGGGCACTCCCCTTGACCGGAATCTCGGTGGAGGCGGCTCGCTGGTTCGGCTTGTACTCAACGGAGAAGAAGTTCGGCCAGAAACGGCAGCGGGCGCAGACGGACTCAGGGTGCGGTATCCCGGCCGGGAGTGGTCGCCGGGTTGGCTCGAACTCCATTTGGACAACAGAATTTTTACTCTGGCGGTGAATCAGCATATATCGGAATCGGATTTTACATCGTTATCATTGGCAGAGACAGAGTCTTTTCTGGAAAATCGACTGCCACTGGCTGGAGTTGTGGATATCACCGGATATGATCATGCTCAGATGCGATCGGCGATGGCGTCGGTCAGTTTCGGCAGAGAAATTTGGAGTTGGTTTATTTGGCTGGCACTTGCTTTTATGGTGGCAGAATGCATTATTTCAAGGCAATACAGGGTTGAAACCTCTGCAGAATAAAAAACGCGTATGACACATCTTGCTACAGTCCATTTAATTATACTCGCTTTCTTTGCTTTGGGTACGACCATGCTGATGATGGTTACCCTTTCTAACGCATTGCGGCTTCGCAATGTGGAGATCACCTGGAAGTCCGGAAAACTGTACGGATATCCTGTTTTCTCAAGCGTGTTTCTTCTTTTTTCGCTCGCATTGACCACGCTGGTTATCTCCCAGCAAATGAACACCTATCTGGTTCCGGTCATGTGTTACAACTGGATCGGGTTTAACTGGTTTATCACCAGCTATCTGATGTCGAAGCGTTTTGTGACGGACCACGGCATTGTTAAAAACGTCAATGATCCTTCACAAACCGTGGCCTGGAGCCGGATTATGGACTATGTGGAATTGAACGAGGGCAACAAACAGGTCTTCGCTTTTTTCTATCCGGATGCCCTGTCCGGTGAAAAATCACGTAATATCAGGCTGGAGCTGGAAGTCCCGTCGGACAAAAGGCCCATATTTTCCCAAATTCTCAGGAAAAAACTCGGCCGCAGGTTCAGTCTCGGTGAGTTTGAAACAACCTGGATCGGGCAATTGAAGTGATCTACCTGTAAAACGGCTGGTTCTGCTTAAAGTCTCGGATCACTTCCCGCAGGCGAAGAGCCACATTTCTCCTGAGTAACTACTTTTTACAAACAACAATCCCGGACTATTTTTGAATAACGATCTTAAAACGAATATAAACGACCAGGAAAAGGCGGTACTGGTCGGTATTTATGGCGGTGATATAGACAAGGTAAAAGCCGAGGAGTATCTATCGGAACTCGAACTGCTTACAGATACCGCAGGAGGATTCACCGTAAAAAAAATTCTGCAGCACAAGCCACGCCCGGATGTAAGCACCTATATCGGCAAGGGAAAACTCAATGAAGTTCGGCAGGTTATGAAAGATGAGAAGGCCGATGTCGTGATATTTGACGACGACCTCTCTCCGACCCAGGCCAGAAATATTGAAAAGTCGGTTGAAGCCAAAGTGCTGGATCGTAGCGGTCTGATCCTGGATATCTTTGCATCCCGTGCCAAGACGGCGGCAGCCAAAACGCAGGTCGAGCTGGCACAGCTCCAATATCTCCTGCCCAGGCTGACCCGCTACTGGACACACCTTTCAAGGCAGAAAGGCGGGATTGGCACTAAAGGTCCTGGTGAGACACAAATTGAAACCGACCGGAGGCTCATCGGCAGAAGGATATCCGTGCTCAAGAAAAAGCTGGAGAAGCTGGATCAGCAGCGGAAAGTACAGCGCCAGGGGCGTGAAGAGTCGCTTCGGGTCGCGCTTGCAGGTTATACCAACGCCGGAAAGTCTTCGCTTATGAATGCCATCACAGATACCAGCGTGCTGGCGGAAAACCGGCTTTTTGCCACACTGGACGCAACCGTTCGGAAATTTGAAGTGGATAGCGAGACGGTTCTTCTATCCGATACGGTCGGCTTTATCCGTAAGCTCCCGCACCATCTTGTCGAGAGTTTTAAATCGACCCTTGATGAAATACGTGAAGCCGATTTGCTGCTTCATGTCGTGGATGTCTCATCACCCCTTAAGCAAGAGTATATCGAAACCGTGCACAATACGCTCAAAGAGCTGGGAGCTGGAGACAGGCCCGCCATTTTGGTTTTCAACAAGGTAGACCGGGTTGACTCCCCCCAGGATCTGGCCGATGTACGGCATGACTATCCCGGCAGTGTGCTGGTGTCCGCTACCCGGGGAATCGGACTGGACGATATCCGGTCAGAGATAAAAAAAAGAGTTGCAAGAAATTATTTATATAGAAAAATTGTCTTACCGATAACGGGGTATCATGTGGTATCATATTTGCATGAGGTAGCGGAAATAGAAAAGGAAACATATGACGAGGACTCGATAAGGCTCACCTGCCGGATTCACAAAAAACATCTCGGCAAACTTAAAGATACCCTGGCAAAAATCGACGCAACGGAAGAAGTTCTGGAACCTGTGAACGGAGAATAATTATGCTGATTCGTGACACACTCAGCGAAAATGTACGGCCGCTTCGGGCTGCAGACACCATCCTGGATGCTCTCCAGGCCATGGCGGATAGCGGATATTCCTGGCTGCCGATAGTGGATGCCACAACCAACCGTTTCATAGGCATGGTAAGCCGGGTCTCCGCGAGCCAGCACCAGTCAGAGTTTGAAAGTGTGATGGCGATTCGCGAGCAGCGGCCGGTGGTCACTTCTCCGGATCAGAATATTTTTGAAACGGCAAGGGTCATGGAGAAACATGACCTCTCCATGATTGCCGTACTCGATGAACAGCGTAATTACATAGGTGTAGTTGACCGAGCGCACCTTTTCGACCGTATCGTGAGAAGCATGAATTTCACCGATTTCGGTTCTCTTGTAACGGTCCATTTCGAGGAGCGTGACTTTACCCTCTCCCAGCTGGTGCGGATCATCGAGGCCGAAGGGGGGTTGATTCTGGGGTTAAGCGTAGAAGCCCCCACCGGAAATTACCCCTTTTATGTCGTTTACATCAAACTCAACCTGCCCGATCCGGCACGTATTGTCGCAGCCCTCAGACGGCATGAATACATTGTGGATTCCCAAAGCACGGACAACAGGGAAGATCGCCGTTACGAAGAGCGGGCCGACGAGCTCATGCACTATCTGAATATTTGAGACGCCCCGGCTTGAGCCGTTACCTCCGGCTTGGCCGATACCGCCCCTTCCTGCCAATAAACAGGTCCGCGGTAACGTAATAAACAACCGGATTTCGTTGCACTGCCCCGCCGGAATTCGACAATGAAATAAATGAGGCGCAACACGATATTTCCCCGCATAATCGTTGCCGACATTGCGTTTATGTTCGGAAGAAGTCCCGTTCTATCACTATATTCCACCTTTCCCTAACGTAAAAAACCGTACTGGATGAAAGCGGCTCATCATGTCCTTATAATCCTCCTGCTGCTTGCCGGTGTTGCAGGATCCGCCACTGTTGCAAACGGCCAGTTCGCCTCTCCTTCGGAACACCATGAGTTTGAAGAGGGAATGAGACTCTACCATGAAGGCCTTTTTGAACAAGCCGCCAAATATTTCCGCAGTTATCTGGATCGCGAAGTAGAACAGTCGCTGCACGAAAAGGCCCTGTTCCACTACAAGCTGTCCCGTATGGCGCTCGACACCCTCAATCGGCATACCTATGTGTTCCGGTACTTGCAGCAGTATCCCGCAGGTACGTATGCCACGCAAATGCTGGAAGATCTGGCCGGACGTGATTTTCGTGCCGGGCGGTACGAGGAGGCCCTGAGACATTACAGCTGGGCCCATGAGATAGAACTCAAGGAGCCCCGGAAAATAGAATTTCTGTTTCTGAAGGCTGAGTCGGCACGGCAACTGGAATTGAGCGACAGTTCATCCACCTTGTTCCGGATTCTGGCGGAGTCGTATCCCGAATCGGAATGGGCGCCGAGGGCCATGTATGCAAGGGGAAGCATCTACCTTGAGCGCGAAGACTACGAGCAGTCGGCCAGGGTGTTCGAAGATCTCAGGAGCCGTTATCCGAACGACCCGGTTACCCGGCAGATTGGAACCGCCCTGGGGGAAATGTACTATCGCCAGGGGCATTACGAAGAGGCCATCCGTGTCCTCAGAAGCGAATTGCCCTATCTGGAAGAGGAAGCCTTGCTGAAGGCGGTTTTACTCATAGCGGAAAGCCACAACTATTTGCGGCAATTCGACAATGCCGCCACGCAATACCGAAGGTATATCAGCCTGACCGATGATGTGATGCAGGCCCGGCCCGCACACTACGGACTCGGATGGGTCTATCACAAGCAACAGGTATATCACTGGGCCGCTGATGCTTTCGAAAAAGCCTCTCCGGGTGATGACGAGCTGGCCCGAAAGGCGCTTTACTACGAGGCGGTCAACCGGAAATTGAGTGGACGCTATGACCTGGCGCTTGAGGTATTTCAGAAATTCGGCGACCGTTTTACCGATGGCTTCTGGATCGAGAGGGCCTACTATGAGTGGGCGCTGACCGCCTTTGAGCTGGGGCGCAATACCCTGGCGGTCGAAGTGCTGCAGACCCTGGTGAGAAAAGATTACGATCTTGAAGATCCCGGCAAAATCTACTCGCTGCTGGGGGAAGCGTATTTTGCCAATAACGAATTCACCCGTGCGGTACAGGCTTTTGAGATGGCCGGAGCAGCCGCAGATGTCGACCCCGAAATGAAGCGCCAGGCCCAGTTCCAGCGTGCCTGGGTGCTCTATGAAAACCATGCCTACCGGGAGGCGGCCCAGGCATTTGAATCCGTTTACCGGGAGCAGCCTTCCGGTGCACTGGCTGCCGAAGCACTGTTTTGGAGCGCCGACAGCTATTTCAATCTTCAGCAGTGGCAAAATGCCACACGCCAGTTCGAACGGTTTGTGGAAGGCTATCCGGACCACCGTTTTACCGGTGCGGCCGTTTATTCGCTTGGATGGAGCTACTTCCACAAACAGAATTTTGCCCGGGCGGCCGAGTATTTTGAGGCCTTTGAACGTGAACATGAGCCCCCTCCCATGGCTTTGTTTCCGTATGATGTTGACACGCGGCTGCGTTTGGGCGACTCCTATTTTGCACTGGGACGCTATGATGATGCCATCGCCAGTTATGGAAGAGCGGCCGGGGCCGATCCCGGTGGCGACTACGCCATATTCCAGATCGCCAACAGCTACTATCGGAGCGACCGGTCTTTTGAGGCGGTCAGTAATTTCCGGCGGCTGGCCAGGGTGTTCCCCTCCAGCAGACTCAGGGAGCAGGCCCAATACAACATCGGCCACATTTTCTTTCAGATCGGCAACTACGATCAGGCAATCGAGGAGTTTCACACTCTCATCAACCGCTACCCCGGTACCGAATGGGCTGCGCGCGCGCAGTACCAAATCGGAGATGCCTTTTTCAATGCGGGAGATTACGAACGGGCGGTGGATGCCTACCGGCTGGTCATGGACGAATACCCGCAAAGCGGATATGTCGTGGATGCCGTTCGTGGTATTCAGTTCGCGCAATTGGCAGCCGGAAAAGAAGATACAAGTCTGGAGATCCTGGAGTCGTTCCTGAACCAGCACCCGCAAACCGGCACGGCAGATCAGCTCCGCTTTCGTCAGGCAGAGAATCTGATGCAGGCCGGCGAGTACCGTGAGGCTATCGCGTCGTTCCGTCACTACATCAGGGTTACAACTACAGAATCGATGATTCCGGAAGCATGGTTCAGTGTCGGAGAGGCGTATGATTTGCTGGGTGATAGCGGCAGCGCCATATCCGCATACCGGCAAATTGTGGATGAGTTTCCGGACTCGGACCGCCTTGACCCCGCCCTTCTCCACATCGGGCGGCTTGAATACGGACGAGGCCGTTATGAAGAAGCTGTAACCGCGCTTGAACGCCTGGTGGAACGCGACGGGCGCCTGCAGGTAGAAGCACTCGCATATCTCGGCGATGCCTATCTTGCAACCGGCAGCACCGGACGCGCCGATGACGCCTACGACCTTGCACTCCAGCGCAGGTCCGGGTTCGAGCCGGCTTTGATCGGCAAAGGACGGGTCGCCATGGAACGAAGGCAGTTTATGGATGCCGAACGCTATCTTGGCCAGGTCGCCGAATCCAGTACCCTCGAAAATGGCGCCGAAGCACAATATCTGCTCGGACGTGTGCAGCAATACCGGGGCAATTACGAGCAGGCACTGGATGCCTATGCAAGGGTAAGCGCCCTGTATGAGGCGTACGACCGGTGGGTGGCCGAAGCCATGCTGGCTACTGCCGAGACCTATCGCGCAATGGGGCAGCAGGGCCGCTCGGGTCAGACGCTCCGGGACGTTATGGAGCGTTTCCCGGATACCGAGTATGCCGAAAGAGCCGCAGAACAATTATAAAGGAGGGTTTTCTCTACGAATGAATCAGCATGTCGCTCCCGCAAAAAAACTTACCGGAACGCTGCATCTGCCCCCCGACAAATCGATTGCACAGCGGGCGGCCCTCTTCTCCATGCTTTCGGAGGAAAGGTCGGTCATAGCAAACTATCCGGCGGCGGAAGACCCGCAAACCGCTCTCCGCTGCATCGCTCTGCTTGGGGCAACGGTTAGCAAAAAAGAATTTGAGGTTACGGTGGATGGGGTGGGCCGCGACGCCCTCAGGCCTGATCCGGGAACTGTCGATTGTGGTAACTCCGGGACGGTCATGCGCCTGTTGTCCGGCATTATTGCAGGGGCCGGGATAACAGCAACCCTCACCGGAGATGCTTCGCTTGCCGGGCGTCCGATGAAACGGATTGTGGATCCCCTCGTCCGGATGGGCGCCGCCATGGATACGGCTCACGGAGGATATCCGCCGCTGCGAATTTCCAGGAAGGATCCGCTGAGGCCGATCCTGTTTGAGCTTCCGGTGGCCAGTGCCCAGCTGAAATCATGCGTGCTGCTGGCAGGACTTTTCGGTGACACCCCCACCAGGGTGGTGGAATCCGTTCCAAGCCGGAATCACACAGAGACCATGCTGCGTTTGCCGGTGTCCCCGGAGAACGGCAAAAATGTGATTGAAAGCAGTCGTGATCTGGCTATACCCCCCCAGAATCTGCGAATTCCGGGTGATTTCTCCGCCGCCGCTTTCTGGATGGTGGCGGCTTCCATCCTGGAGGGATCAGACCTGCTATTGCCGGCAACAGGCATCAATCCGACCCGCTGCGCCGCTCTGCACATTCTTGAAAGGATGGGTGCCGATATCGAAACATCAAATGAAAGACTGGAAGGAGATGAGCCGGTAGCGGATATCCGGGTGAGGGCGGCCAATCTGAAAGGAGTCGACATCCATCCGGAAGAAATCCCCAACGCCATCGATGAATTGCCTGTGCTCTCGGTGGCCATGGCATTTGCCGAGGGCCGCTCACGGATTACCGGCGCTTCGGAGCTTCGCTACAAGGAAAGCGACCGGCTCCGGGAAATGCAAAACATGCTTGAACGGGCCGGTGTAAAAATAATCGGCTACGATGATGGCCTTGCCATAGACGGCAATCCCGGTCAATTCGCGAAAGCCGCCGTGCACGACAGCCGGCACGATCATCGGATGGCAATGTCGGCTGCCATATTGTCCCTTCGCGGTGACGGTGTGTCAGAAATCCGTAATGCCGAGGCGGCCGCCGTATCGTATCCCGATTTCTGGTCGGATCTGGACAGTGTGGCGCACGTTTGACCCATCACCCTGACAATTCGGCAGAATTTGTCGCGTTTCCAGGCAGTTGGCACTGTTGTTGTCGTTAGGTGCAGCAAAAGTAATGTAATGGTTACTTCACGAATGTTAATCTAAATCGACGAACAACGAGTTATTATGGGTAAGATTATTGGAATAGACCTTGGAACAACCAACTCCTGCGTTGCGGTAATGGAAGGCAACGAACCGGTTGTAATTCAGAATGCAGAAGGAGGACGCACAACGCCGTCTGTGGTGGCATTCAGCAAAGACGGGGAGCGGTTGGTGGGCGCTCCGGCCAAAAGACAGGCCATCACCAATCCGGAAAAAACCATCTCCTCCATCAAGCGCTTCATGGGCCGGTTTCATGATGAGGTGAAGTCGGAGCAAAAAACGGTATCCTACAAGATAGTCAAGGCGGATGACGGAACCGCCCGTGTGGATGTGGGCGACCGGACCTACGCCCCCCAAGAGATCTCGGCCATGATTCTTCAGAAAATGAAACAGACCGCCGAAGAGTATCTGGGCGAAAAGGTTACCGAAGCGGTTATCACTGTGCCCGCCTATTTTAATGATGCCCAGCGCAAGGCGACCCAGGAAGCCGGGAAAATTGCCGGACTGGAGGTAAAACGCATCATCAACGAACCAACGGCCGCTTCGCTGGCATATGGTCTGGATAAAAAGGACAAGAGTATGACCATCGCCGTGTATGACCTTGGCGGCGGAACGTTCGATATTTCCATCCTGGAGCTTGGCGACGGAGTGTTCGAGGTGAAATCCACCGATGGCGATACCCATCTCGGTGGCGACGACTTTGACGACCGCATTCTCAACTATCTTGCGGATGAATTCAAAAAAAGTGATGGTATCGACCTCAAGAAAGATGCCATGGCGCTGCAGCGTCTGAGGGATGCAGCGGAAAAAGCCAAGGTCGAACTTTCCAGCTCACAGAAAACGAATATCAACCTGCCGTTTATCACGGCGGACAGTTCGGGGCCGAAGCACCTGAGTATCGACCTCACCCGCTCCAAATTCGAGCAGCTGGTCGAGGATCTGGTTCAGCGGACCCTCAAGCCCTGTGAAAACGCTCTTAAAGGAGCCAAGCTCAAAAAGTCGGAGATCGACCAGGTCATTCTGGTGGGTGGATCCACCCGGATTCCCAAAATCCAGGAAGTGGTCAAGGAGTTCTTTGAAAAAGAGCCGAGCAAGGGCGTGAACCCGGATGAAGTGGTTGCCGTCGGAGCAGCTATTCAGGGCGGGGTGTTCTCCGGTGATGTCAAGGATGTGGTTCTGCTGGATGTGAACCCGCTTACTTTGGGAATCGAGACCCTTGGCGGAGTGATGACCCGGCTCATTGAAGCCAATTCAACCATACCGACCAGTAAAACCGAAACCTTCTCCACGGCGGCCGATAACCAGTCCAGTGTGGAGATTCATGTGATTCAGGGCGAGCGCGCCAGGGCACAGGACAACCGGTCGCTCGGACGCTTCCACCTTGACGGTATTCCACCGGCACCCCGCGGTGTGCCTCAGATCGAGGTTACCTTCGACATCGACGCGAACGGTGTTTTGAGTGTTAGTGCCAAGGACAAAGGCACTGGCAAGGAGCAGAGCATCCGGATTGAAGCCAGCTCCGGCCTCTCCGAAGAGGAGATCGATAAAATGAAGAAGGCCGCCGAAGAGCATGCCGAAGAGGACAAGAAGGCGCGTGAGCGGATTGAGACGCTCAACAAGGCCGACAGTCTCATCTTCTCCACGAAGAAGCAGCTGGATGAGTTTGGCGACAAGCTTTCGGAAGGCAACAAGTCCAATATTCAGCAGGCGCTTGAAAAAGTGGAAAGCCTCCACAAAGAGCAGAATGCCGAAGGTCTGGAAGAAGCTATCGAAGCGCTGAACAAGGCATGGTCCGATGCTTCCTCTGAACTTTATCAGGCCCAGCAGGAGGCCCAGAGCGGTGCTGCCGGACAGGAAGGCGGCCCCGAAGGAGAGGCTCAGTCAGGTGATGCGGGAGACACCGCAGACACCGAGGATGCTGAGTTCGAGGTGGTCGACGATGAAGATGAGGAGAAAAAGAAGTAACACCCCTATCCGGCCTGGCCGGATGTGATACGCAGCCCCGAATCGGTCCGTTTCAAATTATTTGAAATCGGATTCAGGTTCGGGGCTTTTTTATGTTTATATTAAAGGTTGTTGGTTTTACCGGCTTTGAATGAAATTTTTCGGGAAATACGCCGGCTATCCGGATTGCCTTTTTCCCGGGGTTCTGTCGCAGATAATTACATTGCCGGTTTACGGGTTGTGGATGGCATACCCCCTGTGCGGCTGCGACGTTATAACCGTATCTGAACTTGAAAAAAAAGCATATACGTGACTGTGGAGAAAACAAGCGAACAAAAATGGAGTCCCACCTCCTGGAAAAAATTCCCCGTCAAACAGCTTCCGGAGTATGAGGATCAGAAGCTTCTGAAGCAGGTGTACAAGGAGCTGAGCAGCTATCCGCCGCTTGTCAACTCCTGGGAGGTCGAGGACCTGCGCGACCAGATGGCCCAGGCGGCCAGGGGAAAGGCGTTCCTGCTGCAGGGAGGAGATTGCGCCGAGGTTTTTGAAAACTGCAACGCGCCTCAGACGGTAAACCTGCTCAAGGTGCTGCTCCAGATGAGCTTCATCCTGATCCATGAGATGGGCATACCGGTCATTCGCGTTGGCAGGATAGCCGGGCAGTACGCCAAACCGCGTTCCAAACCCGTCGAACATGTAAATGGGCAGGATCTGCCGACGTACCGCGGAGATCTCTTCAACAAAATTCAGAAAGACGAATACGCCCGACTCACCAACCCCAAGCGCCTGCTTGAGGGGTACAAGCTCTCGGCATTGACGCTTAATTTTATCCGCTCACTCACCGAAGGCAAGGGGTTTGCCAATCTGAATCATCCCGAGTACTGGGAGCTGGATTTCATGCGCCGTAACAAGTACTACAAGGAGTATGAGTCGATGGTCAAATCGATCAACAACGCGGTGCGGTTTGTTGAAACCATCTCCAACGACCAGATCGATGCCATGAGGCAGGTTCGGATCCACACCTCACACGAGGCGCTTAACCTGTACTACGATTCCGCCCAAACCATCCAGGTGCCGCACAACAAGGGGTGGTATAACCTCAGCACTCATATGCCCTGGCTGGGCAATCGCACACGCGAACTGGACGGCGCCCATGTAGAGTACTTTCGGGGAATCCGAAATCCCGTCGGTATCAAGGTGGGGCCGCCCTTTGAAAATGACGAGATCGTCAGGCTTATCGAAAAACTGAATCCCGACAACACCGAAGGGAAGATCACATTGATTACCCGGATGGGCAGGGACAACGTATTCCCGTTGCTGCCGGGACTCATCCGGGCGGTGAAAGAGGCCGGACTGAGTGTGGTTTGGAGCTGTGACCCCATGCACGGCAACACCTTCGCCACAGAAGAGGATATCAAAACCCGCAGCTTCAACGATATTCTTGACGAGATCAAGTACACGTTCGAAGTGCACCGCAATGAAGGGTCGTTCCTGGGAGGAGTTCATCTGGAGCTTACGGGCGATAACGTCACCGAATGCGTTGGCGGTGCCAATAATCTTAAGGCGGACGGACTCAAGCGCAATTACAAAACCTTCTGCGATCCCCGACTTAATTACCAGCAGAGCCTGGAAATGGCCTTCCTCATTACCAGAGAGTGGAAGGCGACCTGGGATCAGAAATAGGGGATAACCGCTCCATGAAATTCTGACAGATCAACTGCGGAGGACTGTCATACTTCAGACATTTTTTCGGTAGAGTTCTGCCGTGTGAAATGTCTTTGTGTTCCGATTTGGCAGATTGCGGCCATTGGTACGGACTTTGCTTTTTATAAAAGTGAAATCGTAACAAAAACTTGGAACACAAAAAATGGAGGTAGTTATGACTATCACACGCTATACCCCCCTGCGCGAACTCGATTATCCGAACATGCCACGGAGATTCTCCAGCATTCTCGATGACTTTTTCAATGATGTAGTATCCAGCGATACCGGACGCATGTTCGTTCCGAGCCTGGATGTTACGGAAGACGACAGTCACTATCATGTGCAGGTCTCGCTTCCGGGGTTGAAAAAGGAAGACATACATGTGGATCTGCAGGATCGTCGCCTGACCATCTCCGGCGAACGCAAGGAAGAGAAAGAGGAGAAGGAGACGAAATACCACTTGACCGAGACCCGTTACGGAAAATTCGAACGGTCCGTTATGCTTCCAGAAAACATCGACCAGAACAAAATCGACGCCCGTTTCGAGGACGGCATTTTGAAGCTCGATATCGAGAAAAAAGAGAAGCAGGTCAGCAAGCAGATTAAAATCCGTTAATCGCCTGCCAATCGGTATCAACGCGTCAGATCCGGCGGGGCAACAAGCCTCGCCGGTTTTTTTATTGGCGCGGACCTGGTTTCAGGCCGGATTCAACTGGTAACGACCGGCTTTCCAGTGCTATACTTTTTGAAAAACCCGAATCATCTCCCTGCCGATTTCGATGGCGGTGCGGAGATACTCCTGCTGCTCCCTGCCCGAGCCGTCAAACTGTTTGGGATCCTCGTAGGTAATCGGGATTCGCAGTGCGGCACCCGGCACAACGGGGCAATTCCGGTCGGCATCGGAGCAGGTCATCACTGCGGCAAAAGGGGTGTCAGCGGGAAGGACGTCATCGAAACGTTTTGAATAGCAGGTGAGCGCCGGTGTTCCCGTTCCGATATGAACATGGTAGCGGGGATTCCCCGAGCCATTGTCCGTTTCCGTCGAATCAATTCTGAATCCGAGCGTCTTCATGGCTTTTACCGCCCACGGGTTAAATTCGGTGACTTCCGTACCGCCCGAATGAACTTCGATATGCGGGACCTGGAAGGCTACTGCAGCGGTGTGAGCCCAAATTTGAGCCATCTGACTTCTGCGTGAATTGTGCGTACAGATGAAATTAAGCCTGACCGTTTGCCCGGATTTGCCGGCCGTTCGAATATATCCGGTCAGTTCATCCAGTACGGCAAGGCGCCCGCTTTCGATACGGGACTCTTCCTCGGAGAATTGATCGATAAGCTGGTCGAGTATGGGTTCCAATTGTGGCATAGCAGGCACTTTATTGTTTTATAGCTGAAAAGAGCGACAATGATACTCCGTTGTTGCAATGCAGACCGTATTGAAAATAGGAGTTAAACAGGAAACATCCCTATTAGGAAAATGTAAAAACCAGCCGTTGCGCCGACAATAAAATCAGGATGCTGTGAGTTTTACACTGGAAACCCGTGTCGGGTATCGAACCATGTGCAAGCTTCTCGAGTAACAAGCTTTAACTCGGCAAGCATGCAATTAACCCGGAACACAAGCCATTGTAGAAAGCAGATTACACCGGCCATGAAAGTGCGGTCTGGGCTCATTTGCACACCAAGTGGTATCGCTTGGGATCACAAGTCACCGGAAACAAATCACTTGATAAAAAAAATCAGAAAAGATGAAAAGTCACTATAGCAGGTTCGCTACGGCAGTAACCGTTGTCCTTGTCCTTTTGATCATTCGTTTTCCATTGGGGATGGGGATGGGATCGGATCCCGACACCCCTTATGATTTCCGAAGCAATGGTGATCCTGTGGTTACCGAGTTGCAGGAGGAGTCCAAAGATCTGTTGCTGCGCTTCAACAACGCGATGGTGAATCTGGCGGATGTCGCCAAGCCGACGGTGGTGATGGTTTCCACGGAGAGGACGGTCAGAGCACGTTCATCCGGCTCCATGTTCGATTTTTTCGGCCCGTTTCGCGATGATCCCTTTTTCAGAGACCACCCGTTTTTCCGCGACCGCGGCAGAGGGCAGGAGCGTGAATATCAACAGCGCGGACTCGGGTCCGGTGTGATTGTCTCCGATGACGGGTATATTCTGACCAACCACCACGTTATTGCGCAGGCCGACACCATCAAGGTAACTTTGATCAACCAGAGAGAAATACCTGCAACCGTGGTCGGCTCCGATCCCCGTACAGATGTGGCTGTTCTCAAGATCAATGCGGAGAATCTCCCGTACATGCGGTTTGGCGATAGTGAAGAGCTTCAGGTCGGAGAAATGGTGATGGCGATCGGGAGTCCGCTTGGCGCGGCTCTGGCCCATACGGTTACACAGGGCATTGTAAGCGCCAAGGGGCGCGATCTGGAACTGCTTGGAAGTGAAGGATATGAGAATTTCATACAGACCGATGCGGCTATCAACCGGGGGAACTCCGGTGGTCCGCTCATCAACATGCGCGGAGAGCTCATCGGCATCAATACGGCCATCGCGTCTCAATCCGGTGGGTTTCAGGGGATCGGTTTCGCGATTCCCAGTAATATGGCTCGAAATGTTATGGAGTCGATCATTCAGACCGGCCGGGTTGTCCGCGGTTATATCGGTATCCGTTTTCAGCCGATGAGCGAAAGTATCGCCCGGGCGCTGGAGCTTCCGGATGACCGGGGCGTGCTGGTTACCGAAGTGCAAAGTGAGTCACCGGCCGAAGCAGCCGGTATTCAGCCGGAGGATGTGATCACCCGTTTCAACGGCCGTCGCATTGACTCCGGATCGGACTTCCGCAGGAATGTCGCGGAGAAAATGCCGGGAACAGAGATTACACTTACCCTTGTACGCGATGGACAGGAGATCGAGCTGAGTGTCACCCTTGATGAAATGCCGACCGATGACCTTGCTTCCGTTGACCAGGAGTCGATCCGTGAGATCATCGGATTCTCCGTGACGGAACTGACGCCTGAAATTGCCGAGCACCTCCGGCTTCGCAGCAATGTCGAAGGGGTTGTGGTTGAAGAAGTGGATCGGAACAGCGCAGCGGCGCAAAACGGACTGCAGCAGGGTGATGTGATCGTTGCACTCAATAGATTGCCGGTTACCTCGGTTGTGGAGTTTAACGAAGCGATTTCGGCCATGGAAACCGGAGAATCACTGCTGCTCCAGGTTATTCGGGGCAACAGCCGGCTGTTTATTGCATTTGAACTTCAAAGCTCCTGATCTGATCGAACTGCGCAACAGCAGGGATGGCGTTGTTGCCGCCAGACGCAGTTTTGTGCTCCCTTAACTGATAAAGCCCCGGTTGACATGTTTAGCCGGGGCTTTTTTTTGACAAATTTGCGACAAATCGCAGTTAAAGAATTAATGGCAGGGATTTTGCACCGGATAGCTGTACAACGGAATACCGAATAGATACGGCTTTTATCGTCTGTCAAAGCTGCAGCAGGCCACAGGCTGACCATATTTTTGCCACTTTGTCAGTTTTTAATACGATATTGGATCATGAATTATAAAGATTACTACAAAACTCTGGGAGTCGGTAAACAGGCTTCCAAAGACGAGATCAAGAAGGCCTACAGAAAACTGGCCAGAAAGCACCACCCGGATGTCAATCCGGATGACAAGGGTGCGGCCAAGAAATTCAATGAAATCAGTGAGGCATACGAAGTGCTTGGCAACGATGAAAATCGCAAGCTCTATGACCAGCTCGGTGCCGATTGGAAACACTACAAACGGGCCGGTGAGCAGGGAGGCGGCCAAAGCGGCGGGTTCAACTGGCAGCAATGGGCACGCGACCAGGGTGCTGGTCGGGCCGGACGCCAGCATCGATCACAAACCGGAGGTGATTTTTTCTCGGGCGGTGATTTTTCCGAGTTTTTTGAGCAGGTTTTCGGCGGAGGATTTGGCAGATCGCAACAACAGCAACGCCGCACCCGCCCCGGCGCCGATTTCCGCGACACCGCATACCAGTGGGGGGCAGATACGGCGACCCGCAAGGGCAAGGATGTAAATGCCGAACTGGAAATAAGTCTGGAGGAAGCGTATAAAGGAGTTGAAAAGTCGGTGCGTGTCAACAAAAGACCGATGAAAATCAAAGTCCCGAAAGGCATCCCCGAAGGCCGGAAACTCAAGCTGCGGGGCAAGGGATTACCGGGCACGAATGGAGGGGAAGCCGGCGATCTCTACATACGGATCAAAATCAAACCCCATGACGTGTTCACTCGCGAAGGAGATGATCTGTATACCACCATCGATGTCGGGTTGTATCAGCTGCTGCTTGGCGGGGTCGTCACCGTTCCCACCATGACCGGCAACGTGAAAATCAAGGTCCCGCCGGAGTCACAGCCCGGTAAAGTGATGAGGATTGCAGGTTATGGTATGCCTGTATTGCAATCAGAAGAAAAAAAAGGGCACCTGTACGCGACACTTCAAGTTAAACTCCCCGAGAAACTTACCGGAAAAGAGAAAAAGCTCTTTAGGGAGCTGGCCGACATCCGGGGCGAAAAAACCGCCTGAAAAAGACCGGATGATGCGTAGTTCTCATTCAGGTGGCGGAAGGAGGCGGAATTGCCGTATATATCATTCCAGGCGTGATAGATCCGCCATACCGCATTTGCGCCGGTGAAAGCAGTCGGGCAGATACCGAAAGTCGCCTGATCTGCCATATCGTCATATTCGCTTTGGCGCAGCATATATGGTATGAATTTGGCAACGATTTCAGGAAAATGAATTTCGACAGAAGGAATCACATAAGCCGGCAGTGCAGATACCCGTAAAAGCGGCCAATCGTTCAGGCAAAAGGTGATGACCCTGTCACACAAAACAATTTAGAGTTATGAATCTGAACAAATTCACAGTAAAGGCACAGGAAGCTATTCAATCGGCGCTTGAGCTGGCCGCGGATCAAGGACACCAGTCACTGGAACCGGTGCACCTCATGAAAGCTCTTATTTCCGACCCCTCAAATATTTCGGTCACCATTCTGCAAAAGATAGGGGTTTCCATGAGCAGCCTCGAAAACAGTCTGGAGGATCTCCTCAAAAAGGTGCCAGTTGTTAAGGGTGCCTCGGTATCGGGTCAGTATATGTCGAACGATACCAGGGCGCTGTTTGACAAGGCATCCAAGTCGGCTTCGGAGTTCGGGGACGAGTATGTCAGTTCCGAGCATGTACTGCTGGCTCTGGTTGAGCAGGACAGTCCGGTTTCGCGTCTGCTCAAGGATCAGGGGGTGAAGCGCGAGGTTATCATGAATGTGTTGCAGGAGGTGAGGGGAAGTCAAAAGGTGGATGACCCAAACGCGGAAGGGCGCTATCAGGCACTTAAGAAATACGCCAATGATCTCAACGAGCTCGCGGAGAAAAACAAACTGGATCCGGTCATCGGGCGAGATCAGGAAATCCGTCGTATCATGCAGATACTGACCCGCCGCACCAAGAACAATCCGGTGCTTGTCGGGGAGCCGGGTGTCGGTAAAACGGCTATTGCCGAAGGCCTCGCCCTGCGGATCATCCAGGGGGATGTTCCGGAGGGACTCAAATCGAAGCGGGTTCTGGCACTTGACATGGGCGCACTGGTGGCTGGCGCCAAATACCGCGGTGAGTTCGAAGACCGGCTCAAGGCGGTGGTCAAGGAAGTAATCGATGCCGAAGGAGAGATCATCCTGTTTATCGACGAAATCCATACCCTCGTGGGAGCCGGTGCTTCGGAAGGGGCCATGGACGCCGCCAACATCCTCAAACCGAGCCTGGCACGCGGAGAACTGCGCGCCATTGGTGCCACTACACTGACCGAGTACCGCAAGTTTATCGAAAAGGACAAAGCGCTTGAACGGCGCCTGCAAACCGTTTATGTGGGGGAGCCGTCGGTGGAGGATACCATCTCCATAATGCGCGGACTCAAGGAGAAGTACGAGCTGCACCATGGTGTGAGAATCACCGACGGGGCCATCATCGCCGCGTCCGAACTGTCACACCGGTACATCTCCGCGCGGTTCCTGCCCGACAAGGCCATTGACCTCATGGATGAGGCCGCATCCCGGCTGCGAATCGAAATCGACTCCATGCCCGAAGAACTCGACAACATCGACCGGCAGATCCGCCAGCTCGAAATCGAGCGCGAAGCCATCAAACGCGAACAGGACGAAACAAAGCTGGAGGAACTGAACCGCGAGCTGGCCGACCTGAACGAGAAATACAAGGAGCTGAAATCGCGCTGGAACAGCGAGCGAGATCTGATTCAGTCTATCCGGGGTATGAAGCAGGCCATTGAAACCGCCAGGAACGAAGCCGATAAGGCCGAGCGCACCGGCGATTACGAAAAGGTGGCGGAACTTCGCTACGGCACCATCAACAATCTGGAAAAAGAGCTGGAGCAGACCAGGGAGAAGCTCGCGGCCATGCAGGCGGAATCGCCCATGCTCAAAGAGGAGGTGGAAGCGGATCACATCGCGGAAATCGTGTCGCGCTGGACCGGCATTCCCGTTCGGAAAATGCTTCAAAGCGAACGGATAAAACTGCTGTCGATGGAGGATGAGCTGCATCGGCGGGTGATCGGCCAGGACCAGGCCATCGATGCCGTATCCCATGCCGTGCGCCGTTCACGTGCCGGCCTGCAGGACATCTCCCGGCCTATCGGTTCGTTCATCTTCCTGGGTTCCACCGGTGTGGGCAAGACCGAGCTGGCCCGCACACTGGCCGACTACCTGTTTGATGATGAAAACGCGATGGTACGCATCGATATGAGTGAGTACATGGAGCGGCACAGCGTCAGCCGCCTGGTCGGGGCCCCTCCGGGGTACGTGGGATATGATGAAGGCGGCCAGCTTACCGAGGCGGTTCGCCGCAAACCCTATTCGGTGGTGCTGCTGGATGAAATCGAAAAGGCGCACCCGGACGTGTTCAACGTCCTGTTGCAGCTGCTGGATGACGGGCGCCTGACCGACAACAAGGGCGTAACCGTTGATTTCACCAACACCATTGTGATCATGACCAGCAACATCGGCTCACAGGAAATCCGCAAAAAAATCGAGGAGTCGAAAGGCGAACTCTCTGACAAGGAGTACGATGAGCTGCAGTCACGGTTGCTGGCTACCCTGAAGCAGACCATCCGGCCCGAATTCCTCAACCGAATCGACGATATCATCGTCTTCCATCCGCTTGGCAGGGATGAGATTCGCCGTATTGTGGACATCCAGTTGCAGCGGGTCGACAAGATGCTTCAGAAGAAGCATATCACCCTCCGTATCGGGGATGATGTGCGGCGCTGGCTCGCCGAGCGCGGCTACGATCCCCAGTTTGGCGCGCGGCCGCTCAAGAGGTTGATCCAGCGGGAGGTTACCAACAAGCTGGCATCGCTGCTGATCTCCCGGGCGGATGACACCGAAGTGACCTATGAGGTCAACGTCGACAAGAGCGGCGACAAGCTTGTCTTTGTCGAGGTGTTTGATGACGTTGAGGCGTGGTCGGAGTAAAGCTCACAGCCTGTTGCCCTGCGGCGTACCGGAAACGGCGCCGGCGCTCCTGTTTGAAAAGGTGATGGCGATAATGTTGTCACCTTTTTTTATTTTCACCCATTGCACGGGTGCCGAATTCGGCGCGACCGGTTTTTTTTCGAACTTCCGCTTGTTGAACGACGGCATCCCTTGCACCAATTGATTCATTAACAAAAGCGGGGGCTTTCCCGGAACCATTCGGAGACCCGTTTGCGGTACCACAGACTAATGGCAGCAGATATGGAAGCAGGCTCTACCAATGGCGGAAGAAACTCGGCGATCGTACTCATCCACTGTCCGGATAAAAAAGGGCTGGTCTCGGCGGTGACCCGGTTTCTGGCCCATAATAACGGGAATATCCTGGAGATAGACCAGCATGTGGACAAGCTGAAAAAAGTTTTTTTCATGCGGGTGGAGTGGGACCTGAACGGGTTTCTGATTCCGGATGATGATATCCGCAAGGAGTTTTCCGAGCAGATTGCCAAACCGTTCGATATGAGCTGGCAGCTTTTCTTTTCGAGGGAAAAGCCGCGCATGGCGATTTTTGTATCCCGCTACGGCCACTGCCTGCACGATATGCTGGCCCGTTACGACAGCGGCGAGTGGCATGTGGAGATTCCCCTGATCATCAGCAACCATGCGGATATGAAACGGGTAGCCGATCGATACGGAATCGACTATCACCAGATTAACGTTGCCAGGGAACATAAGCGCAAAGCCGAAGAGATGCAGAAGAAGCTCCTGGCGGAATACCGCATCGATGTGATGGTCCTGGCGCGGTATATGCAGATCCTTTCGGATGATTTCGTCTCCGATTACCCCGGCCGAATCATCAATATTCACCATTCGTTCCTGCCGGCTTTCCCCGGCGCCAAGCCGTACCACTCCGCTTTTGAGCGTGGAGTGAAAATCATTGGCGCAACCAGCCATTATGTGACGGCAGACCTGGACGAGGGCCCGATTATCGAGCAGGATGTCATCCACGTAAACCATCGCCATTCGGTGGAGGATCTGGCGCGCAAGGGAAGGGATCTGGAGAAGGTCGTCCTTGCCAGGGCGATATGGCATCATTTGCAGCGCCGGACGCTGGTGTTTGAGAACCGGACCATCGTGTTTCAATAAGCGGCCGGTTAGAACTGCTCCGGATTCAGCCCGTGAAGGTCCTGTGGCAGGAACCGCCGCCCTTTCCGGATGCATTCTCCGTCAAGGTAGACATCCGCCCCGATGCAAACGAGATCCCAGTGAATCTGGCTTTTGTTGCCGTTGGGGGCTTCATCGTAATCCTGCCCGAGTGTCAGATGGTTGGATCCGTAAATCTTCTCATCGAAGAGAATATCGTACATGGGGCTCTCAATGACGGGATTGGTCCCGAAACTGAACTCCCCGAACCGGCGTGCTCCTTCATCGGTATCCAGGATGCATTCGAGGGTCTTCCGGTCGGAAGCGTCGGAGTCGATCACCACACCGTCCTTTACGGTCAGTGATACGAAGTCGAACGGTTTCCCCTGATAGACGCTTGGGGCATAGCGGATGGTGCCGTTGACCGAGTCGATCAGCGGTGATGAAAACAGTTCGCCATCCGGTATGTTGCGGGTTCCATGGCAGCTAACCCACTCCTGCCCGTCCACATGCAGCCGGATGTCGGTACCGCTTCCCTTTAGATGCACCTCACTCGCCTTGCGAAGGCGTTCCTCCAGCGGCTTCATGGCATCCCTGAGCCTGGCATAATCGAGCAGACAGGCGCGGTAGAAGAAGTCGGTAAATGCGGCGGTGGACATACGGGCGTTCATGGCAAAGGCGGCAGAGGGATAGCGCAGCACGCACCACTTTGTCTTTTTGACACGCTCTTCAAAGTGGACGGGCTGGAGGTAGTGGCGCTGAAAGGCCTCGTTTGCCGACGAAGACACCCCCGAGGTTTCGTAAATATTTTCCGAAGCGCGAATGCCCACATAGGCATCCATCCGCTTCATCAAAGGGAGTCCGCCGACCTCGGCCTGATCTTTCCAGAACGATTCGTCCCCGGTCTCCAGCAGCAAGCGCTGGATATCGGAATCCGCAATATCCACATAGGGCAGGGCGTTGCGCTCCCTGGCTCCGACTACCAGAGCGCGTGCCAGCCCGATTCCGTTGAACCCGATGAGATTGATCAATATGCGCTCTCCTTCCCCGAGGTCAACGCTGTGAGTAAGGATGAGTTCGGCAAGTTTGCGGTCGTTGTAATCGATCATGTTATGTCTTTGTGTCATCGTTGAAATTGTGGTTCCGTGGAGCTTGAGCCTTGCGTCTCGCGTCAATCTGCAACCTGCCGTGTGTCGGTGGAGGAAAGGGATTGCAGGTCGACGATCCGCTCGCAAAGGTCGAGTTCCTCCTGGCGGTTGGATGCGAGAAACACCATCCCGCCGGCGTTTTTCTGGTGGATGATGATGTCATTCACCAGGGCGATTCCGTCACGGTCCAGGTTTGTGCCGGGTTCGTCGAGCATCAGCACGGGTGGGGCGGAGACCAATGCACCGGCCAGGCGCACACGCTGTTGCTGGCCGGAGGAGAGGGTTCCGTACGGTTGATCCGCCAGATGTCCGATGCCCGTGACGGCTGCCAGTCGGTCCGGACTATCTGCAAAGTGGGGTATCTCAGGTTCGGGAAGAGCCGGGCGAACGCGCTGCAGAAAGGAGAGATTTTCGCTTACGGTCAGATCGTGATACATCTGTATGTGCGGCGCGGTAAAGCCGATTTGGTAACGGATCTGCTGCAGCTTGACTTGCTTTCCCCGGATGTGCCATGTGACGCGCCCTTCACTCGGCCTCAGGAGTCCGGAGAGGCACTTGAGCAATGTCGATTTCCCGCTTCCGTTAGCACCCTGAATCCCGATGACGGCTGGCCCCTCAAACCGGAGGTTCACACCCCTGAAAACAATGGTTTTTCCGAAACGCTTCCCAAGTTCATGGCACTCTGCTGTTATCATGCCATTAAAGTAAGCAGAGTGACGAAAACGACCAACGAATTCGTTTGAAAACTGTATCTTGCCGAATAATTTCCCAAACGAGACCCAGCCCATGGAACGACTCATCCGTACCATCACCGATCACTATTTGAACAAGCTGAGCAGTGGCCGCGAGTTTTTTTCGCAGGCCGAACTGGTGGAAGCCGGTTTCCCCGATTTTCTCACCGCCCGCATACGCCTGGAGCTGATCCGGAATCTGCAGGACACCCTTCAGCCTCCCGAAAGCGATTGGGCCAATATGCATGCCGATTCGGTCAGGGAGTCATGGCGGACCTTTCTCGGCACCATCCGGGAGGAGACACGCCTGCCCGGAAGCTACGCCAGACCGGTGATTGAGTCGGCGGTCGGAGATCTCCTCGAACTCCTGATCACCCCGAGAGAAACCATCCCGGAGTATATTTTCGGATCCGATGACCGGCTGGATCTCGAGGCGGTGCGGGAGCGCTGCGAATGGATCGTCGTCTACAGCTATTTCGCTTCGGCCATACCCCGTTTCATGGAGAAGAAAGAGCGCGACACACTGACAAGAGAGCAGGCTGTACGTATCGTGCAGCGACTTGACGAACGGGTGACCAGCCACTATACCTCCCTCAACTGGGCGCAGTTGTTTGAGCCGTGGTTTGAGCTGATCGGGGAGCGTATTGAGCCGGACCTGTTTGCCCGTTTTTTTATGGACAAGGCGCAACCCGGTATTGCGCGTCATTTCAGGCTTGAGCAGGAGCCCGTTCCTCGGGGCCGGCTGATCGAAATCCTGTCAAGACCGCCCCTTGAGGATGAGAGCGAAGATTCCAGGACGGACTCAGGAGGCATCGGTAAAGCCGGGAGTGCCGGCGTCCGGGAAACCGCGCTAAAAAAGGAACAGTCGCCCGGGGGCGAAACCGGCCGGCAACCGACGGAATCAGGCAGGGATCAGGCTCATTCGGAGGATTACCGGAAAACGGAGAAAGAGGACGGCGAATCGGAGCAGCAGAAAGCATCCACCCTTCAAAAATCCGAAAGCCGGCAATCGGCGTCGCGATTCCAGCAAAGCGAAGCGGAAAGGGAAGAGAATCTGTTGGCCCGGTTCCGGAAAGACGAGACGGATGAGGAGGACCGGCCGCTTTATGAAAATCTCAAATCAGATAACGGGGAGGAAGACGAGGAGGAAGAGCCGCTGTTTGAAAAACTGAGCGGCCACCGAAAGAGCGAAGACGAAGAGGATGTCCCGATTTGGCAGCGTTTCTCCGGCATGGATACGGAGGAGGACGACGAAAGTGGCGCACCCGGCGATCCATCTCATGCCGACAGATTCAGGCTCGATGAAATCCGAAAGTATGCGAGCGATATGGAGGCGGAATTTGTAGAAGAGCTGTTCGGAGGGGATGAAAACGCCTATCTGGATGCACTGGACCGGATCGCGCAGTTTCCCGACTGGAAACAGGCCGGAATATATATCACCCGCGAAATCTTCAACCGGAATCTGATTGATATCTACTCCGATACGGCGATCGATTTCACCGATCGCATGCAGACCCGCTTCCTGGAAAAGGGAAGGAAAGGGTAAGTCCGAAGTATGTTACCGGTCCGTGCGCTCAAATGTGGGTGCCGGGATGATGGCCATTCCCTCAAGCCGCTCCGGATTTAGCTCCCGGTCGTTGATGACATCCCGTATATAGATTTCCCGGACCTGATCAGGGTATAGCCTGGCGATTTCCCTGTAAACTTCGGGATCCCGCTCGCCGGAGTCTCCGATCAGAACAAATTCCCTGCCGGGGAAATGGCGGAAAATGGTACTGATTTGTTCCAGTTTCTGCTCGTAGGTGACCAGCTCATTGGTCACAAGATTGGAGAGTGTGCTCCAGGTAATCCGGCTGCCGAAATTTTTCGGTGTGAATTTCATATGCATGGAGCCGGGTGGAAATCCGGCCTCCTCAGAAAACAGAAAGGCGGTAAGGGGTCTGTAAAACTGCCAGGGAGTTCCGGAGACATAATGGAACGGGGACTCACTCCATGTTTGATAGAGATCGGCCATGCCGGGTGCCGCAACGTATTCTTCCAGAAAGGTTTTTCGGATGATGTAATTCAGCCCCATAGGCATTCCGGTGATTTTTACCGTGTCGTCGATGTCGGAAATCACCGACAGGCCGGCCGGTTCGATCAGCCGGATTCTTCCCCCGCCGATGTGTTCATCGGAAACGACCCGGACTTCGAGCCATCCGGTGTCCGAATTCTGTGCATCCAGTAATTCCTCCGCACGGGCTTCCGGTATGCGTATGTGGCCTTCGATAATTCCGTTCAGGTTGGTCCGGGGATAATTGCCGTCATCATCCTGCACCTGAAAGGCTTCCTCCTGCGGATCGTTTTCAAAAACAAAGATCACCTCTTCACGCGATTCGCTGTCCTTAACAAAATCCGATATCCGGGATGCGAATATCTCCTTTTCTTCCTGAGTGAGGCTTTGAGACCATCCAATCAGGCCGGTAACCAGGCTTTCCAGATAATCCCGGTCTTCAACCACATAGATTCGCATCGGAACAATCCATTCGTCGCCGTCCAGATAACCGTAAGTGGTGTAGATGATCACTTCCTCTTCATACTCTTTCTTCTCTCCGTAACTGATGCTGGAATCATTGCCGATGGCAAACAGTACGAGAAACAGCAGGAAAGGCTTCATGTATGAAACAAAGTGGCCCATGCAGATGGGTTTTTTTAAATCGATAAATGTTGATTGTTGGGAAACGGAAGAAGCTCAAATTACGGGGGAATTTGTCCGGTAGTGTTCCGGTCAAATCCCGTGCCAATGGGGAAGAGGCAGGGAACTGGGAATTATTTCGGTCCAATAATATTGACTTCAGGCTCCAGTTGAATACCAAACGTTTGAAATACGGAATATTGTATCTGTTTTGCAAGATCAATCAGTTGCCTGCCGGTAGCGTTTCCGTAGTTGACGATGATCAGGGCGTGGTGCTCGTGGATACCGGCATCACCTGAGCGGAAACCTTTGTACCCGCAATGGTCAATGAGCCAGGCCGCCGGGATTTTCATTTGGCTGCTTCCGGACGGATAGCCGGGCAAGTCCGGGTACATTTTCTGCAATTCCGAATAACGGGAGTCCGGAACGATCGGGTTTTTGAAAAAGCTGCCCGCGTTGCCGGTAGTGGCCGGGTCGGGCAGTTTGGTTGACCGTATGTGACGTACCGCCCGGCTGATATCCCGGATATCCGGTTTGCGGATCCCCCAACCGGACAGTACCGCCACAAGGTTACCGAAGTCCGTATTGATCTTCGGTTTTTTGTTCAGTGTAAGCGTGACCGAAGTGATCAGCCATTGATCTTTTTGACCGGATTTGAAAATACTGTCCCGGTATCCGAAGCGGCACTCTTCGCGGTGGAATTGCCGTTGTCGCCCGGTTTCCAGAGAAAGGGCATCCAGCGAATAGAACACCTGGTCGAGTTCCACTCCGTAGGCACCGATATTCTGGATGGGTGCAGCACCGGTAAGGCCGGGAATCATGGAGAGATTCTCCAGTCCGCCCCATCCTTTTTCGATGGTATGGCGGACAAGGTCGTCCCAGACGACTCCTGCTCCCGTGCGAACACGGACGGTCTGTTCGTCTTCAGCAATCAAGCTGATTCCGGGAATGTTGTTTCTGATAATGAGCCCCTGATAGTCGTCCGAAAACAGAACATTACTGCCCCCGCCGAGGATGAAGCGGGGCCCGGTCTGATAAACCCCGGTATCCATAAGTTTAAGAAACTCGTCGGGGTGAGTGATTTCGGCATAATATGCGGCACTGACTTCCAGTCCGAAGCTGTTACAGGCCTTAAGCGAAACCCGTTCCCGGACGATATAATTATTACGGATGTGCAAAAAAACGCAGTCTAATGGTGATCGTGTTGTAGTTATAATCAGTAGAAAAGGTAAGGACAAGTATAACTAAATACCGTCTGAAACGTATTATAATGTAAGCAGGGTTTGCTTTTTTGGCCTTTTTCTGTTGCGGGTGTATTCGGATCAATGCCTTTCTGATCCGATAGCACGAAGGTTTGTATCTCCGGCCTTCGGCCGCGATGACGGGTGCTTAGTCGCGGTAACAGGATGCTGTGAAACGTTTATTCTGTGTACTTGGGAGGTATCATGACTTTAATCAGGAATAAGAAGCCCGGCGCGGAACTGCGTGACTACTATCTGATTAATCTTGAAACGGGTTTTATTGTCACACTCTTGCTGCTGATTATCGCGTTTCGAATCAATCTGGATTTTTCTACGGATTTGAATCTCAAAGAGATAGAACAGGAGGTAATCAGGATGGAAGAAGTGGTGAGAACGGAGCAGATTAATCGCCCGCCCCCTCCGCCACGCCCCCCTGCACCGCGTGCGGTGCCGGATGATGTGATTATTGACGATCCGTTTTTTGATTTGTCTGCCGATCTTGAGTGGGACGACGAACTGGGGTTCCTGCCACCGCCACCCCCTCCGCCAGTGGATTTGGAGGAAGAGTATGACGAGCCTGACGTTTTTACCATCGTTGAGGAGATGCCGATGCTGATTGGCGGAATGAGTGCGCTTTATCAGCATCTCAGGTATCCCGAGCTGGCACGAATGGCGGGTATCGAAGGAAGGGTGATCGTTCAGTTTGTCATTGATGAAAACGGCAATGTCCAGGATCCCGTGGTGGTTCGTGGTGTCGGTGGAGGCCTTGATGAAGCGGCTCTGGAGGCGGTAAAGAAAATCCGGTTCACACCGGGCAAGCAGCGCGGGCGGCCGGTCAAGGTTCGTTATTCGCTTCCAATCACATTCCGCCTCTCCGGCTGAATAGGTGAATTGCGAGCACACGGTGTTTTCCCGGGTATCAAAAAAAGGGGCAGCGAAATGAATCACTGCCCCTTTTTTACAGAGATCATACCCGGTAATATCCGGATACAAATAGGGATTTAGAACCGCTCAGGCTCCATTCCCCAGTTTTTCGGGGAGCGCCAGAGGCTGGAGCGAATGAGTTCGCGCATAAAGAGGAACTCTTTCGGGAGGCGGTCGTACAGTTTGGAGAACAGCTCCTCGTGTCCGAGAACCTCATCTTTCCAGACTTCACGGTCGACGGTCATCAGATCGTTGAATTCTTCTTCCGAGAAGTCTTCAAGTCCTCTCCAGTCGAGGTCTTCGTAGCGCGGCATCCAGCCAAGCGGGCTCTCAAGAGCGAATGCTTCGCCGCGAACACGCTGTACCACCCACTTCAGAACACGCATGTTATCACCGAATCCGGGCCAGATGAATTTACCGTTCTCATCGGTGCGGAACCAGTTGACGCCGAAAATACGCGGCGGGTTGGGCAGTTCGCGTCCGATCTGCAGCCAGTGGTTGAAGTAATCTGCGGCATGGTAGCCAAGGAAGGGCAGCATCGCGAACGGGTCGCGGCGGACTTTCCCGAGGGTACCGGCAGCAGCGGCAGTCATTTCAGAGCCCATGGTTGCGGCCATGTAGACACCGAAGTTCCAGTTAACCGACTGGTACACGAGGGGTACCGCGGTGCTGCGTCGTCCGCCGAAGATAAACGCTTTGATCGGTACACCGGCAGGATCTTCCCACTGCGGGTCGATTGACGGGCACTGAGCAGCAGGCGCTGTAAAGCGTGCGTTCGGGTGCGCGGCTGTTTTTCCTGAATTGGGATCATACTTTTCACCCTGCCATGTGGTCATGTTTGCCGGGGGCTCCTTGGTTTTTCCTTCCCACCAGACATCGCCGTCATCGGTAAGGGCACAGTTGGTGAAGATGGAGTTCTTCTCCAGAGAGAGCATGGCGTTGGGGTTGGACTTGTCGTTGGTGCCTGGTGCTACCCCGAACCATCCTGCTTCCGGGTTGATCGCCCGAAGCTGTCCGTTTTCGTCTTTTTTGATCCATGCAATGTCGTCACCAATGGTGGTAACTTTCCATCCTTCCATCTCTTTCGGGGGGATGAGCATGGCGAAGTTGGTCTTGCCGCACGCACTCGGGAAGGCGGCTGCAACGTATGTTTTCTCTTTCTCCGGAGACTCCACGCCCAGAATCAGCATGTGCTCGGCCAGCCAGCCTTCGTCACGTGCCATGGTGGAAGCGATCCTCAGGGCGAAGCATTTCTTTCCGAGCAGGGCGTTCCCGCCATAGCCACTACCGAAGGACATGATCGAACGCTCTTCGGGGAAGTGGGAGATGTACTTGGTCTTGTTGCAGGGCCAGGGCACATCCTTCTGTCCTTTCTCGAGAGGGGCACCTACTGAGTGCAGACACTTGACAAACTCGCCTTCGGCTCCCAGAGCATCCAGTACCTTTTTCCCCATGCGGGTCATGATCCGCATGTTGACAACAACATAGGCGGAGTCGGTGAGCTCAACGCCGATATGGGAAATCGGGGAACCGATGGGGCCCATGCTGAACGGGATGACGTACATGGTCCGGCCTTTCATACAACCATCGTACAATTTGCCCAGCGTGTTTTTCATTTCGTTGGGTTCGATCCAGTTGTTGGTGGGACCGGCATCTTCCTTTCGTCTGCTGCAGATGTAGGTACGGTCTTCCACACGGGCAACGTCGGAAGGATCGGAGAAAGCGGCAAAACTGTTGGGGCGTTTTTCCTCATTCAGTCTGATGAAGGTTCCGCCATCGACAAGAGTTTGACACAACCGGTCGTTTTCCTCCTGTGAGCCGTCAACCCATTCAATGTTATCGGGTTTGGTGAGGGCGGCCGTCTCCTCCACCCACTTTATAAGCTCTTTGTGCTTAACCCAGTTTGGATGATTCATAATGGTACTCCAGTTAATGGTTTACAATATCAGCCTTTCGGCCGTTGAACATAAAAGTTCTGTTTGAAATAAATCATCATTCGGTCGTACCCCCGTGACAGGCCCGGTATCAATGACCGGGATTAACTGTTAACCGAAACAGATTAGGGGACGTTACCCGTATGTACAGAAAATTTATAATTCTCTGCTTTTGATTATGCCCGCAAAATAGCGGTTAAATTTGAATATCATATTAAGAAAACTACTCTTAATAAAGTTATTTCATGGCTTTGTGGCAAGCCTAAATTGAGCATGTAAATGATTTACAGATAAAGGCGGCTACATTGGCATGGCGGATGCCGTCCGTTAAGAGGGCTTACAGCGGGAGGTATACGGTAAATTCGGCTCCGCCTTCATCGGCATTTTTGGCGTGGACTTGTCCGCCATGCTTCAGGACGATCTGCTGGGAGATGGAAAGCCCCAGGCCCAGGCCAAAGCTGCTGTTTTTCTGCTTGGTGGTGAAGGTCGGTTTGAAGATTTCACGAACGGCTGAGGGCTTGATGCCCGGCCCACTGTCGCGAATGGAAACCCACACGAAACGGTCGTCATTGTCACATGAAATAACCAGTTCGCCGCGATCCTGCATGGCGTCACAGGCGTTGATGATCAGGTTGGTCCAGACCTGGTTGATCTCTCCTGAGATTACGTTCACCGCCGGGATTTCCGAGAAATTCAATACTACATCCACTTTTTTGAGGCGGTTGGAAAGCAGCAGCAGAGTGTCGTTGAGTCCGTCGCGCAGGTCGGTTTTCTCGTATTGCCCTTTGTCCTGGCGGCTGTAATTCTTCAGGCTTGAGACGATCTCTCCGATACGCTTGGTGCTGGACTGCAGGTTTCTCAGGAAATAGCCGCTTTCATAGAAAAGGATCACATTTTCAAGCTGGGCCCGCTGTTCGGATCCCGGTTTCTTGCCCAGTTGCTTCTGTACAAACTCCAGCGCTTCGTCATTCATGGAGGTGATTTTTCTGAGCAGGCTTCGGGGAAGCTTGGGGTAGGACTTCTCCCACTCCCGAAGTTTTTCACGCTGCTGGTCGGAGTCGCGAAGCTTTCGCTTGAGCCCGATCCTGAAAAACCGGTCATAAGACCGCTCCTGATCGGGATCGGCCTCGGCAATAATCTTGGGCAGGTATTCCAGCAGGTTGTCCGAGGCGCGGAGCATGGCCGCAGCGGGATTGTTGATTTCATGGGCGATCCCGGCAACCAGCTGGCCGAGAGTCGCCATCTTTTCCTGGCTCACGAGCCTGTGCTGCGTCTCTTCCAGTTGCTTGAGCGCCTCCTGAAGATGGTTGCGCTCTTTTTGCAAGGTGTCGTTAATACTCTCGAGCTCTACATGGACCGAAACCACATGGTGGTAACGATCGATGAGGTTTCCGATAATCAGCTGCTGACCAAGCATGGCGATTTCGCTGTTGGTCTGCTGAAGCTTCAGGAAGTCCTCTTCATCCAGCTTCAACGCCTTGCATGGACTGGCGGCCGTGGCCGTAGTGAGAACGGGCTCACCGGTTACAAACGAAATGAGACCGACCAGCGCGCCGGGACGCAACCAGTCAATGCCGATAGACCGCCCACCCTGTGCCGCCTTTGAGAGCTGTACCGTTCCTTCCAGAAGGATGTAAACGGAATCGTTCAGATCCCCTTCCTCAAAAAAAAGATCATCCTTGTCGAACTCAATGGTCTCGGCATGAAACTCTTCCGAATTCTGAAGATACCGGGCTATCTGCTCGGTGATGCGGGTAGGGTCCTGCAGCCAGTTTTTTGCGAAATTGAGGATCATGGCATTGTGCTCCGTTAGTGAAGCCCCCCGACCTGTCGGCCAGGGACCTTGCCGCTGTGTCTAATCATCACTGACGCTTCTTCGGCTGCGGATGGATTCCGAAAGCTTGTTGGCGTCGAGGGTGCTCATATAGGGCAGGACATTCTCTTCCTTCTCAATAACGTAATCGGTGAGAAGATCAACGGAAACGCTGAGCAGATCATCTTTTGTCCAGGGTTTTGAAATGTAGTGGTGCAGCCGGGCCTGATTCAGTGCCTTCACGGTGTCTTCCAGACCGGCCTGGCCGGTGAGCAGCACTTTGCGGGAATGATGCAGCCGCTCATCTTTGTGCAGCTCAATGAGCAGCTCCACACCATTATCTCCGGGCAGTATGTGGTCGCACAGAATCAGGCCGATTCTTTTGCCGTCGGACACCAGCCTCTCAATGACCGATCGCGCCTCCTCCGCCGAAGTAGCTGTTTCGACCGGGAACTGCTCCTCAAGCCTTTCCAGATCCCTTACCACTGCGTCAAGTACTTCCTGTTCGTCTTCGATGCAAAGGATATAAATATCGGATGTTTCCATAGTGTGACGGGATTAGGTTAATTGGTAACGAGCGGCCAGTAGAAGATGGCATAGGCGAGAATCATCAGAACGCCGATGACTCCGATAATGATACCCATCTTGGCCATGTCCTTCGTTTTGATGAATCCTGTGGACATGGCAATGGCATTGGGGGGGGTGGATATGGGCAGCGCCATGGCAAGGCTGCAGGCAACGGCTACCACAATTCCGGTAATCAGGAGGCTGAATTCCTCACCCATGACTCCGGATGCCTGCAGGCTGATTACCAGCGGCATCAGAAGTGTTGCGGTTACTGTGTTGGAAAGGAAATTGGACATGGCAATCGCCACCAGGGCAAAGGTGATGACCAGGGTGATGTAACCCATCGCGCCCCAGTCAAATCCCGAGATCATCCAGACGGCCAGGCCGGTTTTGTCCATCCCGATACCCAGAGAAATACCGCCGGCCATCAACCAGAGTACATCCCATGGAAGCTTCCGGATATCGGCTTTTCCGAGGATACGGCCGGTTACCAGTGCCGCCACCGGAACAAATGCGACCATACTGCTGGGTATCCCGTGCTGGTTCTCGGTGATCCAGAGCAGAACAGTCGCCCCAAAAATAACATAGAGCCCGATAGCCTTTGGAGACAAGTTCAGTTTTCCCTTGAGGTCAAGCTTGAGACGGTCAATACTTGGCGGGAACAGGGTGAGCAGCAGCCACCACGAGACCACTAGCATCACTACCACCAGTGGAGCGGCAATGATGATCCAATCGGTGAACGACAAATCAATTCCATGCTCTGTTAGCGCTGCAATGACAATAGCGTTTGGCGGTGTTCCGATCGGTGTGGTGATGCCTCCCACGTTGGCGGCAATGGGAATCGCCAGGGCCAGGCCAAATTTGAAACGATCCGCCGGATCCAGCTGGGCGATGATGGGCAGAATGACGGTGACCATCATCGCGGCCGTTGCGGTGTTGCTCATGAAAGCCGAAAGCATGGCGGTTACCAGCATCAGTCCCAGTACAATAAACCGGGGCCGGGTTCCAAACGGGCCGAGAAGATAGCGGGTAAGGTTGCGGTCCAGATTGTATTTAACCGACGCTTCGGCCAGCATGAATCCCCCGAGAAAGAGAATGATGATGGGATGGGCGAGCGTGCCCAGATAGTCGGTATAGCTGTTGGGCTCGTAATTGACCTTGCGGTGGCTGGGGTCGGTTACTACGGCCATGTCCGACTCCAGCTCAGGGCTGCTAACGACAACGTGTTGTCCGTTTCGATCAATAACCTGGACCCTGAAGGATTCGGTTTCCCCCGGTGCCGTGGCAATGAGGATGGTGTTGTCATCCTGCAGAGCACTGGCGGGAATTTGCCAGTGCTGTTCTTCCAGGGCTGCCGGCTCACTGACCGGCAGTTCGGCATCCATGAACATGGGGCCCTGCGAACTGAGCAGGACGATCTGCAGAAAAATGACCAGCATCGAGGTGGCATAGATGGGAATGGGTTCAAACATCCAGAAAATGGCTGCCAGAAAAAAGATCCCGAGTCCGATTTGCCCGGCAAATGAGAGCCCTCCTAACGGGAGCAAGAAAGGGAGGAAGAGGCCGAGAATGCCGAGTATCAGACCGGCCAGCTGTAAGTAGGTGAGTCCCAGTAAACCTGATTTCATGTCGAATAAAGTCCTAGTCTAAATAATTGTTTTAACCCTGGTTCGTCAATGATAATAAATTCTCCGAATCTTGTCAGAGTCATAAACGGGGCATGCGCCAAGAATAGCAAATCTATTTGAATGAATTATGAAGCGACTGCGTCGCGCTGCGCAATAGCCATGAAAAAAAACGGGGGGGGGGGGAGGCCGGTGGTGCCCCGCATCCGCGCCTTTGCCGCATTGTGAATGGTATCACTTTGTTCGGAATCACCATATGCAAACATGCGCATATATAGTAATCTGTGGTTTTTGTCCTTGAGATTGGCGGGGTCAATAGGTACATTAGTCGCCAAATATTGCCGGTTTATCCAGAGTTGCAGATCAGTTTCCATGGAAAGCGATCACGATTCCTTTTCCGGGTTAGAGCACACGCAGAGGCAGGGCAACGACTGGAAATGAACACCGGCAGGGAATATCCTCCATTAACATCAACACCATATACAGGATTTATTATGTCGAAGCAGATTAAATATGTTTACACGTTCGGTGGCGGCAAAGGGGAAGGCGATCGCAGTTATCGCGATTTGCTGGGTGGCAAAGGCGCCAATCTGGCTGAAATGAGCAAGGTTGGTCTCCCGGTGCCTCCGGGCCTGACCATCAGCACCGAAGCTTGTAATCACTATTACAAAAATGATGAACAATGGCCTGAGGGTTTGCAAGAGCAGATCGAAAAGGGAATTGCCGCTCAGGAAAAAGAGCTTGGCGCCAAACTTGGCGACCCGGCTAATCCTCTTCTGTTATCCGTTCGTTCGGGAGCAGCGGTGTCCATGCCCGGTATGATGGATACGGTTCTGAATCTTGGTATCAACGACAAGGTTGTCGAAGGCCTGGCCGAAAAAACCGGCAATGAGTGGTTTGCATACGACAGCTATCGCCGGTTTATCGATATGTTTGCCGATGTGGTGATGGGGGTTTCCCATGATCATTTTGAAGATGCCATGGCCAAGCTCAAGGAAGAGCGTGGAGCCAAAACCGACAGCGATTTGTCGGTAGGTGACCTGAAAGACCTCGTCGACCGTTTCAAGGCTATTTACCGCCGAGAGACCGGGTTCATGTTTCCGAATGATCCGATGGAGCAGTTGAAGTTTTCCGTGAATGCGGTTTTTGGATCATGGAACAGCGACAGGGCCATCAAGTACCGGAAAATCAACAAAATTACCGGATTGATTGGGACCGCGGTGAACGTGCAGGCGATGGTATTCGGCAACATGGGTCCAACCAGCGGCTCCGGTGTACTGTTTACCCGGAACCCCAATACCGGTGAAAACAAGCTTTACGGCGAGTATCTGAAAAATGCACAGGGTGAAGATGTTGTGGCGGGAACCCGTACTCCCGAGCCCATCAAGAATCTGAAGAAAGAGATGCCAAAAGTGTATGATGAGCTGCATGCGCTGACCCAGAGACTGGAGAAGCACTATCAGGATATGCAGGATATCGAATTTACCATCCAGGAAGAGCAGCTGTACATTCTTCAAACGCGAAGCGGAAAGCGTACCGGTCCGGCCGCCCTTAAAATCGCCGTTGACTTTGTGAAGGAGGGGCTGGTTACAAAAGAAGTGGCCGTCAGCAAGCTGGTTACTACCGCGCAGCTCGATCAGTTGCTGCATCCGCAATTTGACGAAAAGGCCATCAAAGAGAAAACGGTTGTCGGAGTTGGCCTTCCTGCTTCCCCCGGCGCTGCGGTCGGCAAGGTTTACTTTACATCGCAGGAAGCCGAAGATGCCCAGCTGGAAGGGGAGAAAGTAATTCTTGCCCGGATCGAAACCAGTCCGGATGATGTCGGTGGAATGAACGCGTCTGAAGGCATCCTGACATCCCGAGGAGGAATGACCAGCCATGCCGCTGTGGTCGCCCGCGGATGGGGAAAACCCTGTGTGGTAGGCTGCGATGAAATTGTTATCAACTATAAGAATAAATCGCTCACCGACGGCAACCATACGGTCCATCAGGGTGACTGGGTCTCCATCAACGGGACAACCGGTGAAGTGGTTCTCGGTCAGCTGCCCCTCTCGCCGCCAAAACTGAGCGCGGATTTCAACAAGTTCATGGGATGGGTGGATAAGTTCCGTGACATGAAAATCCGCACCAATGCCGACCGGCCCGAGGATGCGCTTAAAGCCAAGGAATTCGGAGCGGAAGGGATCGGGCTTTGCCGTACCGAGCACATGTTTTTTGAAGGCGAGCGCATTGTGGATGTACGCCGGATGATCATGAGTGACGACGAGGATGAGCGCAGAAAGGCCCTTGAGAAACTCCTGCCTTACCAGAAAGAAGATTTCAAGGCCATTTACGAAGCCCTGGACGGTGACCCTGTCACGGTCAGACTTCTGGATCCCCCACTCCACGAATTCCTTCCTCACAATGAAGAGGACATGAAGAAACTGGCCGAACAGTTCGACATGCCGTTCAGAAAGGTGAAGGAGAAAGTGGCGGTTCTGCAGGAGGCCAACCCGATGCTCGGCCACCGTGGTTGCCGGCTTGGGATCACTTTCCCCGAGATTACCGAAATGCAGACCCGCGCCATGATGGAGGCCGCCGTTGAAGTGGTTGAGAAGGGCATTAAGGTGTTCCCGGAGATCATGGTTCCGCTGATCGGATCCGGTGAAGAGCTGGCGGATCAGAAAGAAGTGATCAAGCGGACTGCCGAGCAGGTGTTTGAAGAGAAAGGCAAACGGGTCGACTATCTGATCGGAACCATGATCGAAGTGCCGCGTGCTGCGCTGGTTGCCGATGAGATTGCTCCCCTGGCCGACTTCTTCTCTTTCGGAACCAACGACCTTACCCAGATGACGTTCGGGTTCAGCCGGGACGATATCGGTAAATTCCTTCCGGAATACCTTGAAAAGAAGATCCTGAAAACCGATCCCTTCCAGACACTCGATCAGAGGGGAGTCGGCAAACTGGTTACCGAGGCTGTCGATTTGGCACGTACGGCCAAGCCCGATATCAAGCTTGGTATCTGCGGTGAGCATGGCGGCGATCCGGAATCGATCGCTTTCTGCCACAAGCAGGGATTAAGTTATGTCTCCTGCTCGCCTTTCCGAATTCCCATCGCCCGACTTGCTGTCGCGCAGGTGGCCATTCGTGAAAAGAATAAATAGTATTGTTGATAATGCGGCTTCCGGTGATGCGCAGGCATTTGCCGGAGGCCGCGTTTTTTTTAAGGCTGGACTCTGACCGGTTTCTCCCCCGGGAAAACAGGTTGAGTCGCGCTTTTTTTCAATGCCCGGACCGGCACTCGCCTGGCCGACTTTTTTGCCCTTACCGGTGCCATGGAAACATTTGAAGATATTTTTAAAAGCCTCGGTGATGAAAACCGATTGAGGATAATAGCGCTGTTCGTCAGAACGAGACAGGCATTATGTGTCTGCGAAGTGGTTGATGCCCTCAATTTGCCTCAATACCGCATATCACGGCACGTTCGCCACCTGAAAGAGGCCGGCTTGCTCAAGGTGAACAAACGGGGCGCCTGGTCATACTACTATCTGAATGAAGTACAGGGATTCCGGAAACAGCTGTTTGACTTTCTGGAAAAATTTTTGGTTTCTGAACAGCTGGATGGTGATGAACTGGCAATTAACGCACGTCTCGCTTACCGGGAAAAAGGGAGATGCGTGGTGGGGTCGGTTCCCTTTTCCAGGATCTCCCGCCAAAAGGAGAGTTGAACAGTCGCCATAATTACAGATTTCGTTTCAACTGAATTCTGAAAAACTATTCAAAAAAAATTACTAGTATTGTGTTTTACATATATATGTAAAAACAGCACTTCTTTCGAGTCAGGCTTCTGTTTTAGTTCCCTTGCCTGTGAGTGGTCAGTGTCGGACTGTCTATTGCAAAAAAAAACGAATGCTATCTGTGTAAGCATTGTTATATGTCAATGGTTATGCAGTATTAAACGCCATTTGCCGTTTTTTTTGAATGGCGCATATTTTTTTTTAAGTTATGCTCCGATATAGCACAGGGTTTATATCATGATTCATTTCATGAAAATTATCTCTGAAATATAGTCGGCACAATCTAACCAAAGCCCTGTTATTATTGAATATTCCATGTACGTAAATCAGCTGTGCATGACAAGAAAACTGAAGAAGCAGCGGCATAAATCGCAACCAAACAAGGAGAAAGATATATGAAGTTTTTTACAGGACTCTTTCTGACAGTTTTAATAATCATCCTGCCGATTTTCGGCGCCCAGGCAAAGTCGTCTGAGGCCGGTTCGGGTCTAAGCCTGACCAGCAATTTATTTGCACCGAGCATCGCTTACACCAACACGAATCTGGGTTCGTCATCGTCGGCAGCTGCCCAGGATGACGAGGACGGTTTTCACATCGGTGGTGCACTGCGCTACAATATTGTCAGCCAGCACTACGAAAGCGACGCTACGGCTACCAGCACCTATGCTACATTTGATACATGGCGCCTGAACGTGAGCGGACAATCAGGAGGTATTTCCCTCAACTTTGAGTACCGTTTCTATCCCACCTTCAACACCCACTTCATCAAGCAGGGTTGGCTGGGGTATGATTTCAGTGATGCGCTGAACATGCAAATCGGTGTTACCCAGGTGCCTTTCGGTAACCTGATGTACAATTCCCACAGCTGGTGGTTCAACCTCCCCTACTATCTGGGAATGGAGGATGACTTTAACATGGGTATCAAATTCAGCTATGATGTGACTGATGATTTTAACATCATGGCCGCCTATTTTCGTCAACAGGAACCGGCCGGACCCGCTTACGGTTCTGCCTCCTTTGGCGGACCGGGTGCCGGTACCTATTCCTATAATGTGATTCCTGATGACAGTGGAGTACTCTCGTCAACAGGCGCTACTTCCAGCATTCAGGACTGGAATCAGTTTAACATCCGTGCCGCCTACACGATGGCTCCCGGAATGGAATTGGGCGTTTCCGGTAAGCTGAAAGGAATCTACAACTCGGCACTCGACGACACCGAATATGGTCATGCGGTTGCCGCGCACGCGGATCTAAACGCCGGTCTGTTCAACATCAAACTCCAGTTCATCAACTACGACTACTCCGCCAAGGATGACGCCGGGAACGACCTGGAGCGCGTGCAGATGGGTGCCTACGGCGATCCCTACTACGGTGATGGTGTTGCCGCTGGCGGGAATATCGTGACTGCGGGCATTGCCTACTCACACGATGTGAATATTGGCCCGATCACCAACATCCAGCCCTACATCAACTATTCTTACATGACCAAAGATGGATCACTTGATGTTGGCGGACAATCCTACGACTTTGAAGACACTCACATGCTGGTGCCCGGCTTCCTCATTTCCGCCGGCAGCGTCTTCACCTATGTCGATCTGGCCATGGGTAAAAATCAGCCATGGCTGACAGATAGCTTCGGAACCGGTCTGGGTGCCGGCCACCTTGATGCCAACGGTGTGCCCATACCTGTTGAAGACTTGGACTGGAATGTACGGTTCAATATCAATATCGGCTACTATTTCTAAAAGAAGACCGTGTCAAGTTCCTGCATGTGAGGTGTCTTTGATATCCCGCGTGCAGGAATTTTCATGATACAGCCGATAACCGGCTGTATGTCATTTAAACCCAAAAAAGACAGGAATATGCAAACGAAAAAATCAACCCCTACATGGAAATCCGGCTGGACGGCTCTAATCGTTGCCGTTGCGGCACTTGTCGGTTTGCAAGCCTGTGAAACAGAGACAGGCGAAATTGAGCTGGGGTACGTCCAGTGGGACTCTGAAATCGCATCAACCCATGTTGTAGCAGCTGTCATCCAGGATGAACTTGGCCATGACGTCAATCTGACGGCTGTGGACGCCGGACCGATGTGGACCGGCATGGCTCGCGGCGATTTCGATGCCATTGTAGCAGCGTGGCTGCCCAACACCCACGCCGCATACCTGGAGCAAACCCAGGATGATATCGTAAATCTCGGCCCCAATCTCGAAGGAGCCAAAATCGGATGGGTAGTTCCGGAATACGTCACCGTTAACAGCATCGATGAACTCAATGATTATATTGACGAATTTGGTGGTGATATCACCGGTATCGATCCCGGTGCCGGACTCATGGCCGCCAGTGAAGACGCCATCGAGGCATATGACCTGGACTATAACCTGATTTCAGGTTCCGATGCCGCAATGACCGCCGCTCTTGCACGAGCCATTCAGCGCGATGAATGGATTGTGGTTACCGGATGGACTCCGCACTGGAAGTTCGCCGCTCATGATCTCAAGTATCTCGAGGATCCACTGAATGCCTTCGGAGATGCCGAACATATTGCCACCATCGTCACTCCGGATCTTCAGGAAAGGCACCCGGACGTCTACAGCTTCCTTGACAGCTTCTTCTGGACACCGGAAGAAATGGGAGCCGTAATGGTGTACATTGAAGAGGGCATGGAGCCAATTGATGCCGCCCGGACATGGATTTCCGAGAATCCCGATCGGGTTCAGGAATGGCTTAACTAACAGCTTTTATGGTGCACCCTGATAAGGTGCACCATTTTTTTTTGTCAGATCTCCGGTGGTGGCCCGGTATTACCGGATTATTATTTAATCATCCACAGAAACAAGGATATTTATGAGCGACATAATTACGGTCAGGAACCTATTCAAGATTTTCGGTGATAATCCCCAAAAAGCGATCAAAGCGCTTGAGGAGGGAATGTCGAAGGATGAAATTCTTGAGAAACACAAGCAGGTTGTGGGTGTTCACAATATCAATTTTTCCGTCAGGGAAGGGGAGACCTTTGTGCTCATGGGCCTTTCAGGCAGTGGAAAGTCGACTCTCCAGCGCCTGATCAATCGCCTGCATGAACCAACCCAGGGTGAAATCGTAATCAAGGGGACGGATATCGTCAAGCTTGGCTCTCAGGAACTGCGCGATTTCCGGCGGAAAAATTTCTGCGGGATGGTTTTTCAGAACTTTGCCATACTGCCTCACAGAACCGTGTTGGGAAATGTTGAGTTTGGCCTCGAGCTGCAAGGCGTTGACAAAGAGGAGCGACAGAAAAAGGCCCGTAAAATTATCGAAATTGTTGGTCTCAAAGGGAATGAAGAGAGCTATCCCTCTCAGCTTTCAGGAGGAATGCAGCAACGGGTAGGCCTGGCCCGGGGCCTGGCAGTGGATGCCGATATTCTTCTTATGGATGAGGCGTTCAGCGCCCTTGATCCGCTTATTCGGCGGCAAATGCAGGATGAACTGATCGAACTGCAATCCCGCATGAAAAAAACCATCCTGTTTGTTACGCATGACCTGGATGAGGCCTTTCGCATCGGCGATCGCATCGCCATTATGAAAGATGGAATCATTGTTCAGATTGGTTCCGCCGAGGAAATCATATCGAAGCCTGCCAATGACTATGTCAAAGCGTTCGTTGAGGATATGGATCGAGCAGCCGTTCTGACAGCCGGAACCATCATGCAGCCTGCCAAAGAAACCGCCTTTACCAGTGACGGCCCGCGCACCATGTTACGGAAAATGCGGCGGTATGGTTTGTCCGGCATCATGGTTACCGATGCAAAAAGACATCTGAAGGGATATGTTCTTGCGGATGAACTGGCGGAACATCTGAAAAGTTTCAAAAAAGAGGAGGATGCCACATTTGACAAGTCACTCATGCGTGAAGCGTACACCGTTCAGGAAGACATGCCGCTGAGTGACGTCATCAATGTGTACCACGAATCGGATTATGGTCCGATTGCCGTTCTGGATTCCGAAAACAGACTTATGGGAGTGATCGTACGGGGCGCCATCATCGCCGCACTTTCCGAAGGGTATGAAATCGAACTGGATGACAAACCGGAGGATGGCAGCCCGTCATCCGTTGAAAATGCCGGTGACAAGAAAGAATGACTGAAACCCCGGAACACTGTCGATCTCAATTATTAACCTTTTGAAAAATATTCTATGTTTCCCTTTCGAATTCCGTTAAAAGACTGGATCTCTGATGCCGTTGATTACCTGGTAAGTGAATACGCGGCTGTATTTGACGGTTTCAGCGCTCTCGTCTATTTCCTGGTGAACAATCTCAAAGACGGGATGATGGCTCTCCATCCTGTGATTCTCATCGTTATCATCGCCGGGATCACCTGGTATATGGCCGGATGGCGTACCGCCCTCTTTGCGGCAATCGGGCTTCTGCTTTCGGAAAACATCGGACTATGGCAGGCATTTGTCGAAACCCTGGCTCTTGTGATTACCGCAGAACTTCTGGTCATGGTTGTAGGGCTTCCACTCGGAGTACTGGCATCGAGGAATGACCGATTCAACGCAATCGTAAGGCCCATCCTGGATTTCATGCAGACCATGCCGGCCTTTGTTTACCTGATCCCGGCGGTGATGTTTTTCGGACTGGGTCTTGTTCCAGGTGTTGTTGCGACGTTTGTCTTTGCCCTGCCTCCCCTCATACGACTGACCAACCTCGGTATCCGCCAGGTGCCCCATGAACTGGTGGAAGCGGCGGATGCTTTTGGAGCCACCACCAGCCAGAAGCTGTTCAAGGTCCAGATCCCGGTTGCCACCCCGACCATTATGGCAGGTGTCAACCAGTCCATTATGCTCGGACTCTCCATGGTGGTGATAGCGGCCATGATTGGTGCCGGCGGACTCGGAGCCGATGTTTTGAGAGGAATCCAGCGACTGCAGGTCGGCCAGGGTTTTGAAGCAGGCCTGGTTGTTGTCATCCTGGCAATCATCCTGGACCGGATCACGGCAGGTTTCGGCCAGCAGAAGAAAGAAGCCTGACGGGCCGTGCCGGTATAATGCCTGTCCCTCACAATCTGAATCCGCAGGCAATGGTCCGCCCAGGTGTCGAAACGCATAAGGTATGTGGTTGTTTTTTTTAATGCTTTGGGGTCTGTGTGGTTTTCTTTATGTTCATACAGTCTGCCATTTTTTACCAGAATAAAACTGTAAATACAATACCGGGGACTGTCGACAGCATGAAGCTTTACTGAAACTATCAGGTATGGAGCGCTCATGAAGCATAGCGGCAGTTTTAATCTTTACTATCTCCCCAAATGGTCAATAAACAAGGAGGTTCAATGTCCCTGCATAAAAAACTAAATCTGGATGTCAACCCCTACATCTTCTTCATCTCGATCGGGGTGATACTGATATTTCTTTTGTTTGGTGTCACTATGCCGGATCGCATGGGTGAGCTATTTGGAAGCGTCCAGGCATTTATCGCTGATCAATTCGGATGGCTTTATACACTTGCCATGGCCATCTTTCTGGTTTTTGTGATTTTTCTCTTTTTCAGCCGTTTTGGGAAAATCAAATTGGGTCCGGATGACTCCGAACCTGATTACAGCTATGCATCCTGGTTTACCATGCTTTTCAGTGCCGGTATGGGTATCGGACTGGTCTTTTTCAGTGTGGCAGAGCCGATGTTCCATTATCTGGCTCCGCCTACCATGGAAGGTGAGACTATGCAAGCGGCACGCGAAGCCATGCGGCTGACATTCTTCCACTGGGGATTTCATCCCTGGGGGATGTATATTGTCGTCGGTATGTCCCTGGCTTACTTCCATTTCAGAAAGGGACTTCCTCTTTCCATACGATCAGCTTTTTATCCGCTTCTTGGCGATGGTATTTACACCTGGAAAGGCAATGTAATTGACATCCTGGCTATTTTCGGAACCATGTTCGGAGTAGCTACATCTCTGGGTCTCGGTGTAATGCAGGTTAACGCCGGTCTGGAATATCTGTTTGGCGTGGAGATATCAACTACGGTGCAGATATTGCTGATTGCAGGTATTACGGCTATAGCAACCGTTTCCGTTGTTCTTGGTCTGGACAAAGGGATACGGAGGCTGAGTAACTTCAATATTGCCATAGCAATCGGGCTGATAATTTTTGTATTTATCTTTGGCCCGACAATCTATCTCCTGAATGCCACAGTTGAAAATACCGGAAATTACCTCCAGAGTCTCATAGGGTCATCATTCTGGATGGGTACATTTGATGGCGATGGTGTTGACGGCTGGCTTGCCGGCTGGACCCTGTTCTACTGGGGATGGTGGATCGCATGGTCTCCTTTTGTCGGCATGTTTATTGCCCGGATTTCCAGAGGCCGAACCATTCAGGAATTTGTAAGCGGAGTGCTTCTGGTTCCAACAGCCTTCACATTTATCTGGCTGACTGTTTTCGGAAACACTGCACTCAGTATGGAAATTTTTGAAGGCGCAGGCATCTCCGAACTGGCTACCGAGCAAATGCTGTTTGCCATGCTGGATGGTCTGCCTCTTGCTTCTATTTCTTCCGTTGCCGCTACTCTGGTAATCATTACCTTCTTTGTCACTTCTTCTGACTCCGGTTCGCTGGTTATCGATATGCTCGCTTCCGGTGGAAATCCCAACCCTCCCGTTGGACAGCGTGTATTCTGGGCAGTTTCAGAGGGAGCTGTTGCTGCCGTACTGCTGCTTGCCGGAGGCCTGGCAGCTTTGCAGACTGCAGCAATAAGTACTGGTCTGCCATTCACTATTGTTCTGCTGCTCATGTGTTACAGCCTCCTGAAAGGGCTGCGGCTTGAAGGAACCGAGCGCCTGGTTCGCCGCAAAACATTCAAGGCCAAAAGCGGAGATACCCGGGAATCCCCGGATAAAGACAAACCGGCAGAATAACCTTGGTGATCAATCGAAATGTAAACGGAGTTTATCATGAGTGAATGGAAAGAAACGTTGAAGGAGATCTTTGACCACGAGCTTCAAAAGAGCAAGAAAAAAGAGGCGGAGTCGGACGGCAAGCTCCGCGTCAAACGGTTTATTTATGATATTGTGGAACCCGCTTTTGAAGAAGTGGCCGACGAGCTGAAGGAGTACGGCCGGGATATCGATGTGGAGACGGAGCGTATGGCAGCCACCATCCGGGTCTATCATGAGGGAAATGAAGAGTTTTTCTTTTCTATACGGTCACGGCCCTATCGCGAAAAGGAATTCTCGTTCCCCGTACTTCCGCTCAGAGATGATAATGGCGACTATTATCGCGCCGAGGTTTTTCTCAAAGACGGTCCGTTGTATCATGACGTGACCAACTACAACAAGGATCAAATCATCGAAGAGTTCCTGCATCAATATAAGCGGCATATGCAATGGAACCTGTAACAAGCTGGACGCCGTCACCTGGCCAGGCCTGCTGATGAGCCATAATGCGAATTGACGGGTAACTACGTTTTCCTCAAAAGGCCTGGCTATACACATGCTTCGCAGACGGTTTTTTAGAGCCATTTCGATATATTTCGGAAGGGCTCTTTTTTTTGATCTGGAATTACAGGGTAATGTCCATATTTTTCGTATTGCCCGTTTTTTCAGGCTGCAATTCCTGAGTGGCAAGGCTGCCACCAAATGTGAGGGCATTGGATATTTTGTGGCATGAAGCGGTTTTTCTACAAATTCAGCACATCTAAAATGGTATAGTGAGCGTGATACGATTTATAAAAAGGTGGATGCCGGCCAGGGATGAAGTGCGTAAGCCCATGAAATTTGCGCGCCAGTCTGTGGCAATGCTGCGGAGGGAGTATCAGGGAAAACCTCTCGAAGAAAAGAGCGTGAGTCCGAATCCCATCCAACAGTTTGAACTTTGGTTCGAAGAAGCGGCCGGAATTATCAGGGATGACCCCAACGCCATGGTGCTTTCCACAGCTGATGATAACGGCCGCCCATCGGCAAGAACGGTACTCATGAAAGGGTTCGATGATGACGGAATCGTTTTCTATACGAATTACGAAAGCCGTAAATCGCTCCAGATTATGAAGAACCCGCATGTGGCGCTGACGTTTCAATGGCCTGATCTTGTTCGCCAGGTCTGCATTGAAGGCGTGGCCGAAAAGGTGCCGGAGTCGCAGTCGGACGCCTACTTCCGAAGCCGCCCGGTTTCCAGCCGGATAAGTGCCGTTGCTTCGCCGCAAAGCAAAGTGCTCGTCTCCAGGTCGGAACTGGAGAAACGGGTGGAGGAGGTGCGGCGCGAGTTGGAAGGTGAGGAAATTTCACGGCCCGATACCTGGGGAGGATATCTGGTGAGGCCCGAGCGTTTCGAGTTCTGGCAGGGTCGCATTAACCGGCTGCACGATCGACTCGAATATCTGCCTGCCGGAAACGGTCGATGGACCATCAGGCGCCTGGCACCCTGATCCTGTTTTTCGAAAGATATCTTCTGAATTCGTTTTTGTTAGCATGACACTCCGGCAGACCAAGGAAAGGACTGGCAGCTGATTGCTCAGGGTAGTGCGTTGCCCTCTTCTATAAGAGAAATCAAGGTGGAAGGAAGTTGCAAGCTTGCTTTGGAATCCGGTCCCTGTATTTACCGAACTGCCTTGCCGGATTCAGGAAAGTGAGCCCGGCCGGTTCAGGAATCTTCTCCGGCATAGACACATCCGGTAGTGCATGTCTCTTTTACCTCGATCCGGGAGAGCTCCGGCAGCAGCGGCAGGGTCTTCTCCCAAATCCACAGGGCCAGATTCTCGCTGGTCGGGTTCTCAAGCCCCTCGATGTCGTTGAGCAGGTAGTGATCCAGCTGCTCGTACACCGGAGAAAACGCCTTTTTGATATCTGAAAAGTCCTTGACCCAGCCAATCTCCGGGTCGATGGGGCCTTTTATGTACAGGCGCACCCGGTAGGAGTGGCCATGGAGCCTGCGGCATTTGTGGCTCTCGGGTAAATTGGGCAAATAATGCGCCGCTTCAAACTGAAATTCCTTGTAAATCTCCATCTGTCCGTTTTTATTTGTTGCCCAAAGATACGGAATTGTGACTAAACACCATATGGTGCCTTCGCTTCCCAAGAGCCGGGGTGGTGGCCACGTTTAGGAACAGAATCGGAGTTAACGTTTCTTGAGGCGGTCTTTTAACAGTTCGGCGGCGATGCGGGTAAAGTCGTACTCGGTTACGATGCCCACCAGTTTTCCGTTTTCCACAACGGGGAGGCTGGAGATATCGTTGTTCTGCATCAGTTCTATGGCTTCCGTGGAAGGGGTTGCAGGCGAGGCGGTTACAACTTCTCGGTCCATGATGTTACTCACCGACACATTGGCGTGGTCGAGGTTTCGTGCGATGATGTTGTTCAGGGTACTGATCATCGATCGGTAGGTAACCATTCCCACCAGCTGATGCTCCCGGTTCTCCACGGGGATATGTCGAATCCTCTGCCATTCCATGACGTTGGCGGCCAGGTCGATGATATCGTCTTCATTCAGGGTGAAGATGTCGGTGGTCATGAACTGGCCCACTGTGGCAAACGCCTTCTCCCAGCGATTCTTTCGGACGACGGTGGCTTTGGGCCAGGTGTGAACCGGCTTGCCCGTTTTCTGATGTTTCAGGGTGGCATCCGCAATCGCCGTCATTTTTTCGTTGCGGCTCCAGATGTCATCAAGGTTGAGATACGACTCCAGTTGCCATATTGCGCCGTTTCGCCCGCTTTTGGTCCGTTCCTGAATAATCCCCAGATAACAGTCGATGTCTTCCTCGTCAATATTGTGTTGTGCCAGGCCCTGCCGGGCAATCGGAAGCAATTCGTTCAAGACCAGCTCCTGTACCGGATAGCTGCCTCCGTCGATCCATTTGATCTGGGAGAGCAGGCCCTGCCGGGCTGCATTCAGAAAATTGGACTCCACCTCCTTAAAGGAGATCAGCCGGGTGATGTCGTCGTACCCGGAAGATACGCCCGCCATCAGACCCAGCCAGAATGCGGCGTTTGCCACCTCATCCACCACGGTCGGCCCGGACGGCAGTACGCGGTTTTCAATACGAAGGTGCGGTTTCCCGCCGGTGATACCGTAACACGGACGATTCCACCGGTAAATGGTGCCATTGAACAACTGGAGTGCGTCAAGTTTGGGAACCCGGCCGGCTTCCAGTGCTTTAAACGGATCTTCTATGTCGTCTGTGGCAAATAACACCCGGAAGCGGGCAATGTCCTCCCTGAAAATCTCCATCACCGACTCATGGACCCAGTCGGAACCGAACTGTACCCTGGGTTTGCGCTCATTAACAAAATCCTCCGCCTTCCGGTTGTCAATGGATTGCTGAAAAACGGCGATACGTGTTTCATGCAAGAGCTGTTTTCCGAAAAGGAAGGGCGAGTTGGCGGCAACGGCCAGCACCGGCGCGGTGACCAGCTGCGCGATGTTGTGGAGGCGCGCAAAGTCGTCGCGAGATACCTGAAAATGAATTTGGAAACTGGTGTTGCAGGATTCCATCATCACGGAGTCGTGCTTGACATGAAGCTCGTCGGCCCCTTTGATTTTCAGCTCGTGCTCTGCTCCCCTTACACGGGTGAGCGCATCGTTGAGCATGTAGTAGCGTGGCAGGGGAGTGAGGTTCTCCAGGCCCAGATCCGACTTTTTGATGGTTGTCAGCGATCCGGTCAGCAGTATTTCCCCCTTGTGCAGCTCCGCCGCTTCCCGGCTCTTTTTGACATGGGACTTGAGCTGGTTGTCGAGTTCCTTCAGGCAGTTCCCCCCGAAGGTTAGCGGATCCAGGTTGAATTCCAGGTTGAACCGTGCCAACTCATGGGTAAAGTGGGGGTGATTGATATCCTCCAGCACCTGGGTGTTGACGGGGTGGGGACGACTGGCCCGGTCGATGATGAACAACTCCTGCTCGGCACCGATACGCTTCGTATCCCGTTCAAACATATCATCCGCAAGCATCTGTTCGAGCGCCTTGAGGTCCCGGATCAAATACTTGGTGAAGGTCCGGAGGTTCTCCGGATTTTGAGCAGAGGAGACAGGTTCCATAAGCCCGGAAATAAGACGTGAGGAGTATCATCCGTCATGGAACGGATGCGTGGCTACTGACGGTGTTCATCGCCGATGGCTTCGTCCATCTTCGGGTTGATACTCAGCACGGCGGTTTTCACCAGCCGCAGGACATTGGCGGCGGTGCTTCCAAGCCGGAGGTACTCAAGGCCGCTATGACCCAGTGTGGACATCACCACAAGGTTGTATTTCTTCTGATTGGTCAGCTTGACAATGGCCTCATGTACCGAAGAATCGACCGGCAGTACCTCAGCGGTGATTTTTGACCGGATATCCGACAGGTATTCGTCAACCCAACTGTGCAGCCTTTCCTGAATGAGGGCGATCTGATTCTCAAAGGCCGTGATTTTTTTGAAATGATCCATGCTGATGAGGTGCACGAGATGGATCTGAGCCCCGGTTTGCTTGACCAGGGACCGGGCGTAATCAAATGCCTGAAGCGAGTGGTCGGAGAAATCAGTGGTGAGAAGGATACTGCTCAGCGGTTTGATTTTTGACTCCTTCTCCACCAGAAGTACCGGTGCCTTGCTGAATCGAACCACACGCTCGGTGACCGAACCCAGAAACAGCCGCGAAAAACCGGACCTGCCATGAGTGGTCATCACCAGAATGTCGGCATCTTCCGACTCTTCCATGATGACTTTCCACGGTTTGCCCTTGGCGACAATGCATGGCTCAAGTAACTCTTCACTCACAAATTTCCGGGCCTTCTCGTCCAGATCCTTTTCAATATCCTGGATCTTCCGGGGCGGTGTAGGTGCAACCGGAAAGCTGGTACCCTCTTTCTCAGGCTGATAAACATACAGAGGGATGATCGTTCCGTCGAGAATTTCCGCAAGGTAACCGGCGGATTCAAAAGCTGTAAGGCTTAACTCCGACAGATCGGTCGGTACTAAAATTCGAGGATTTTTCATTAGAACATCGTATCTGGAGTTCTTCATTGACTTGTCCGGAGTTACGGAAGTATAACTCAGAGCGTTATCTCATATGATACATTATATATACCATCTACTGCAAACAGGGTCAAACAGTTTTTGAATACCTGTTGCTGTTTTCCCCGGAAGCATAGTAGAGGTCGAATGCAGTCGCGATGTTTCTGAGAAATAGGCGCCCGGTCTGTGTAACCTGAAGGCCGTCTTTCTGCATTTGCACGAGTCCGTCGGAAGCCATATCATCAAGGGCTGCAATAGACTGTGAAAAATAGGAGGCCGCATCAATGCCCCAGGTTTCACTTATTGAGCTGAAATCCAGCTTGAGGTCGCACATCAACCGGACAATCGTATGGCGGCGGATCTCGTCATCGCGCGTCAGCCGGTATTCACGGACATACGGCAGCCGGCCGGCTTCGATGCACCCGTAGTATGCATCGAGATCCTTGATCGACTGAAGATACCCGTTTGCGATTTGGGAGATGGAGGACATGCCGAAGCCGTAAATGTCGGTGTCGGCCCGTGTGCTGTATCCCTGGAAGTTTCTTTGAAGGGTGCCGTTCTCCCGGGCGCGGGAGAGTTCGTCTCCGGTTTTCGCAAAATGGTCCATGCCGATGAATGTATAGCCGGAGCGGGTGAGGTTGCCAACCATCATCTGGAGCATGGAAAACTTCTCATGGGCGTCCGGCATGGGATAGCGATCCAGCAATTTCTGCGAGGGCATCATCCATGGTACATGCGCGTAGTGAAATATGGCGAACCGGTCGGGATCCAGAGTCTTCACAGCTTCAAGTGTTTGTTCGAAACTTTGCAGGGACTGCAGCGGAAGTCCGTAGATCAGATCCACATTGATGTGGTGAATCCCGGCATTTCGAAACCAGTTCACCGCCTGTTCATTGACTGCCATCGGTTGTATCCGGTTGATGGCTTCCTGGACGTTTTCGTGGATGTCCTGGATGCCGATGGAAACGCGATTACATCCGATTTCAGCAAGTGCGGCCGCGTGATCCTCAGAAATGCGACGGGGATCGACCTCCACGGAAAACTCCACATCTTCATCGAACTGAAAGAGGTCATGCAGCTTTTCGCCGGTTTCCCGAAGCTCTTGCGGTGTGAGGAAAGTGGGTGTTCCGCCGCCAAAGTGAACCTGCACGATACGGTGGCCCGGATTGAGTTTTTTGCTCATCGCCTCCATTTCACGAAACAGGTTCCGGAGGTATTTGCTGCTGTCGCCGGGTCGGCGGGTAATAACCCTGGTGCAACCGCAGTACCAGCAAAGGGATGCACAGAAAGGGATGTGTATGTAGAGAGACAGCGGACGTGCGGAACGGTTGTTTTGTTCGATAAAAGCCGCCGCAGCTGCCGGGTCCTCGACCTCCTGAAAGTGCAGGGCCGACGGATAGGAGGTATATCTTGGCGCCTGGCGGCTGTATTTGTCTACAAGTTCAGTGGGTGTTAGCATGGTTGAAGAGAAATCGGTTTATCCGCAATACAGGGAAGTCATCGTGAAACGTATTATGGGGTGTTGAATTGCCTGGCGAGAAGCGAGTGGTTTGCCCTTTTTCCGGTTTTCAAAAAAACGCCTGAGTTCGGATGAGAATGCTGCAAAATATCGTTTTTTACTGTCAACCACATCGTGGCAATGCCGGCCATTGTCAGGAACCGGAACTGCTTTTGGCTGTGACCGCTTGCAGACGAAATGGTAATCTTGAACGTTAGTGATGGGAAAGCGTTTTTTTGCTTGCGTTAACAGGAGCAAGCCGGGTGATGGAAAAGTATTCATCTCACCGCGGAATCGTTTTTTTGACCGGCGTGGCCCCGGAAATGGCATAGATTTACCAGAAGAAATAAGACGGCAGGAGACATGGTGGTCGGCTCTTGTAACAATTAATAAAAATAATAGTTTACGTTGTTGGTTATAGCAGCTGAAAGCGATACCAAAAAAAAGCGGTACCTTCATTTTAAATTTTGTATTTTTCATGGCAAATGAAGGATTCTTTAACAGATATGTAAAAAAAGCGGTCTCTTTTCGGAAGGCCAGGGAGTTTGAACAATGAATATCTTGCAGCGCAAAAAGCCCAAGGCAAATCTGTACAAGTATTACATGATCAATTTGCAGATTGGTTTTATCGTAACATTGTTGGTGTTGATCACCTTGTTTCGCATAAACCTGCAGCCCGGAGGTGAATTTGAGATAACGGAAAGAGAACAGGAAGTGATCGAAATGGAGGAGATCGTTCAGACGGAGCAGGAAGTGACTCCGCCTCCGCCACCACGTCCGCCGTCTCCGGAACCGGTTCCGGATGATGAGATCATTGAGGATCAGTTTTTTGATCTGGATACGGAGCTGGATCTGGATGCTCCGATGGATATGCCCCCTCCGCCTCCCCCGGAAGACGATGAAGAGGATGAGGAGCCGGAAGTTTTTACCATTGTGGAGGATATGCCTCAATTGAAGGGCGGAATGCAGGCCATATATGAGCACCTCAGGTATCCGGAACTGGCACGCCAGGCCGGAATCGAAGGCCGGGTGGTTGTACAGTTTATTATCGATGAAAATGGCCAGGTTGTCGACCCCGTAGTGGTCAGAGGCATCGGAGGTGGATGCGATGAAGCAGCAATCGAAGCCGTGAAGCAAGTGGAGTTTGAGCCGGGACGTCAGCGCGGTCGACCGGTTCGGGTTCGCTATTCCCTGCCCATTACCTTCCGGTTGTCCAGCTGATCCGTCAGTCTTGCAAACTGAGTGTATAGAAGAGCTGCTTGCCAAATTCGGCAGGCAGCTTTTTTTGTCTGAATTATTTTTTATTCAGAAGCGTCGTTTTATTTATTACTTCACACTGGGGTCAGAAAGTCGGAAATTTAACCGTTTTTATCACCGCCAAGTCAAGAGATGTTTTGTTTTTCGGTTCATCTGCAACAAAATATTCAGAGGCAGAGATCTCCTGATCCATGTAATGAAAAAAGTATTTTTATTCTCGTCCCTGTTTTGGAACGTTATTTGTAGTGAGACTATTTAACAATGCATTGCAGATTTAGTATGGTCACAGTCGCTTCTGCATTGGTATTGCACAACATGTAGCATTGTATTTTACTGCACCTTCGAAATGAATTATAGATGACATTGATTGTATTGATTTTACTTGGTTTTGTGTTATTGGCAGGCGTTGTACTGGGAGGATTTCTTTATGCTCCTGATGATGCTCAGGAATCGGAAAATGAGATCGAAACCGTTGCCAAGCCGGTTTCAAATGAACTGCCGGCAGGTATTAAAGAATGCCTGACATGTATGTATGGTGAGCATGTGCCGGTAGTTCGGACCGCTGTTTACAATGGAACCGGCCGATTGAAGTACCGGTTTTTGCAGGTACCCTTCCGTTTCAGGACATGGAGTATTCCGGGCAAGAACTTTTACAGAGAGTTTGAATTGTTGTGGTATGGATTACCCATCGTTCGCGGGACAGAGTCTTATCTGAATAAAACCGGAACAATCCGTATGAAAGGATTGAAAAAAGTATTGTCGATGGGCCCCAAAACGGATGTCAGCCAGCTAATATTGATGTGGACAGAGTCGCTGCTTATGCCCTCCGTTTGGAATGAAAACCGGCAAATTGGCTGGTCGGCCAACGGAAAAGCGGGGCGTGTGCAAATGGTCTTGCCGGTTCGGGAAAGCCGGGAGAAAGCTTCGATCCGGTTTGATGCCAGGACCGGGCTGGCAAGTGAGTTCTCGGCACTTCGTCCCGGGCTGGATGGTCCCAGGCTTCCCTGGGTTGTGACTGTCAGGCGATGGAGCAAACGCAATGGCCAAATGCTGCCGGATCTGGATATTTCCTGGGGAAATACCGGTGAAACCTGGCTCACCTGTTCTGTTAATGATCTCTCACTGAATGTTGCTTCTGGGAAAATGAAAAAAGTAGCAGTAGAAAACGCGTAAAGCCTCAATTATACGCAAAGAGATCCTGTCCCAATTTAAGAACGGTTCAGAAACGCTCTTATAGCACCATAGTGTGCTTATCCTCTTTTTCAATGAAGATATCAGGTTATATTATCCTGATCCCGCTCAAGATTCATCAACTTGAGTGATCGCCACAAAGAACAGGACAGGGAACAGCTCCTAATTTTCGCATGTTACGTAATTATAGAACGTGTCGGCCGGTACTTCCAGTCGGCCGGGGTGGATCTGTAAAGTGAATTTCCATACAACATAAGGGAACGAGACTCATTCTTTGAAACACTCCTCCGGCTCCCCGGTTATCGGCTGTGATCCGTCTGCCGGTGTACGAGCAAGGGTAAATAATTAAGAAAATCTAACCGGATGATAGCTTGCATTGCTTGACATATAGATATTTATATATGTATATTATCAATGAAGACAGAATGCGCTTATTTCTAATATCAATTATCACCAAACAGGATATGATATGTTTGAATTGTTAACACAGCCCTGGCCCTGGTATGTGGCCGGTCCCGTTATCGGGTTATTTGTTCCCCTGCTGCTCTTTCTGGGCAACAAGCAATTTGGAATCTCCTCAAGCCTCAGGCACACATGTGCGGCATGCGTGCCCGGCAACATTCCTTTTTTCAAATATGACTGGAAGTCCGAGGGAATGTGGAACCTGGTTCTGGTTCTTGGAGTCTTTATCGGAGGATTCCTCGGTGGATATGTATTCCAGAATCCGGAACCCATCGCTTTGTCGGCTTCAACGATAGCTGATTTGCAGTACCTGGGAGTAACTGATTTTTCGGGATTCGTCCCCTCTGATATATTTTCATGGGGCAATCTTCTAACGGCTCAGGGGCTCATTGTAATGGTACTCGGCGGCTTTCTGGTAGGGTTCGGTGCAAGGTATGCCGGCGGATGCACTTCCGGCCACGCCATCAGCGGTATTTCCAACCTGCAGCTGGCTTCGGTTACCGCAGCGGTAAGCTTTTTTATCGGGGGACTCATCGTCACCCACCTTCTCTATCCCCTGATCTTTTAATCCCCAAAATTCAACGGTTTATTACTATGAATTACATCAAGTATCTGATTGTAGGCGTTCTGTTCGGCTTCATACTGACGAAAGCCGAGGTAATATCCTGGTTCCGCATCCAGGAAATGTTTCGATTCCAGGATTTTCACATGTACGGTGTGCTGGGCAGCGCCGTGCTGGTAGCAATGATTTCAATACAAATCATCAAAAAATGGAATCTGAGGGACAAGGAAGGTGCCCCGATTAGCATTCCGCCAAAAGACTTCACACAGAAGAAACGATATGTGATCGGTGGTACCCTGTTTGGATTTGGGTGGGCCTTCACCGGTGCATGTCCCGCCCCGCTTTTTGCCCTTTTCGGAAGTGGTATCACGATTTTTATAGTACCCATTCTGGCGGCGCTGGCAGGAACCTATGTTTACGGTGCGTTCCGTGAGAGCCTTCCCCATTAAACGATAAAGAACTTCATAAATAACAACCAAAAAAGGAGATAACCATGTTTTTCCGTCAAATCTTCGATCCAAAACTCGCGCAATACTCATATATGATCGGTTGCCAGAAAACCGGTGAAACCGTTGTGATTGATCCCATGCGGGATGTCCAGCAGTACTATGATATTGCGGAAAAGGAGAAGCTGAACATCACGGCAGGCGCCGATACGCACATTCATGCCGACTATATTTCCGGACTCCGGGAACTGGCCGAGCGGGGAGTAAAAGTGTACGCTTCCGACGAGGGCGATGCCGACTGGAAGTACGAATGGCTGATTGGCAGCGATTACAATTACGAGCTGCTCAAGGATGGCGATACGTTCATGATAGGGAATATCGAAATCCGCGCCATCCACACACCGGGACACACGCCCGAGCACCTGATTTTCTCGGTTACAGACAAAGGAGGCGGTGCTGACAAGCCCATGGGTGTGACTACCGGAGATTTTGTGTTTGTGGGTGATGTGGGTCGTCCGGATCTGCTGGAGTCGGCCGCAGGCATGAAGGACGTCATGAAACCTTCCGCACAGACGCTCTACAAGTCGCTTGAGAAATTCAAAACCATGCCGGAGTATATGCAGGTCTGGCCCGGACACGGAGCCGGCAGCGCATGCGGCAAGGCTTTGGGGGCCGTGCCTAAAAGTACGGTCGGCTACGAAATGAACTTCAACGCCTCATTGCGTGAAGCCAGTTCGGAGGAGAATTTCGTGAACTTCATTCTGGAAGGGCAGCCTGAGCCCCCGCTCTATTTTAAGCAGATGAAGCGGGATAATAAAATGGGTCCACCAGTCCTTGGCGGACTCCCCATCCCTCCCAAGACGGATGTTTCCCAACTCTCCGGGTTTGAGAACAATCGCGAAGTAGCGCTCATCGACACACGCGGCCGGGAAGCGTTCATGAACGGGCATCTGAAGGGCGCAATCTTCTCACCACTCGACAAGCAGTTCAATACCACTGCCGGTTCCTATGTCACCGAAGAGCAACCGATCTACCTGGTGATCGACGAGGAAAACCTCGAGGATGCTGTGCGTGACCTGATTAATGTCGGTCTGGACAAAATCGAGGGTTACATCCCTGTCGGGGAGTACGAGCAGTGGCTCGACGCTAACAGTGCGGCAACAGCGATTCCTCACCTTAACTTCCAGGAGGATGGCAACAAGCTGTTTGAGGATGACTCCTACGTGCTGGATGTTCGTAAAGCATCGGAGTTTGCCGAGGGGCATATCGAGGGTGCGAAAAACATCCCGCATACCCGCCTCCTTGAACGCATCGATGAGGTGGAGCCCAATGGAAAAACCGTATATGTCCACTGCTCAGCGGGTGGAAGATCGGCAGTTGCGGCCGCACTGGTCCAGAGATTCGGCCACGAAGTTGCCTATGTTGATGGTGACTTTGCCGCCTGGTTCAATAATAATGAAACGATTGCCGGCTGATTAAGCCGCCGTTTGTTTTGTGGGCTCCGGGCTGAATTCCCGGGGCCCTTTTTTCCCCTTTAAGCTCCGGTTTCCGGGCAGAATGGTTGATAGTCGCCTTTGCAGCGGCTTATCTGCCCGGCCGGAAGAAAACGGAATCACAAAATAATACAAGGGATGCGGCGCCATGTTCCGAGATATTGGCGTGCCAATTCCTGACACACGCAATTGAAGTGAAACGATATCTTCCCATATTGTCCTGGCTGCCCGAGTATCATTCGGGAATGCTTAAAGGCGACCTGGCGGCGGGTCTGACCGTTGGCGTCATGCTGATTCCCCAGGCAATGGCGTATGCGCTTATTGCCGGGCTTCCTCCGGTATACGGACTGTATGCTGCGCTGGTACCGTTGTTTATCTACGGTGTGATGGGCACGTCTCGGCAGTTGGGTGTTGGTCCGGTTGCCGTTGTGGCTCTCCTGGTTGCGGCGGGCGTAGCTGATTTGGCGGAGCCTGGGAGCAATGAGTATATCCAGCTTGCCATTTTGCTGGCGTTCATGGTGGGCGTCATCCAGATTGGCATGGGCCTGTTCAGGATGGGCTTTCTGGTGAACTTTCTCTCCCATCCGGTCATAACCGGATTTGTCGCGGCAACGGCACTGATCATCGCATTCAGTCAGGCGCACAATATTTTGGGTATCCCGATAGAGAGCTCGAAGCATATCCATCAGACCATATTCGATATCATTCGGATGCGGTCGGATATCCACCCCGGGACTGCAGCCCTGGGCCTGGGCGCCATCGCAGTCCTCATGGGCCTAAAGCGATGGAATCGCCGTCTGCCGGCAGCGCTTGTTGTTGTAGCGGCGGGCATAGGAATCATCGCGCTTACAGGATGGGATCGGGCCGGGATCGGAATCATTGGCGAAGTTCCCACAGGGTTGCCCGGCTTTGGTATTCCCGAGATCGGGATGGATGCGGTCTACAGCCTGCTGCCCATGGCTGTTGCCATCTCCCTGGTAGGATTCATGGAATCCATCGCCGTTGCCCGCTCCATTCAGGCCCGCCACCGCGATTATAAACTGGATGCCAATCAGGAACTGGTAGCCCTCGGAAGTGCCAATCTGGGCGGCTCCTTTTTTCAGGCATTTCCGGTTACGGGAGGATTCTCGCGTTCGGCGGTAAACGACCAGGCCGGGGCCAAATCGGGAATGGCAAGCATTATCAGTGCGCTGCTGGTGGGACTAACCCTGCTTTTTCTTACTCCGTTGTTTTACTATCTGCCCAATGCAGTACTCGGCGCCATCATTGTTACCGCAGTGCTCGGCCTGATTGATACCGGCGAAATGCGGTTTCTTTGGAAGGCCAGGAAAGATGATTTCGCTATGATGGCCGTCACGTTTCTGGTGACACTTTTTGTTGGCATTGAACAGGGAATTTTGACCGGTGTGGTTGCCTCTTTGGGAGTGGTGATCTACCACAGCAGCAAACCCCATGTGGCCCGCCTCGGACAACTTCCCGGGACCAGGCTTTACCGGAACCTGGCGCGCTTCAGCGATGCCCGCGACAGGGACGACATCCTGGTCATCCGTTTTGACGCACCTCTGTTTTATGCAAATGCCGATTTCTTCAAGGAAACGGTGATACGTTTTGCAGCCGCGAAGAAACCGGATCTCAGACTGCTGGTGCTGGATGCCTCCGGTATCAACTCCATCGATACCACCGGGGTACACATGCTGATGGAGCTGAAGGAAGAGCTGGATAGCGAGGGAGTATCACTCCGTTTTGCAGCAGTACACGGCCCGGTTCGGGATATGCTCACGCGATGCGATTTCGGATCGGAGTCTCCCGAAAACGGTGAAGATCCGCTCGAGATGAAACGACTGGAGCCAAAATCTGCCACCGGTGATGGCACGGTTTCGAACCCCTTCACACATCTTGAAATTCAGGATGCTATCGATTCCTTCTTCAAAGAGGAGGGGCAAAGAGTGTAACGGCCGGATTCCGTCTACAGCCGTTGGCCTGATAGGAAGCTGAAATGGAAGCTTCGTAATGGTGTAATAATTGGTAGCCGTCCTGCAGTCACCGGTTATTTTGATTTATAGTCAGGAAACTATATATTTCATATATATGATATGTATATATTTTAATACAAAAGGATAAGCTGATGCTGGATGCAAAAACAGGCGTTTTTAAACTTGAAAAATGTGCTTCAATACTGAAGGCTATAGCTCATCCGCTCAGAATCGCGATCATTGAGCTGCTGGAAGAGCACGAGAAGCTGTCGGTATCCGAAATACACGAGAAGCTTGACGTGGAGCAGGCGGTTGCTTCGCATCATCTTGGAATACTCAAGAACAAGGGGGTGCTGATTTCGACAAGAGAAGGCAAGAATATGCGTTATGAATTGAAGCATCGCCAGATAACCCAGATCATTGAGATTATGGAGCGCTGCAGCACACAATAGCGCACTGAATTACGGACGCGTTACTATGGATCTGTTCGACGACTCGGAGAAGGGCAGGAGTATGAAGAGTGGGCCTCTGGCTACAAGGATGCGCCCTGTTTCGGTAGAGGAGTATGCGGGTCAGTCGCATCTGATCGGAGAGGGAAAGCTGTTGCGTCGGATGATTGAAAGCGGCCGGATTGGATCCATGATTTTTTACGGTCCGCCGAGCAGTGGTAAAACCACGCTGGCACATGTTATTTCCAGGGAAATTGACGCGGACTTTGTGATTCTTAACGCGGTACTTGACGGGGTAAAAGAGTTTCGCGAGGTGGTGCACAAGGCGGGGGAGTTGCAAAAACTCTATCACAAGAAAACCATTCTTTTTGTGGATGAGATTCACCGCTGGAACAAGGCGCAACAGGACGCGCTGCTGCCTCATATCGAATCCGGATTGATCACGCTGATCGGTGCAACCACACTTAATCCGTTCTATTCGCTGGTCGGACCCCTGCTCTCACGCTGTCAGCTTTTCGAGCTGCATCCGTTCGATGCCGGGGATGTCCGATTGCTGCTTGAGCGGGCACTTGCCGACAGGGAGCGTGGACTTGGGGCGTATTCGGTCACCGTTACGGGGGAGGCGCTCGACTATTTTACCGAGTATTCAGGCGGTGATATCCGCCATGCGCTGAACGCTCTTGAAATGGCGGTGCTCACCAGCAGTGAGGGGGAGGATGGCGTCAAGAGAGTGGATCTGGATGTAGCCAGGGAATCCATTCAGAAGCGCTATCTGCGGTACGACCGCACCGGTGATGAGCATTATCATTTTGCCTCGGCAATGATCAAATCGCTGCGCGGGTCTGATCCGGATGCTTCGCTTTACTGGATGACCGCCATGCTGGAGGGTGGAGAAGATCCGAATTTTGTATTTCGGCGTCTGCTCATATTCGCATCAGAGGATGTCGGGTTGGCCGATCCCCATGCGCTCTCAGTTGTTAACAGCGCCCATGAGGCGTTTGAGAAGTGCGGAATGCCGGAAGGGTTCTATTTTTTATCTCATGCCTGTCTGCATTTGGCGCTGGCGCCAAAAAGCAACAGCACCGGAGCGATTTTTGCAGTATCGCAGGAGCACAGGGAGAAGGGAACCAGGCCTGTGCCGGATCATCTCAGAGACAAGACTGCCAATTCGAAAAAGGCGCGTTACATGGAGAGTGATAATCCGTCGGATCAGTACAAATATCCTCATCTGTATCCCGGTCACTGGGTGGAGCAGCAGTACCTGCCGGATTCACTCAAGAGTGCGCGCTGGTATGAGCCGGGAGATCAGGGGCTGGAGGCGCGGCGCTGGGAACGGCTCCGGCAGATTCAAACCGGCACTGACAGCAAGAAATAAAAAAAGCCATTCCGTTTTCAGGCGGAATGGCTTTTCTGTGAAGCATTTTATTGTTGGGGAAGGATCAGGTTGGATCTGATTTCGCTCCAATAAAGCTGGAGTCAATCATCGTAAAGTTCGGGTATGCGGCCACTCCGTGTTCGGAAAGGTCGAGACCGCGGGTTTCGTATTCCTTCGAGACCCTGACACCCATCACGGCATTAATGGCTGCGAATACGGCGAGGGAGAAGAGGAACGTGGTTCCATAAATTGCTACCACTCCAAGCAGCTGGATACCGACTGTACCTGCGGCAGAGAAGATACCTACAGCAAGTGTTCCCCAAATACCGCAAACGCCATGCACGGAAATGGCACCTACCGGGTCATCAATCTTCAGTTTGTCGAACATAAGGATGGAGAGAACCACGATGATGCCGGAGATTCCACCGACAACTCCGGCCATCTGCGGTGAAATTACGTCTGCACCGGCGGTGATACCAACCAGCCCGGCGAGAATGCCGTTCAGAGCCATTTCGGCATCCAGCTTCTTAATCACAATTCTGGCGGTAAGCATGGCCAGAAGTGCGCCTGCGGAGGCGGCAATGGCTGTGGTGACAAATACATAGGACACTTCTACAGGATCGGCACTGAGCACGGATCCGCCGTTGAAACCGAACCAGCCGAACCAGAGCAGGAAAACTCCGACGGTGGCAAGGGGAACGCTGTGTCCGGGGATACTATGGGATGTGCCGTTAAAAAATTTGCCGATTCGCGGGCCGAGAATAATGACACAGGCCAGTCCGGCAGCACCGCCAACCCCATGAACCAGTGTGGATCCAGCGAAATCGTAGAATCCAAGTCCGTCAAGCCAGCCTCCGCCCCAGACCCAGCTACCGGTTATCGGGTAGCAAAACGCCACCAACAGCGCACCGAAGATCATGAAAGCGGAGATTTTGATTCTTCCGGTTACGGCACCGGATACGATGGTGGCGGCGGTTGCTGCGAACATGGCCTGAAAGATGAAATCGGCATAGATGGTCATCTCTTCACCATAGGCAGGAGTAAACATCCCGACAGGATCGGACTCATCCACTCCAATTCCAAATCCTCCGAATCCAAGGATACCATTGAAATCTCCGGGGTACATCAACTGAAACCCAATAACTGCGTAGGTCAGAATCCCGGTCGTAAGAATAAACACGTTTTTGTAAATGACATTAATGGAATTCTTACCCTGGGACATCCCGCTTTCAACCGTTGCAAAGCCAAGGTGCATGATAAAAACCATGGCTGCAGCCAGAAGAATCCATAAGTTGTCAATTACAAAGACGGCATACTCCGCAGACGCCTTGAACGCCTCCAGTGTGTCGTATGTGCCGTCGGAGGCCAGGCTTATGCCCGGCAACAGCAGTAAGGCTGATAAAATCGCGGCCGTTCTGCCTGGCCATCTCTTTGGTATCATAGACTTCATAAGTATTCTGTTTGATTATGGTTTTTTGGGTTTCCGTGCTCTTTGTCTTAATAAAAGCTTATCGCCTTGTTGCGTTAAAAAGTAAGGCAAAAATTAAAAAATGCAATATAAAATTATCTTAATCATGCTATTAATTAAAATAATAAGCTTTATTGGTTTAGAAAAGCGCTTTTAAAACAGGTGTTTTTTTAGCTCTCAGAATGAATGATATGGAGGTGCTTGCACGTTAAGTTGTCGGTGCTGCCTGGGGTGAAGTTTTAATGCAGGTATTATGAAAAGGCATTACTTTCAGAGAAGCACCGGCTCGATATCAAAACGAACATCAATCCACGAAAGCAATGAATACCATAGCAATACTTAGTGGGACCGACCGTCCCGGATCACAGGCGCTTAAAGTTGCCAACCACATCAAACCACTGTATGAAGCCCATGGTGTGGAGGCGAGGGTTATTAGCCTCGAAGAGTTTCCTCTTGGAGAAGTGGCCGGGGGCAAATATGGACAGTCTCTGCCTGAGGTGGAGGCGTTTCGGAATCGAGTGCTGGAAGCCGACGGGATTGTAATGGTGATCCCGGAGTACAACGGTTCATTCCCGGGTATCCTCAAGGTGTTTATTGACTATCTACCTTTCCCCGAGGCGTTTGACAAGAAACCGATCGCCTTTGTTGGTGAAGCGGCGGGAGCATTCGGGGCACTCAGAGCGGTGGAACAGCTTCAAATGGTCTGTTCGTATCGGAATGCCCACAACTATCCGGAGAGAGTATTTATCCAGAGAGTCAGGAACAACTTTAGCGAAGATGAGGGAATCAAGGACAAGATGGTGGCAGAACTGCTCGAGAGCCAGGTGAAGGGTTTTATCCGTTTTGTTGCATCTTTAGCATATAACCAACCCCATGCATCGTAACCAGGTAACGGGGATCATCGGGTTGCAGTTCGATTTTAGACCGGAGTTTGGAAATATGGACATCAACGGTTCGGGTGTTGGAACTGTGTTCGTATCGCCAGACATTTTCGAGCAATGATTTGCGGGTAACCGGTTCATTTGGCCATGACGCAAGAAAGCGCAGCAGTTCCACCTCTCTTGTTGTTAGCTCCATATTGCCATCTGGGCGGCTTACGCTGGAGGCGTTGAGATCAATTTGAATGTCCCCAAGTGAAATGATATCACTGTTGCGCAAGGGTTTGGAGTCAGTTCTTCTAAGCCGGGCCTTGATTCTGGCCAGCAGCTCTTTCACACCAAACGGTTTTGTGATGTAGTCGTCTGCGCCAATATTCAATCCGGTTACCTTGTCGATCTCCTGATCACGGGCCGTGAGAATGATGATTGGAAATGTCAGTTTGCGTTCCCGCACCTTTTGACAGACATCGAATCCGCTTAAACCGGGGAGCATGATATCCAGTATCATCAGATCTGGTTTCTGCTCCTGAAGCATTTCGAGAGCCTTGCTTCCGTTCTCTGCTACAATAGTGTCATAGCCTTCGTTTTCAAGGGTGTCGCGCAGTGTGAAAATTAAACTGGGCTCATCCTCGACGATCATGATGACCGGATTTTTATGAGACATGGGTGGTTTCCTGGGCGTTAGTCTTTTGGTCTTCTTTAAATTCTGATGATTTGCCGGTTGCACCGGCCGGGAATCGGATGGTAAACGTGGATCCTTTCCCTGGAGTACTGGCGACATGAACAGATCCGCCATTGCGGCTGACCAGGTCTTTAACGATGGCAAGGCCGAGCCCGTGACCCTTGGTCTTTGCCGTCAGGGCATCTTCCACCCGAAAAAACTTGTCGAATATATGCTTTTGTGCTTTTTTAGGGATGCCGATACCGTGGTCTTCCACTTCCAGGTCAACCGAGCCATTCCTCTGCAATATACGGATTGCAAGGAACTTTTCTTCCGGGCTGTATTTAATAGCATTCTCAATCAAATTACTGATGGATGAGGTGAGATCGCCCGGATCCGCGTAAATATGGGCAGGTTTGTCTTCGGCCTCAAACGTTATCTGGACTCCGCTGCTTTCCAGCCAGCTCTGTTTTCTCTTTAGCAGACTGCGGGTGAAAGGGGATAAATCCAGTAATTCTTGCCGGGGTTGAATATTTCCGGTACTGACTCTGGCCGTATCCAACAGGCGCTCGATCATGGCCCGTAAACGCAGTGACTCATTGTAGATATGTTTTCCGTAAGATCGCAGGCGCCCGGAGTCGTTTACCCTGCCGTCAGAGAGGTTCTCCCCGGCGGCAAGAATCACCGACAGCGGTGTTTGCAATTCATGGGTCACATTGGCCAGGAATGTCGCCTGGCGTTCGGCCAGCGACCGCTCTCTTTGCGCGGTGTAGAAGATAAATGCCATTGCGGCAATGATGAGGAACACGGCTCCTCCCAAGACAAATAGATTGCGCGTCAGGGATGCCCGGGATGCGGCTATGTCAGGGTTGGCGGTAAACGCCGCTTTCAGATTCCAGTCGTTGAGCAGGTCAGGGAAGTTCTGGATGAAGTCCACTTTCTGGTAGCTGAAGTCGACTCCGGGGTCGTTGGTTGCCAGTACTTCGTTTTTTGTCCAGTCGTGAAGCCATAGTACGATACCGGACTCCTTTCCCTCTCCAAAAGAACGGAGCAGCTTGGGGCTCATATATTGTTGCACCAGATACTCCCGGTCGATCAAAAAAGTGAGATAGGCGATAATCTGTTGGCCGGGTACATGGATAAGCGCAATGGTCATGCTGTTATGGGTATCGAAAAAAACGTGCGTATTCCATTGATACTCATTAATAAGTGAACTCATGCGTGTTTTTGCCATGGTCAGTCCGTCGCTCACAAGATGGCTGTAATCAGGAGCGTCATGAAAACGTCCCGACTCGGGTTCGTATCTCCAGATGGGGCCACCCTGCCTGTCACAGGTACTGCATTCGGCCGGTGAGAGGTAGATTGTAGAGAAAATGGAATCGTTACCTGCAGTTTGCAGGGCATGAACAAGTTCCTCTGCCACCTGGTCGGGAGCGGTCAGGGTACTTTTGATGCGGGGCATGTCAAGCTGCCATAGCTCGGATCGGGGATATCGCAGCCGGCTGCGGATCTGATCACTGTATTCCAGCATCTGACGCTTCTGTTTTTCAACCGAATTTTTCACGGCATTGTCATGCAGGGCATACAGTGAATATACATTCATGCCGGTGAGGCCGAAAATTGCGACAAGCCCCATCGCAAGAAATACCCATCGAACATATTTGAACTGATTCATAATCTGATTGGAAGAGAGGTTGCCCGTAGATCTTTTCCGTTTATTTTAAAGGTAATAATGGAGAAAGTGATATTGTTTTTCCACAAGTATCACTAAGTTACGCCGGGTGGTTTTGCAATAATGTCCTTTTGGGTCATACGGTTGTGTGTTGACAGATAGCCTGAGGAGATATCATTGAGCTCGGAACGATTATCTGCGCTTGATAATTTTGCATTTTACATGCACATGTATTCAAATATAATAAGGAAGATGATCAACTTTTGGGGTGTCCGATGCTGGGTTGTCTCAATGGTTGTGCTGCCTGTTATTTTATCATCCTGCCAATACGATCCTCCCAAAGACCGTGAAGCGGCCGATGAGTTGTCCGCGTTAAATGAATCCCTGGATGTGCTCGTGCTTGAAAGCCGTTACGAGGAGGCAGATTCATTATACGTGCAAATTATTGAAACGGCAAAATCACGTAATAATTACAGTGCTCTGATAACAGCTTACACCCATTACTCCAGGGCACTGATGGATCGCGGGCGGTATGATGAAGCCCTGACAACCACGGAGAAGGCGCTGGAATACGTTGAAGAATATGCCACTCCGGAGCAGGCCGTTATGGTGAAGGTCCGGAAAACGTTCGCGCTGGACAGGTTGAACCGGCGCCCGGAAGCTCTGGAAACCATTGAACAGGGCATGGCACTGATTCCGGACGTGGATGATCCGGTGACTGTGGCTCGGGTTTACGCTACAAGGGGAGGCTTGGTGTCTGAGATAAATCCCGCAGAGGCACTGGAGTTCAGTTATGAAGCCCTGGAAATTTTCAGGCGGGAGAGGGCCACGACAAATGAAGCCACCATCAGGAACAATATCGGCAGGATATTGCACAGACAGGGAGATCATGAAAAGGCCCTTGAAGAGTTTGAGCGCGCGTTGGAACTGAACCATGACGCCGGTGACAAGGTCAACATGGCTATCATATACAATAACCAGGCCAATACCCTGAAGCTTTTGGAGAGGTATGAGGAAGCGGTACTGGCACTGATGAACGCCCTCGAAATTAACGAAGAGCTGGAGGTGACAAGCCGGGTAGCTCAGAATAATTATAATCTCGGAAATGTCTACCTCGAAACCGGGGAGTTGGACCTGGCCTATTCTTTTTTTCGACAGGGATATGAAATGAGCCGGGAAATCGGTTTTCCTCCCGGAATCATGTATCTGTCCATGGGACTCGCTGAAGCCCTTATGGAAACGCAACGCCATGGCGAGGTTTTGACGCGTATCCGAGAGGCCAGAGCCATAGCCGGACGGATAGACAATATGGATATGACGGCAAAGAGCTGGGAAATGGAGGCCCGGTTGATGGAAACAGAGGGAGCCTACAGTGAGGCTGTCGAAGCCTACAAAATGGTGATGGCGTATTCTGATTCTCTGAACCAGCGCAGGCGTGATCAAGAGTTTGAAGAGGTCAGGGCAGCCTATGAAGTGGATCTGGCGGAAGCCGAAAATGAAATTCTGAGGCAGGAGCTGGACTACAGGGAGCGCCTGAGTACGGTTCAGCAGACCCTGCTGGTTGTGCTTGTCGTCACCGGGCTGATTTTTGCCGGTTTACTCATAGTGATGTACCGCAATCACAGAAAGCTGGAAAACACCTATCACAACCTGGAGCTGAAGTCCGATGAAATAATCTCAAAGAACAAACAGCTCGAAGAGCTTAACAGTGATCTTAAACAGCTGAACATCGACAAGGACCGGTTGATCGACATTATCGTCCATGACCTCAGAAATCCGCTGTTTGGCGTTATAGGTTTTCTGGATGTGGTCGCCGAGTCTGTACATGATAAAGAAGAGCAGAAGTATCTCGAAATGGCCCGAAAATCAGCTTACAGGCTGAATCATCTGATCGACAGCCTTCTGGATGTGCATTCTCTTGAGAAACAGGCCGAAGACCTCGAAATGAAATCAACCAGGGTGGATGAAATGGTGTCCGGTATGGTCGAAAGCTACCGTGACAATGCCCGCAGCAAGGAGATCCAATTGAGCGTCGATGCTGAGCCGATGGAGGTTCAGACGTATGAGCCGTATGTGAGCCGGATCCTGGATAACCTGTTCTCCAATGCCATAAAATTTTCTCCCGCCGGAGCGAAAGTGACGGTAAAAGTCGGTATGAAAAACCGCGACTGGTGGGAGCTGAAGGTATCGGACACCGGTCCGGGTTTTTCCGAAGAGGATCGGCAAAAATTGTATCAGATGTTCGCCCGGCTGTCGGCGCAGCCTACGGGTGGAGAAGCTTCAACCGGTCTGGGACTCTACGCCGTACATATGCTCGTTGAGCGCCTTGGAGGTACGATTGAGCTCCAAACCAAACAGGGAGAGGGAAGTACCTTTACCTGTCGGTTCCCGATTTCCTGATTATTCAAACTCGTACACCACTTCCCCGTTGATAATCACATGCGTAGGCCGACTGGTGTATTCGAAGGGATCGCCGTTGAACAGCACCAGATCGGCGTCCTTGCCGGGGGCAATGGACCCGACCCTGTCCGAAATATTCAAGATTGCGGCGGGATTGACCGTAAGGCCTTCCAGTGCCTGAATCCGGTTCAAGCCATTTGCAACAGCAATAGCTGCTTCAAACAGTACCACACGGGTTTTCGGGACATAGGATTCGTATCCGCTTTGAAATGCAAAAAGAATGCCCGCTTCCGCCAGTTTTGAAGCGGTATCGAAAGCGGCATTTTCCATATCACCCCTGGTTCTGGCCATGGTAGGATGGATCAGTACCGGCACATCGGCGGTTGTAAGCTCTTCAATGAGCATGAAAGATTCCGCGGCACCATCCAGGATCAGGGGAAATCCGAACTCGTCACGCAGGCGAAGCGCCGTCATGATATCCTGGGAGCGCTGGGCGGTGATAAGCGCACGGGTTTTCCCTTCAAGCATCCCGGCGAGCGCCTCAAGCTTGAGGTCCGTGCCGGGCCTGCCGCCCGCATCTTCGTTTTCGCGTTTTTCACTGTATTCCCTTGCTCTGATGAGTTCCTGACGCAGCATGGCAACTCCTTTGGCCCTGGTGCCGGGTGTGTCAAAGTTGTTTCCGACGGTTGAGCCCAGGGTGATGGCAAGCGCGGTAGTCGAGTCGATAATGGCCTGGTCGATGGTATGGCCGACCGTTTTTACGATCATGGTCTGGCCGCTGATTACCGCGCCGGGGGCATGTCCCGTGTGCATGGTGGTGATACCGTTTTGACGCAGAAAACCGACCAACTCCTCTCGTGCGTTATACGCGTCAAAAGCACGCAGATCCGGTTGCAGTGCATGCGAATACTCAAGCTGATCCTGGTCGTGGTCCTGGTTGTAATACCCTGCCAGACCGACAACAGTACGCGCGTCAATAAGTCCCGGGGTTACTACTTGTGCATTGTATTGCTTGTAGCCCTGCGGGATGGCGAGGTCGTCACGCCGACCGGCCTGCTCAATGCGTCCGTCACGTATCAGAACGACACCATTGGTAACAGGCGGACCTTCCATGGTATACAGGGTATCGGCGGTTACCGCAATTTGCGCGTTCAGTTCAGGCGGGTAAAAAAACGCTATTACCGCCGCAGCCGAAAGTGCGATCAAGACAGGGGTGATATTACGCTTCATGGGAGTTTATGGTCTGATGGATGGTGCCGTATCTGATGGCGGAGGTTCATTCACCGGTTATTATCCGGGCAGGTGTGTTCATGTGCGGTTGGATCGGGGAGGTCAACGGTGATGCCCGTAGCCGCCGCCGTTAAACACATTGTAACCGCCGGTGGCAAATTTGCGATCTTCCGGATCGTCATAATCCCAAACCCTGGTTCCTTCGATCCATGTTTGCAGCACCCGGGTGTAGACGCTGAACGGATCCCCCGACAAAATGATAAAATCCGCATCCTTGCCTTTTTCCAGGGAGCCGACCCGATCCTCCATGTCCATTTGCCTGGCATTGGCGATAGTCACCGATTCAAGGGCTTTCTGGTGGCTCAACCCCTCGCGCATTCCGAATGCCGGTGAGCGGAGGAACAGCCGCGAATCGGTAACGCCGTCGTCGGTGTGGAAACCGAAATCAACACCAGCTTGCTCTAGAACGGGTGCCGATTTTGGAAGCAGGTTAACCGCCTCCATCTTCCCCCCGGGCGAGTCGATGTAGATAATGGAAGCGGGATATCCGGATGCGGCGATTTCATCCGCCACTTTCCATGCATCGGTAACATGATGCAACACCATGCGGTATCCGAATTCATCCGCCAACCGGATAGCGGTGAGGATATCGTCGTGGCGATGGGTGTGGTTATGCACAATCCGCTTGCCGTCAAGCACTTCCACAAGAGTCTCCAGGGTCAGGTTACGATCGGGCATACGCTCCGGATCGGATGCCGCCGCGGCCATCCTGTCACGGTATTCCATAGCCTGGATAAACAGAGCCCTTACCATGGCAGCCGATCTGGCCCGGGTGCCGGGAAACGGAGGCTGCCGCAGGGGATTTGTGCCGTTGGCCATCTTGAGTCCGCCATAAATCCCGTTCTCCTCATCCACGTATACCAGCATCTCTTCCACGGTATTCACGCGGCGCAATTTCAGGTAGACGGTCTGGCCGCTTATGAGGTGACCCGATCCCGGCATCACATTGACAGAGGTAATCCCTCCGGCCAGCGCTTTTCGAAAAGTGTCGCTTCCGGGGTTGATGGTATCCAGGATGCGCACGTCAGGATGCATGGCCGATGAGCGGTCGCCGCCATCACCTTCACCGACATGAGAGTGCGGATCCACCAGCCCCGGCATGATCACTTTTCCTGTGACATCAACGACTTCGGCATCCGGCGGTATGGTAACCGTTTCGACCGAACCGGCCTCCAAAATGATCCCGTCACGGACCAATAGTACTCCGTTCTCATAAGTCGCTCCGGTAACGGTGATTACTTCCGCCCCTGTGAAGGCAAGTGTGTTCTGCTGTGCGGAAGCGGGAGTTGAGAGTCCGGCGTAAAGCAGCCAGCACCCTGCAGCCCAGTATACTATTGTTCGGATAATCCTTCGCCAGGCCCGCGATGATCCTTGTAAAAAGCTCATATTCTTGATTTTCTTTGGGGATGGGACAAACCGCCAATATGGGAAAAGTTTTTCAAAAAAGCAGAGTTGTGAAACCTTCGGAGGAGATTGCCCGATCGCCACACCAGGGCTTGCGGATGGTCGATTGGTGTCGGATATTTCTATATCACAAACTGGAGCAGAAAGGGTTGCGGCCGGCAGAGGCAAGTGCTGCAATAACAGGAAAAAATCAGTAACAGGACTACTATTATGAATTCAGGATTTCGTATCTCAGCCACTCTTTGGATTATGCTTATGATAATCGTTTCGGGATGCCAGCCGCGGGAGAGCACCCATTCCGTTACTTCACCAAGGGGCATAAATACGGTTCATTTTAATCTGGACGCCGATGGAGTGCCGTTTTATTCCGTTGAGCGAAAAGGAGTGAGCGTGATCGAGCCATCACGGATGGGCTTTGAGCTTGCCGAGGGCGGCAGTTTGTCGGGCAACTTCCGGATACAGTCCGTTGAATACGATTCGTTTGATGAAACCTGGGAACAGGTTTGGGGTGAAAAACGACATGTGCGCAATCATTATGAGGAGATGACGGTCCGCCTGGCTGAAGAGGCTCCCGAGGGAAGGGAGCTGACAGTGGTATTCCGGACCTTTGACGACGGTGTCGGATTTCGTTACGAGTTTCCGGAACAGCCAAACCTGGATACCCTGATTATCATGGATGAATTGACGGAGTTTGACTTGACCGGCGACCATGAGTCCTGGTATGTCGATGCCTACCAATGGAACCGTTTTGAATACCTGTTTGAAAACACACCGCTTTCACAGGCCGATACCGTGCACACTCCACTGACCATGCGCACGGCCGACAGCCTTTATATCAGTTTCCACGAGGCGGCTCTGGTGGATTTCACTACCATGACACTGGAGCGGGTGGACGGTTACACCCTCAAAGCAAACCTGATGCCCTGGTCGGACGGCGTTCGGGTCCGTGGATCCGCACCCATGGTAACCCCCTGGCGGACGATCCAGCTGGCCGACCGCCCCGGTGATCTCATCACCTCCTACCTGATTCTCAACCTGAATGAACCGAACAAAATTGAGGACACCTCCTGGATTGAACCGGGAAAATATGTTGGCATCTGGTGGGAGATGCATCTGGATAAATCCACCTGGGGCCGCGGACCAAATCTGGGGGCAACTACCGAAAATGCGATGCGCTATATCGATTTTGCCGCCGAACATGACATTGACCATGTGCTGGTGGAAGGATGGAACCCTGGCTGGGATGGCGACTGGTACGACAGCGGCGTAGTGTTTGATTTTACCGAGTCTATTCCCGAGTTCGATCTCGAAGGTGTGGCGCAGTACGCTCTGGACAGGGGAACCCGCCTGATGGGGCACCACGAAAATTCCGCCACCGTGCTGCATTATGAGTCACAGATGGAAGAGGGCTTTGCCCTTTATGAATCCCTCGGGGTGCGTGCCGTTAAAACCGGCTATGTCGGTCACGGCCGCGAAATTATGCGTTATGATGAACACGGGAACGAGCAGTTCGAATGGCATCACGGGCAGTTTATGGTCGACCATCACCAGAGAGTCGTGGAGCTGGCCGCATCCCACAAGATTTCCCTGAATGTTCATGAAGGAGTCAAGGATACGGGTTTACGACGCACCTGGCCAAATCTTATGACGCGGGAGGTGGCTGTGGGTCAGGAGTATAACGCATGGGGTGAGTGGGGCGGCAATCCACCCGATTATGTAGTGACGCTCCCGTTTACGCGCTCTTTGTCCGGGCCCTTTGACTACACTCCGGGAATCTTTGAACTGCATTTTGATGAATACAGGCCCGATAACCGCGTCAAACATACTCTTGCAAAAGAGCTGGCGCTCTATGTCACAATCTTCAGTCCGCTTCAAATGGCCGCTGATCTGCCGCAAAACTATGAGGCAAATCCGGAACCTTTTCAGTTTATTAAGGATGTGCCGGTAGACTGGCATGACACGAAAATACTGCACGCCGACATCGGACGGTATGTGACTATAGTCAGGCGCGATCGTAACAGTGATGACTGGTATCTGGGCAGTATTACAGACGAACAGCCCAGAGTCCTGAACGCAGACCTCTCTTTTCTGGATAGCGGACGCCGTTATGTGGCCGAAATCTACCGGGACGGCGCTGCGGCTGACTGGGAAGAGAATCCCTATGATATTGTCATCGAAGAGATCGAGGTGGACAATAACACCATGCTGCCTCTGGAACTGGCCCCCGGCGGAGGGCAGGCTATCCGCTTCCGGGCGCTGGATTGATTTTTAACCGGGTCGCCTGCTGGAAGCTGATTGTGCAGGCAACTCGGATACGTGGCATTGCCGGTAATGACACCGAACAGATGTGCGAAATGACAAATACCGAAAAATTGAGATCATGAGAAATATGACCTGGTTTGTGATGATAGTTCTGGTTTTGAGTGCGTCGCTGATCATTGCTTCCTGTGCTGTTATGGGGGATGGTAGCACTGCTTCGCAGGAAAACGATCCGGAAACCCCGGTGGACAACGGGGTGGTGGGCGCTTCCGCTCATTGGGTTGCCATCGACCGCCTGGTCTGGGACAGCGGACCGCAAACCGCAACTCGCGAGATTCGGTATAGCCATCAGGCGGATATCAGGGTGGACCACGACGCAGTTACCGGCGGCAACGTTATTGCAGTGGGAGAACACGCTTATCTGGACGATGAACGGGTTGAGCGCATGCGTCATATCGCCGGGCGCCCGGTGTTCTCGGTTAACGCAGATCAAGAAACGGTGAGGCGGGCAGTCAAGGGACAGCTCGTGGCCATTGCTTATGACGAAAACGGCAGGCCGTTGACCGCCACCAGAGTCCAGATGCCGCATGTTATCGATGATTTATATGCTTATGACGGCCTCCTGGGTCCGCGCTACGACGGGCAGCATATTACCGTATCGCTTTGGGCCCCCACTGCGCAAAATGTGACCCTGAATTTATACAACAGGGAGAAAGAGCGGATTGAGACCCTGCACGCCGACCATCTGAGCCCGGATAATCACGACAAAGCGGATGTTCCGTTGGATGGTGTATGGCGATTTAGCGGTGAAAAGTCGAATCTTGACAGGATGCTCTACCGTTTTGAAGTGACGGTATATCATCATGAAAATAATCAGGTGAACACGTTTGATGTAACGGATCCCTACTCTGTTAGTTTGTCTACAGATAGTAAATACAGCCAATTAGTGGATCTGTCAGGAGATGAGAGCCTTATGCCCGATGGTTGGGGAAGCCTGAAAAAAAGCCTCCCGAATAAAACCGATATATCGTTGTATGAGATTCACATGAGGGATTTCAGTATTTTTGATTCGTCGGTGCCTGAGGCACACCGCGGCACCTACCTGGCATTCACCCACAACGGGCGGGAAGACCGCAGTTTATCGCGGGGCATGACTCACCTGCAGCGATTGTCCAATGCGGGGCTTACACATGTTCATCTTCTGCCGATTAATGATATCGCCACGGTGAACGAAGATCCGGCCGATCGCGTGGATCTCCATCATCCATACGAACGCATCTGTGATTTTATAGACCACCCTGAGATCGCAGAACGGTGTAACGAGTATGGTGCAACTCCCATACGGGAGGTGTTTGAAAAGCTGGCTGAGCAGGATCCGGCTACTGAAGAGATTCAGAAACCCTATTATCTGCCCGGAAGGATGGAGGGGCTTGCTTCCTATGATGGTTTCAACTGGGGATACGACCCGTTACACTTTAATGTGCCCGAAGGCAGCTATGCCACCGATCCGGACGGCCCGGCACGCATAATGGAGGTCAGGGAAATGGTTCGGGCACTGAACCAGGTCGGGCTGCATATTGTCGTGGATGTGGTTTACAACCACACCTTCGCTTCCGGCCTTTCGCCCCAATCGGTACTCGACAAAGTGGTCCCGGGCTACTATCACCGGTATCATCCCGACACTGGTGAAATGGAGACGTCAACCTGCTGCGACAATACGGCCGCCGAGCACGCCATGATGGAAAAACTGATCATCGACTCTGTTTTGCTCTGGGCGCGTGAATACAAAATCGATGCATTCCGATTTGACCTGATGGGCCATCATCCCCGCTATGTGATGGAAAACCTCAAACTGGCACTCGCCGAACTGACGCTTGAAGAGGACGGAGTGGACGGGGACAATATCTATGTCTATGGCGAGGGATGGAATTTCGGAGAAGTGGCGGACGATCGCATATTTGAGCAGGCCACCCAGTTCAATATGGGCGGAACAGGAATAGGCAATTTCAATGACCGCATACGCGACGCCATCCGCGGTGGAAATGTAACGGATAATCGCCGTGCACAAGGCTTTGCCAGCGGCCTCTACCTGTTTCCCAACGAGGAAGCAAACCCAGATCAGCAGCAGAACCTTGGCATACTCCTGGAGGCGGCAGATCTCATTCGCGTGGGTATGGCCGGAAACCTTGCCACCTACCCCTATGTCAACCGGCATGGCGAACGCGTTGACGGTGCCACCGGAATGATCGGATTCGCCCTACGCCCGGAAGAGTCGGTAAACTACATCGACAAGCACGACAACGAAACGCTCTGGGACAATACGCAGGTCAAACTGCCGGTCGATATGACCATGGACGAGCGGGTAAGAGTGCATCTCCTGAGCAACGCGTTCATCAACTACGGCCAGGGTGTGCCGTTCTATCAGATGGGAACCGATATCCTCCGCTCCAAGTCGCTCGATCGCAACAGTTTTGACTCGGGAGACTGGTACAATGCCGTCGACTTCAGCCTGCAAACTCACAATTGGGGCATCGGGCTTCCTCCCGGATGGGATAACAGCGAACGATGGGATCTCATGCGCGAATTCCTGCGGATGTCCGGCCTGAACGTGGAGCAGCACCACATGGAGCTGGCACACAGAATTTTTCTCGATCAGCTGAAGGTTCGTTACAGCTCGCCGCTGTTCCGCCTCGGTACCGCCGCAGATATTCACCGAAGACTGGTATTTCATAATACGGGGCCCGATCAGGAGCCCGGAATAATCGCCATGAGTATTGCCGATGGCCCATGTGCGGGTGATCACCTGGACGAAGACCTGGACGGTGTACTGATCCTGTTCAATGCCGACAGGGAGGAGCGTGAATTCACTCTGCCACAGACGTTTCCGGGTCTTGAACGGGCCGTGCTGCACCCTGTGCTGAGAGATGGCTACGATTCTGTCGTGAAGGAGGCAGCTGTTACCGAGGGGCATTTTTATCTTCCGCCGCTTACAGCAGTGGTCTTCATCGTGCCGGTACAGGACCAGCAGGGAGAGTTTCCCTGCAACGACCTGTAACCACGCTCTGAGTTTTTTTTTGAACTGTGAAACCGATTTAATACCTTTTCGAGAGTTACTATTTCGGGCAGATGACGGGCCGGACCCCGCTTCCACAAGCAAGATTATTTTCAGTGTGGGCCCTGTGATCTGCACAACTTGAAACAGAAGCTGATGTTATTTTCCGCAGCAAGACAGCACCTGAATATCGTGTCGGGTGCATGACGTCATGTAGTCCGGCTGTCAACGATCTCGTTCCTGGCAACTGCCTGGCCGGTAGTTCTGGTGGATGTCACTTTCGCGGAGCAGACCAGTAAGATCAGACTTCCGGTGCTTCAACAGCACCTAATCAGTCGGATTATGAGTTTTGGCGGTGTAATACTATTGCTCTCATCATTGTTGATTATCGGCGGTGGATTGGGGCTGTTTCTATGGGCGTTTTTTACCGGCCAGTTCGACCGGATTCAGCGGGGGAGCATGCTTCCCTTCGACGAGGAAGAACCCGCCGGAAAACGCACGGATCAAATATTCAAGGATGACAAGAATGAAACAAAAGAGCGTGAGTCCTGATACAGGGCAAAAAAGGGAATACAGTGTCGCTGATCTGGACAAAAGCGCTCGTTATGTTGTGCTTTTTCTGATTTTGTCGGGCATTTTCTGGTTGCTGTTCGGTACGGTACTCGCCCTGGTGGCATCCGTCAAAATGCATCTGCCCGACTGGCTCGGAAGCTGGAGCTGGCTGACCTTCGGAAGGGTCCGGCCGCTTCACCTGAATACCATGGTGTATGGCTGGGCGTCCATGACAGGTGCCGGCGTTGCCCTCTGGATCTTCAGCCGTCTGCTGAAAACACCTATTCACCTGAGGGGATACATCATGGTGGCAGGGGCGGTCTGGAACCTTGTACTGCTTGTTGGCAGTATCCAAATCCTTGCAGGACATTCACGTGGGATTGAGTGGCTCGAGTTCCCGGTGCCGGTCATGGTGGTCATCGTACTCTGTGTACTGGTCATGTCGGTATCCGTGTTCCTGATGCTGGCAACCCGCACCATCAAACAACTCTACGTCTCGGTTTGGTATATCCTGGCGGCGTTTCTCTGGTTCCCGTTGCTCGGACTCGTTTCATCACTTCCGATTTTTGATACTCCCACCGTTCAGGCCGGCATGAACTGGTGGTACGCTCATAACGCTCTGGGTCTCTGGTTTACTCCGATTGGGCTTGCCGCCGCCTACTACTTCATCCCCAAAGTGCTCGGCCGTCCCATCTACAGCTACGGATTGTCGCTGCTCGGCTTCTGGGGCCTTGCACTTTTCTACAACTGGAACGGATTTCACCATCTGATCGGTTCGCCGCTGCCAACCTGGTTTGTCACCATATCCATTTCGGCCAGTGTGATGATGGTGATCCCCGTCGTGGTCGTTGCCGTTAACCATCACATGACGGTGGTCGGTTCTTTCAGTGCCGTGAAGTATTCCCCGACACTCAGGTTTGTGGTTTTTGCCGCCATGAGTTACACGTTTGTAAGCCTCCAGGGCAGCATGCAGGCGCTGCGGTCGGTCAACGAAGTCATCCATTTCACCCACTTCGTGGTAGCTCACGCCCATATCGGCATGTACGCTTTTGTGACCATGATGCTGTTCGGTGCCTGTTACTATATCATCCCCAGAATTACCCTGCGGGAGTGGCACTCAAAGGCGCTCATCAAATGGCACTTCTGGCTGACAGCCATTGGAATTATCATCTATGCCGTCGCCCTCCAGTACATCGGTCTGTTCCAGGGCTGGGACATGAACAACCCCGATGTGCCTTTCACCGAAACCGTCACCATGACCATCCCATACCTGATCGCACGGTCGGTATCCGGATTGCTCATGGCTTCCGGTCACATCATCTTTGCCTGGCTCGTAATTAAAATGGTCCTTGCTCCGGGCGAACGACCCGCCACCCCCCAGCTCTGGGAAAAAATCCGGAAGGAGTTTGCCGTATGATACGTTATTCCATTTTGCTTTTCGGGATTTTGGCCACGTTCCTGATCGCCATGTTCGGCCTCACCATCCTCCCCAAACTGTTTATTGATGAAGGGGTGAAAGAGCCGGCGTATTTCACACCGTTCGAAGTGACCGAAGGCCACCGCATTTTTGTCAGGGAAGGATGTATCTACTGTCACTCCAAACAGGTGCGCCCGGAAGGGTTTGGTGCGGATTTTGAAAGGGGATGGGGCAGGGCAAGCCTGGCGACCGATTATCGCAATCTGCTGCCGCACAATTTGGGAACGATGCGCACCGGACCGGATCTCGCCAATATCGGCGCGCGTCAGCCCAGCCGCGACTGGCACTATCTGAATCTGTATCAGCCAAGGGCGATCAACGATGAGAGCATCATGCCACCGTTCCCCTGGCTTTTTGAAGTTGTGAGCGAGGATGCCCGGCCGGGAAGGGAAGGGATCAGCCTGCCGCAAAAATATCGTATCGAAGGCAGTAAAGTGCTGCCGACCGACGAAGCGCGCTACCTGGTGGCGTATCTGATTTCACTGGATCAGCAAATTACCGGAGTGGACTGATGGCGGATGAAAAGTATTTCGGCGACCTCGACGACGATCGCAGCATTGAGGAGCTGCACCGGGCCGCTATGGAGCGCGAAGAAGAAATTCCCGAAGAGGGAAACGAGCGCGGCCCCTTGTGGATGTACGCAGTTATCATTCTCACCCTCGCATTCGGCTTTTTCTATATGGGACGATACCTCGGGGAGATATCTGACCGCCCTCATGTGCTTTTTACTGAACCGCAGGCCGTATCAGATGCCCCGGAAGAGTTGGATATGATGGTGACCGGCCGCCAGGTATATACGCGGGTCTGCCAGGCGTGCCATCAGCAGGATGGTTCCGGTGTTGAGGGAGCTTTCCCGCCGCTGACCGGATCCGACTGGGTGATTGGAGTCCCGGAGCGGCCCGTACAAATTGTTCTGAGAGGCTTTGAAGGGCAAATTGTCCGGAATGGTGTCACCTATAACGCCGCCATGCCGGGGTTCGCAAGATTGCTTTCGGATGACGAGGTTGCCTCGGTAGTTACCTACATCCGGAACGCTTTTGGAAATGAGGCTCCGGAGGTTACTCCGGAGGAAGTGGCCGAAATGCGAAACGCCTCGGAAGACCGCACCGCTGCATGGACGGAAGGCCAGCTCGATGCCTTTATCGAAAACTGAACATACTTCGGTTTGCACCCACTGCGGTCTGCCGGTCAGATCCACCCATCGGGCCCCGCAACACTCACCCCTGTTTTGCTGCTTCGGGTGCCGGATGGTCTGGGAGATGGAGCAGCACGAACACTATTACTCAGAGGCGGAGGCGGCCGGCAAGTCCGGGACTCTGGAACCGACCCCGTCTGCCGGGACATCCGCCGGTAGAGGTCCGTCCCAAACCGGCAGTGATACTAACGGTTCCGGTGCAGCCGATGGAACAAAGCGTCGCCCGGGCGCACATACCGGTACCGGACAGGACGCTTCCACAGGTTCGGATCGCCTGTCCCCGTTAAACCTGCTCTATCTTCGGTTTGCCCTCGCTCTGATCTCCTCCATTTTCCTGATATTCATCAGCCTGACCCTCCATTTCGAGGCGGAACAGGCTCCGGTTTTTCTGAGATACATCAGTCTCGGGCTGGCAACCGTGGTCATGTTTCTGCTGGCCGGCCCGTTTCTCGACAACCTAAAGCGGGAGGTCCGCGACCGCAGGCTCAGCCTGGCTTCGCTCATTTTTACAGGCTCCGGGGCGGCGTACATCCTTTCGGCCTGGAATACGCTGGCAGGCAGCGGAATTGCCGGAATCGCCGGCATCTCAGGCTATGATACGCTGTCCGGAAACACCTACTTCGAGACTTCAGCCATGATCCTCACCTTTTATGTCGGAAGTCTTTTGATCGATACCAGAATCAAGAAGAGCCTGTCCGGCTATGCGAGGATCTGGGAGCCGGGTTCCCTGCCGGAAGTGTTGAAGGTTTCGGTCGAAAGCACCGGAGAGGCGGCTGGTGCGAATGGAGTTCAACCGTCGGAGCGCGTGCCGGTCCAACGACTGGGGCCGGGCGACCTCACCCTCACCGAGGCCGGTCAGCCGGTTCTTTTTGACGCGGTTGTTGAGCAGGGTGGCGGGTTTATGGATGAGTCGCACCTGACCGGTGAGCCCGATGCCATCAGAAAGGAGCGTGGAGACCGCGTATCGGCCGGAAGTATCAGCATTGATGGTGAGGTTTTACTGCGCGTCATAAAGCCATTTCGCGAGTCAACGCTTTCGTCCTACATGAACCGGGCCAGGGCGATGCGTTCGCGTCCGGGGTACTATGAGCGCGTGGCATCCCGCGGCGCCAGTATCTTGCTTTCGGCGGTGATCGTTACGGCATTCGCCGGACTCGCATGGCATCTGTATCATCATACCGCCGCCCAGGCCCTGGAAGTGTTTCTGGCCGTATTGCTGATTGGCTGTCCGTGCGCATTCGCCATATCGACTCCGTCGGCTCTTTGGGTGGCCCATCAGCGCCTGCACCGAACCGGTATTGTCGCGATGGGGGGGAGCAGCGCACTGGAGCGGCTCTCCGACATCAAACTCGTGATGTTTGACAAAACGGGAACACTGACCGAGGGTGTTGCATTGCGGGAACTCAACCGGGTAACCGACGATCCCGCCTGGCCGGTCGAACGGCTGATGCGCCTGGCCGGTGCCATGGAGTTGGAGCAGACCCATCCGTTTGCCCGGGCCATCCGGCGCTATCTGGCTCAGCACGAACTGGTACCCCTGCCTGTGTGCAATACCGGGCTGATACCCGGTCAGGGTGTCAGGGCGGAGTGGCAGGCTGCGGACAACGGTGCGAAAGTCCATTCCCTGCTCCTGGTCAACAATCGCCATGCTGCCGGGCAAGAGTCTTTGGCAGACGGCGATTTCGGCCTGTTTCTGGACGGCCGGCTGATGATGCGCCTGAGGGTCTATCAACCGCCCCGCGCTCATCTGGAGGAGTCGATTATGCAGCTTCATGAACGGAACGGGATGGAAGTGGCGGTGGTAACCGGCGATCCGGCCCCGGCGGAAACGGCTCTGCCGCCGGAAGTGACCGCAAAGGTTCACTACCATGGAGGATGTTCTCCCGAGGAGAAGGCGGAGCTGGTGGATCGGTACCGGGAAAGCCATGGGGGGATACTTTTTGTAGGTGACGGCACCAACGACCTGATGGCCATCAACAAGGCCGATCTCGGCGTGGGTGTCTATACCGGCTCTCTGAGTATCCGGAATAATGCCGATTTTGTTCTATTTCACCCGAGCTTGTTGAGTATATCCGAGATGCTCACCTTTTCCGGCCGAATCCGACGGACCATCCGCGGCAACTTTTTCTGGGCGATTATATATAACATTATTGGAATCGGTGTGGCGCTCACGGGACTTCTGCACCCGTTTTTCGCGATCCTCGCAATGATGCTGAGCTCCTTTTTTGTAACGATGCATGCGCTTTCGCTTCGTAAGAGCCAGCCTTCGCTGGGACGGCTCGAGCAAGATGTAAACCGGCATGTGGAGAGCGATTTGCTCAGGGCGGGCGTTGCCGGCACATAGGCACAGAAAACCGGTACTACCGCACACAATATTAAAACATTTTTACCGAGTATGCGGGCGCATGATAACCGCAATCGGTAAACGATAGCAACCAGGCTACTTGACAACTCATAAAAGCGATTAAAATGGACTTTTTCTGGACAGCATTTCTGCTGGGTTTTGCCGGTTCGGCACACTGTATCGGCATGTGCGGCCCCATTGCCGTGGCATTGCCGGGCAAAACGGATGCATGGGCAAGGTATGTTTCGGGCAGGGTGCTCTATAACGCCGGCCGAGCGGTAACGTACACTATGATGGGAGCGGTACTGGGACTGCTGGGGCTTGGCGCCTGGCTCGTGGGGTATCAGCAGGCATTGTCGGTTATCACCGGTGCGGGAATCGTGCTTGTGACCCTGGTGGTGTGGAATCGCTCATGGACTCTGGAAAAAGGATGGTTTTCCGGCATCAGCGCTTTTTTTCATCGCGTCATGCAGCCGCTGATGCGTGCTGGCACGGGCCAGTCTATGTTTTTGATCGGGATTGTGAATGGTTTCCTGCCATGCGGTCTGGTGTATGTCGCCCTGGCGGCGGCCCTTACTACCGGAGGAGTTTTGAACGGGATGATATATATGGCACTGTTCGGGATTGGCACGGCACCGGTCATGTTTATGATGGCCGTTTCTCCCGGGTTGCTCACCGGCACCTGGCAACTGCGGCTGCAGAAGGCCATTCCCTGGCTGGCGGTACTTGTGGGACTGTTGCTGATACTGCGGGGCCTGTCACTGGGCATACCGTTTATCAGTCCGGATTTGTCATCGGGGCAGGGAAGTTGCCACTAGCGACATGTTCAGTAATCCGGCATTAAGATGCCTGGCGTCAGACGCAATGCGCCGACGTCACCGATGTTTTTTGAACACTTCCTCAATGGACTGCTGAAGCGCCTTGACGTTGACAGGCTTGGTAAAAAAGCCGTGCGGATTTAGCACCCTGGCTTTTTTGTGTATCTCCGGATCCGTAATGCCGGTGATGAAAATGATGGGAACGCTGCCGGCCTCTTCCGTGATTTTTTCAGATGCTTCAATGCCGTCCATGTCACCATTGAGAGTGATATCCATGAGAATCAAATCGGGTTTCATCCACTGGCAGAGTTCAACGGCATCCTCCCCGGTTTCAACGGTATCCACCATAAAGTACCCCATTCGTTCGATCTGCTCATTGAGCATGAAGGAAGCGATATAATCATCTTCCACACTGAGAATTTTTAACATTTCGGATTCCTTTTTCTACCGATTTGATGATCTGTTTGTGCTTTTTTAATTGATCACTATTAGTTATCGGCAATTTGCAAAAAAACTATAGGCATCAATGGTTTCGGGAATCGGGATATGCCGGTGATGGGTGACGAAAAACAGTATGTCGACAAACCGTGTCACAAATCCGGAATGAAAGAGGTTCCGGTGCATGAATAAAAAAAGAGCAAACGCCTCGGGGAAGCGTTTGCTCATGTCGATAATTCAGTTCAAAACGGAATTATTGAGATATCAGTATTTCAGCAGCCTTTTGGTACTCCGGACAGGCTGTAAAGACAAAGGGTCAGCATTCGGTCCGGGTGTAATTTTCATCCCAGCAAACCCGGTCGCCTCCGTGATATTCGGGACTTTGAATGGATCCGGTGTGCGTCTCGTTGTTCCACTCTATGGTGGTGTTTCCACCGTAAACCACATCCCAGAGCTCAAGTATGCTCTGGCTTCCGTCGCGCTCATAATAGAATCGACCGTCCTCTTCCTCGAAGAAGTGCATGTCGACCATGGTGGTTATCTCATCTTCCAGTGCATAATCAACGAGAAAAACCGGGTCGTCTTCGAAGAAGTCATACAGTTGCCAGGATCCTCCGGAGCCGTCGAGCCTGACCTGCGAGGCTATGAGCAACTCGTTATCCAGGTCGTCCTGGCCATCCATTCCCTGTGTGGTGTACCGTAGTTCCCAGTGACGTTCATCGTCAACTGACTCGGCTGTTACCGTCATGGTCATGGATTCACCTTCCGCGGCAAAGCTCCATTCCCAAACCCAGGTGTTTCCGTCAAGGGAGGGATCACCCCAATCCTGATGCGCAAAAAAGATGTTGGGAAATTGTCCCATGATCTGGAAATACATCTCTGCAGCCGCAGCGAAAAAAGCGGCCTGCTCATAGGCGCTGAGTTCATGGTGGTCCGCAAGAGTCGGGAGCTCCTTGAGGAAGGATTCCGGATCCATGGCTTTGAATGCTCCGTAGTTTTCTGCGTTTTCAAAAACCGACAGATCCATTTCCACATGGTCCATGGAAGGTGACTCGGGTGCGTCCGAGAGGTCAGGGCCTGTTGGGCTGTCATCGTCACAACTCCAGACTGTAAACGCAAGTATGGATGAAACCAGCAGGATATATGATTTTCGTAACATAGAAGAGGGGTTTTATTCGTAATTAACAGGTTTCGCAATTCATATATGGAAGAAGGTGTCAAATATGTTGATAATCATATGGATTATCAACAAACGACAAGGAATTTACGAATTGCGGGTAAGGCATTCTTAATCTGTGCCTTACGGTCGCGGTATACAATGTAAACATAGGTTAGGCCGACATCGTTTACATGAATTTCCGGTTGCTGTTTGTGCCGGCGCGTAATCCAGGTATGCCTGCCGAAAGGCACTGGCCGGTAGTTGGAAATCACTACTCTGGGCCGGGCGTAATTCGGATAGCCTGGTGTCTGGGCCTCTGGGCCGGAGTTTCAGAAAAACAGCAGGTGTGCCATCAGGGTGATGACGGGAAGTGTCACCAGGGTTCTCAGCAGAAATATGATGATCAGCTCCCGGAGATTTAGCGGGATCTTGGATTTGATGATCAGCGCGCCGACCTCCGACATATAAATAAGCTGGCTGACGGACAAAGCAGCAACCACGAACCGGGTCAGTTCGCTTTCGATACCGGCTGCGAGCACGGCGGGGAGGAACATGTCGGCAAATCCTATGAGGGTGGCGGGAGCGGCAGCGTGGGCATCCGGAATCTGCAGCACCTGGAGAAGTGGAATCATGGGGTAGGAGAGCCATGTAAAAAGCGGGGTATGCTCGGCCAGAATGAGTGCCGCGATACCGATGGCAAACACCAGCGGCAGCAGGGAGAAAAAGATGTCGGCTACATTGGTTGAGGATTTGCCGGCCAGCTCCCGGATTCCCGGAGCTTTGCTGGCCCGGGCCATGGCTTTGTGCAGAGAATCCCGAAATAATCCTCCCGGGTACTGCTGTTCTTCAATTATTTGTTGCCCAACCGGCTCGTAGTAGCTGTCCGGTTTTCGCGACAATGGATAGAGCCGGGGGATGACGATGGCAGCGATGATCCCCGAAACCACAACAGTGGCATAGTACTGGAGAAACATGTGGTTGAGCCCCACAAAATTGATGACTACCAGACTGAAGGCTATGGATACGATGGAAAAGTTGGTGGCAATGACGGCAGATTCCCGGCGACTGTAGAACCCGTTTTCATATTGCTGCATGGTGATGAGAACTCCGACAGTACCGGATCCAAACCAGGAGGCGGTTGCGTCGATAGCGCTTCGGCCGGGCAGATTGAAGATCCATCGGAACGGTTTCCGGACCAGGCTGCCGATGAATTCCATGAACCCGTAGTCGACCAGAAAGGGGAGGAAAATGGCGGCGAACAGAAAAAAAGCGAAGAGGACGGGGATCAGCTCGCCAAGCATCAGTCCGCCCGTATCGTCGGAGATGATAAAATCGGGACCGATCTGCAACAGGGTCAGTGTAGCAAGCAGGGCTCCGGCCACCCTCAGGGACAGCCACAGGGCGCTGATCTGAAAAATTTCGTGCATGGGTCCGGTACGCGACCAGGCCGGTTCGGCCGATTTGACATACAGGGTAACCAGTACTGATATCCAGAAGATGGCAACGGCAACGACAGGCAGCATTTCACCCAGAAGATCCATCAGACCGTATGCCAGAAATCCCATGCCCACGTTAATCGACCCGTCGATGGCAATGGGTATGAGGAACATGCCGATACCGATCAAAGAGGGCAGCAGGAATGTCAGCAGGGCCCTTCGCGAGAAGGGTTGCTGTTTCGCATGGTCCCCGGCGCTTGTTCCGTGATTGTTGTGCGCCGGTTCGGTCCGGCTGCGAGGGTCGTTTTGATTAATGGATGTGGACATTGACCTCGGTTGGTGCAAGTAGCAGCATTGCTGCCAATATCAAAAGGTGGTAAGGTATTCAATACCGGAAGATGGCACAAGTGTCTCCTTTTGGTTATGGCCCGGATTATTTATGTTGCCGGTATGTTGGCAAATGTTAACAGGCAAAGGGGTAATCTATGAATAAGCTAATCAGTACTACGGTTGTTTTTTTACTTTTTTCAATTGCACTTGTGCCGGCCGGTGTGTCGGGCGGACAGCATGCAGACCCAGATGCGGTCTCCATCGTGGAACGTATGCAGCAGCACTACGAGCAATCCATTGAGGGTGTCGATAACTATGTGATGGTGATGCAGGATCACACCATGTACTACCAGAAAGCACATGATGCGGATGGCCGACCGTATTTCCGGTCAAGGCTGGAGGCCGACCGGATGGACGGGATCTATTCTGCGGGTGAGGTATCCGACTTTTCACTGCTATCCCCGGAAGTATTTCAGTCACTTAAGGAGCAGGCAAGGTATGGAGGCGAAGAGGAGCACAATGGCAATATCGTGCATGTCCTGCTGATGGATGAACTGGAGGGACTTATTGAAGAAGAGGAGGTTTCAGGAGCCCTCAGGGATGTCCGTATTTATGTGGATGCCTCGAATTGGGTGACCAGGCAGCTTACCTTCCGTGCGGATGTTGCCGTTGAAGGCGGGCCTGCCCGTGAAGTGGAAAGCGTCACCACTTTCAGTGATTACCGGAATATCGAGGGTATGATGATTCCCTTTGAAACCGTGATAGTCATCACCGGATTCAGTGACATGATAAGCGATGAGCAGAGAAAGCAGGCTGAAGAGGCGATGCAGCAGTTTGAAAGTGAACTGGAAAACATGCCCGCCCAGCAACGGGAAATGGTTGAGCAAATGATGGGAGATCAGATCGAAAGATACCGCGAAATGCTTGCAGATGACCGTATGGAGATTATACAGAAGGTCGAGGAGGTCAAGGTCAATACCGGTATGGATGATTTTTAATTAAATTGCACATGCAATAGAAATTCACTACTCTACGGGAGATTCCATTTTGGTAAATTCATTTTTACAATCTGAATGTATTGAAATGGATCGTTTACGTTTAAATTTCCAATAAGAACAAGAATAAGATTATGTCAGAAGAACGAGAAACTGGTGTTGTAAAGTGGTTTAACGGGACGAAAGGTTTCGGATTTATCAGCCGCAACAGTGGTGACGATGTATTTGTCCATTTCAGTGAAATCCAGGGGGATGGTTACAAGACTTTGGACGAAGGCGACAATGTAGAGTTTACCGTTGCCGAAGGTGAAAAAGGATTGCAGGCCAAGGAAGTATCCAAAATTTAATGTGATATAGCCTATCGGACTAATTGTCACAACAGTATGAAACTGACAGGAAACGAAGCGAAGTGCGGTACATATACGCGTTGACGCTTCCGGAGTCTGCCGGTTTTTTTCTTCAATATTATTGATGAAACAGGAGGACAGGCCATGGTTGCTTGTCCTCCTGATGCTTTTCATGATGAACGGCAGGTCCTGTATCTCCCGCGTTTTCTTTATTCTGATTGATGAAAAAGGCCGGGTGCTCTGGATTTTGCAACGTGTCCTTATCCGGACGTACGTCATGTAATGATTGTGATAATAATTTTTGTTCACTGAGCGGGATTGAAGCGTTTGACGCTTTGTCAGTCCAGGTAGCGGTGTGTTCGGCCGAACCAAATTCGGTTTGATACAAGGGTGTTTCAATAGCTTGTTGGGGAACCTATTAAGTAAGCACTATGCCGGCTAATAAGAAACGTACGCCCTTGAAAGGGCACAGGGAAGAGCTAAAAGAAAAAACATTGCCGGAGTTGCTGCAGCGCTCCGTCACCCGGTTTGGCGACCGCCCCGCTGTTGGATATGCCGGCCGGGAAGCCACCACTTACAGCGAACTGGAAGCAAAAATCTCCAAAGTAGCCTCTTTCCTGAAGGAAAATGGTATTGAGGAAGGTGACCGCGTAGCCATCCTCAGCGAAAACAGTCCGAACTGGGTTGCAGCCTATTTCGGCATCACTTCCATCAAGGCGATTGCGGTGCCGGTGCTGAATGATTTCCATCCCACGGAAATTCATCACATACTGCGGCACTCCGATAGTTCGGCGCTCTTTGTTTCTGAACGACTCTATCATAAGGTAGAAGAGTTCGACCTGGGCGGCCTGAATGCCGTCATTCTGATGGACAACCTGTCGGTCATTTCCCCTGAGTGGAGCAAAGATCGGCTCAGACGATTGTACGCGGAGGGGAGCAGAGAGCTGAAGCGCATCAAGCATATGGCGCTGCAAAAAGTGGGACTGGCTTCCCAGGATGTGCCGGAAGACGCGCCGGCATCAATTATTTACACTTCGGGGACGACCGGCCACTCCAAAGGGGTTGTTCTCACCCATGGCAACATTGTAAAAAATGCCATCGGCCTGGACAAGATCGTCGATGTCGGATATACAGACAGGCTTCTGTCCATTTTGCCGTTGGCGCATGTCTATGAATGCACGGTCGGGCTGGCCATGCCCATGATGATCGGCGCCTCGGTGTATTATGTTGAAAAGCCGCCCACGCCGCCGGTCCTTTTGCCGGCACTGCAGCAGGTCCGGCCGACCGTGATGTTGTCGGTGCCGCTCATCATCGAAAAAATGTACAAAAACAGGATTCTGCCGGAAATCCGTAAAAAAAGGTTGGTGCGTGCCACTTACAAGGTTGCAGCATTCCGGAAATTGATTCACCGCAAAGCCGGCCGAAAACTGATGGACGTGTTCGGCGGGGAGCTGCGCATGTTTCCGATCGGCGGGGCTTCCATCGCGCCTGAAGTCGAACGCTTCATGCGGGAAGCGGGATTCCCCTATGCGGTTGGCTATGGCCTGACCGAGACCGCGCCTATTTTGACCGGCAGCAACGAAACAGAGACACGGCTCTACTCGGTTGGAAAACCCCTGGAGGGCGTGGAAGTTCGGATCGATCCGAATATCAGAAACGAGGAGATGGGTGGGGAACCGGCCATCCGGGAAACCGGATCCTTCATGGGTGAAGTCGGCGAAATACAGGTGAGGGGAACCGGGGTGATGAAAGAGTACTACAAGGATCCCGAACGCACGGCCGGGTCATTTACCGATGACGGATGGTTCCGTACCGGCGATCTTGGATCTTTCGACAAGGACGGATTCCTCTACATCCGCGGCCGGTTGAAAAACATGATTCTCGGTGCGAGCGGTGAGAATATCTATCCGGAGGCCATTGAGTCGGTGCTGATGCGCTCGGACTATGTTCTGGAGTCGCTGGTGTTCATGCAGAACCGAAAACTGGTTGCACGGGTCCATCTGAATTATGAGAAACTGGATGAGGACCTGTCGGCAAGAGGAATGACCGAAACGGAAATTGGCCAGTTTATCAAAAAACTGCTGGTTTCAATTCGTGATGAAGCCAACGCTAACCTGGCTTCGTTTTCAAAAATCAGCGAGATCATTGAGCAGACCGAACCATTCGAAAAAACACCGACGCACAAAATCAAACGCTATCTCTACGTGAGTGATGGTTGATAAGGTGGCAGCACTTGTGCCTTGCCGGTTTTGTGCGAAAAGGAGGCGCTTTGTAAACATGAGTGCGGTGTGCATTGCATGATATGTCATTACACAATGCACCGCAGCTGATGTGAGTGGGTCGTTATCTCGGAAGCGACGGATGTGCGATAATCGGGAATTCACCGGTGAGTGTTTTCAGAAAGGCCACCAGCTGTTCCACCTCTTCATCGTTGAATGAGAGGTTGGTCTGACTTTCGCCCATAATGATGATAGCCTCTTCAAGAGTTTCAGCCGATCCGTCATGGAAGTACGGGTAGGTCAGCTCCACATTTCTGAGTGGCGCAACACGAAAAACGTACCGGTCGGAAGGATCCCCTGTTACATTATAGCGACCCATATCCTCTCCCTGCTTGTTGGCTGCGTGGGTAAAACGGGTAAATGATCGTCCGCCAAGCAATGGGCCGTGATGGCATCCCAGACATCCGCTCTGTTCGAAAATGCGCAATCCTGCCAGCTCCATTTCAGTAAGTGCCTGATCGTCTCCTTCCAGGTAATCGTCAAAAGGTGACCCGTGCGTGATGAGAGTCCGTTCGAAAGAAGCGATGGCTTTGGCAAGATTTTCAAAGGTAAGCGCATCTTCGTCTTCGGGAAATGCCTGCTCGAAATAGGGACGGTAGCCGGTTCTTTCGAGCCGAGCTATGGCCTCTTCCGGTGTGAGGTCCATTTCGACATGCGCCTGAATCGGGCCTTTTGCCTGTTCCTCAAGGGTTTCCGCTCTGCCGTCCAGAAATTGCGCTTTCAGAAAAGCCGCGTTATAGACGGTCGGTGTGTTGCGCGGACCAAGCCGGCCCTGTTCGCCAATCGCCACGTCACGATGGTCGACTCCCGCCGCTCCGACAACATGGCAGCTGTTACATGAAATGATCCCGGACCTTGAAAGCAGGGGTTCGAAAAAAAGCTTGTGGCCCAGGTCGACTTTCTCCGGAGTCATGGGGTTGTCTTCCGGTACGGGCGCTTCCGGTGGAATGGGTTCAAACAATGGAGATACGTCAGCCCGAAGTGCGGGTTCATCACTGCCGCAACTGGTGACAAGAAAAAAGCCTGCGGTGGTGACAATAATCATACAAAGCAGGGAAAAACGGAAATGTGACGACATACTGAAACCCCCGAAATTTATTTATATCATGTTTGCAGGAAGCCGGTTATCGCTTGAACCGGATAGCGTTATCAGTATTAAAGCACAGAATATATTGCAGAACAAAGTGACGCCGGATGGAAAACAACCCATCATCAATATAGAAAACAGGGAGACGGGTATCTACATAAACATGACGGACTTGAGTCTTTCAGACATCTGCCGGATGACTACAATCCACCTGTCGTCCTGCCGGGGCGTAGCTCCCGTTTGCGATAACCTGCAAATCGAGTCCAAATGCTTCCGGCAGGGTTGGTTCCGAAGATTCTTTTTGAGATTTTGTTATGTGAGGCCCTTTATCCACCCATAGCAGGTCAACCATGCACTCCGCTACTTACCATATTTGCTCGGGTTTTCTCCCGGTTGTTCCGGACGTGTATGTCACATCGGCCGGGGCATCGTGGATGGTTTTGGATTACAGAACGGCGTGGATTGTGGTGGTCATTGGGATGGCCGGATTACTGCTTTTGCTTCTGGCCTTATATTTCCAGAACAGGCAGCTCAAAAAGAGTATGGCCGAACGTGCGCAGATCGAGAAGGATCTGGAAGACAAAGAACAGCGGTATCGGTCCATTGTATCCGTATCCAACACCGGAGCGTGGGAGTATCATCACCGGACCGGCTATTTGTGGTGCAGCCCGGAGTATTATTCCATGCTTGGGTACGACTCGTCGGACTTCAGGGCGGAAAATGAAGATAACATCCGGGAGTCATGGCTCAATCTGGTTCATCCGGAAGATCGGGATCGTGCGCTCCGTACTTTTCTCGAGTATCTGGAAAAGGGATCGGTCGGCATGTACGAACAGATTTTCAGAATGCCGCATCAGAACGGCTCGATCGTCTGGATATGGTCACGCGGGCAGACACTGAAAAAGTCGGACGGTACGCTGGCGGAGCTGACGGTCGGCACACATATCGACATCACCGAGCGAAAACTGGCGGAAGAGGCGTTACGCCTGAGCGAAGAGAAATATCGGCTTCTGTTTCACAACAACCCGCTGCCGATGCTTTTATACGACCTGGAATCCCTCCGTTTTCTGGATGTGAACCGGGCCGCGGTTGCCAAATACGGGTACAACAGGGAGGAGTTTTTGAAGATGGACATCACCGAAATACGTCCGTCTGAGGATTTGGAGCGCCTGATGGACAATGTTAGAGAATCCTCGGGTGATTTCACCCATTCCGGTGAATGGAGGCACCGAACCAAATGCGGGAAGGTGTTTCCGGTGGAGATTATTTCACACAGTATCACCTACAGAAACCGGCCGGCGCGGCTTGCGCTGGCCAACGACATCACCATTCGAAAAGAGTATGAAGAGAAACTCCGGCAACTGAATATGGAGCTTGAGGAGCAGGTCAGTGAACGAACGGCCCAGCTGGAAGCTTCCAACCGTGAACTGGAGGCGTTCGGTTATTCGGTTTCCCATGACTTGCGGGCACCGCTCAGGCATGTAAGCGGCTATGTGGACCTGCTGAAGAGCCGATACAACGATGACCTTTCAGAGAAAGCCCGTCACTATTTAGACATGGTAACCCGCTCTTCCCAGCAGATGGGTACGCTCATCGAGGAACTGCTCAACTTTTCCCGGACCGGCAGGAAGGAGTTGCGGTACGCGATGGTGGATATGAACACAATGGTCCGGGATATGATTGAGAATCTGAAAGAGGATATGGGGGACAGGTCCATCTCCTGGGATGTTTCGGATCTGCCCGGTGTGTTCGGGGATGCGGGTTTGCTGAAACTGGTATGGATTAATCTGTTGCAAAACGCCGTCAAATATACCGGAAGGGTAGATCAGGCCGTGATTAGTGTTGGTTTCCGGGAAGAGCCGGATAAAATGGTTTATTTCGTAAGAGACAACGGAGCCGGTTTCGACATGAAATATGTCCACAAACTCTTCGGAGTTTTCCAGAGACTCCATAACCAGTCGGAATTTGAAGGCACGGGCATCGGACTGGCCAACGTGCAGCGGATCGTCCGGAAGCATGGCGGCGAGGCCTGGGCGGAAGGGCAGCCGGATCACGGCGCTACATTCTATTTTTCCATACCCGTTAACAGTGAGGAAACACATGGTCAAACTTGATACGATCCTGCTTGTGGAAGACAACCCCCAGGATGTGGAACTGACTCTTGAGGCGATGTCGGAACACAATCTGGTAAATCGTGTTGTCGCCGTGAGGGATGGTGTCGAAGCAATGGAGTATTTGCAGTATGAGGGTGAGTTTAAAGATCGAAACCGCGGAAATCCGGCCGTTATCCTTCTCGATATTAAAATGCCCCGAATGGATGGCATTGAAGTTCTGAGAGCCATTCGCGGTGACGAAAAGCTGAGGATGATTCCGGTCGTTATACTCAGTTCATCGCGCGAAGATCCTGATCTGAAAACATGTTATGAGCTGGGCGTGAACGCATACGTGGTGAAACCGGTTTCCTTTAAAGAATTTGTTGACGCCGTGAAAGAGATTGGCTTTTTCTGGGCGATGTTAAATGAGCAACCTCCTGAATTGTAGGTGATGGCAATCCATAAGGACATAAAAGGGGTCCCGTTGAAAGTGCTGATACTTGAGGACTCCTTTCCGGATTATGAACTCATCAGCGAGCAGCTGATCGGAGCCGGTTATGTTCTGGATGCTGCCCATGCGCAAAACGAGCGGGAATTTACCAGTTATCTGAGTGAGAATACTTTTGATGTAATTCTGTCCGATTTTTCCCTTCCGGCCTTTGATGCCTTCGCGGCATTGCGAATCAGCAGCAAATTGTGTCCGGATGTGCCGTTCATCTGTATTTCCGGATCAATAGGTGAAGAAACGGCGATTGACCTTCTCAAACAGGGAGCTGTAGACTATGTACTTAAGGACCGGCCCGATCGCCTTCCCTTCTCGGTAAAGCGGGCGCTGGATGAGGCCGCGGAGCGTTCTTCGAGAAAACGTGCCCAGGAAGCACTGAAAGAGAGCGAGGAAAAGTTTCGAAATATGTTCCAGCATCATTCGGCGGTTAAGTTGATCATCGATCCGGAGGATGGCACCATTATCGAGGCCAATGATGCGGCTTCCCGGTTTTACGGATATGCTCCGGATGAACTGGTCGGGATGAATATGTCGCAGATCAATACGCTCTCTGTCAAAGCCATAAAAATGGAGATGGAACGGGCACGAAAGCGAAAAAAAATCCATTTTCACTTTCGCCATCGCAGAGCCGACGGAACCATTGTGGATGTGGAAGTTTTCAGCAGCCTCATTACCATCGGGGGCAAAGGGTACCTGCATTCCGTCATTCACGATGTTACGGAGAAAATCAGGACAGAGCGCCAGCTTCGGAAATTATCCAGGGCGGTGGAACAGAGTCCGGCGAGCGTCGTGATCACCGACCGTAACGGGCGCATCGAATATGTCAACCCCAAGTTCCTGGAAGTTACCGGCTACCGGCTGGATGAGGTTTTGGGGATGAATCCGAATATTCTAAAATCGGGCGAGCATTCAAAGAGTTTTTATCAGGAGCTTTGGGATACCATTACCAGAGGGGATGTGTGGAGAGGGGAGTTGAAGAACAAGAAAAAGGACGGCACCATGTTTTGGGAGTCGGCTTCCATCTCGCCCATCAAGGATGAAAAAGGCAATGTTACTCACTACCTGGCGGTTAAGGAGGATGTCACCGAGCAAATCATCACAAGGGAAATCATTCAAAAAAACCTTGAAGAAAAAAATGTATTGCTTTCGGAGATACATCACCGGGTAAAGAACAACATGGCGGTTATTTCAAGCCTGCTGGAACTGCAGTCTGTCTCCTCCGAAACGGACAATACGGATCCGGATAAAATGTTCAGTGACCTGCAGCGGCGCATCATGTCGATGAGCCTGGTTCATGAGCTTGTCTATGAGACCAAGAATTTTTCCGAGATTGATGCCGGAAAGCTGATAAACCGTCTGGTGGGCTATTTGCACGATACCTGCCGACCGGAAGAAAAGGACATTTCTATTGATGCACAGTGTGATCGAATCATGCTTAATATGAATATTTCGGTTCCATTGACACTCTTCATTAGTGAAGTCATTACCAATGCTTACAAACACGCTTTTATCAAGCGCAGCTCGGGGAGTATACGGGTAATACTGAAAGGAGAAGAGGAGGGCTTCCGAATTGTTGTGCAGGATGATGGCGCAGGCGTGCCGGATACAGCTGCTCTGACCGGTTCCAACAGCTTCAGCTATACAATTATCCAGGGGTTGGTCCGGCAGCTGCGAGGCGATTTGGAATTTGAATCTGCTCCCGGCAAAGGGCTCAGGGTAGAGGCCCGCTTCCCCGGTAATCTCTAGGTGCTTCAGAGCTCCAGCGGATATGCCTGGACTACCGGTTGGGTGCCCGGATACCGGCAGCAGAGGCCGACTACGTAGTCCTTGGGACACGAAAAAACTAAACGAAACCAGGTACTATTGCCGTACCGAACCAGCCGTGCCTTCCACTACCTTGTGTTGAACAGAAGAGTGAGGAAGAAACCTTGATCTGAAAAAACGCTTCAGAACTAGGGTTTGTGAGTACCGCCGGCCGGACTCGAACCGGCACGGAGTTTTAAGCTCCAATGGATTTTAAGTCCATCGTGTCTACCAATTCCACCACGGCGGCACGTGCGTAACCTGACATCAACATAAGATAAAGTACAGGATGCTATTGTACAATGCCGCATTCACGCATCCTTTGTCACTGAATTCGGAAAGTGGTCAGTGAGGTTCCCAGGCACAATTAGGCACTTACCTGTGCCAGTCGGAAATCACAGAGTGTTTTGCAGACGCTTATAGAAAGCAGTATATTGGCGTCAGGCAAAATTACCACATATTTCAGGTCATATTTGTCCAAATCATCGCGCTGTATGAAGACCCATTTTGCGCATGTACGCTGACGATGATTCCATATTTTTAACATTGCCATTTTTTTCAACCATTTTTGACTGCCACCGGCTCTCGCCACAACCATTCTGACTGATGCAGGGTGCAAATAATTCATTATCTGTCAGAAAATAATTGAATTGAGGGTAAAACCGGATTTCATAGTTGTCCGGACCGGCCGGGGCTGTCTGCGAAGAGACAATCATGCTCAAGCGTGAACATTTATTGACAATGTTCAGGAACCTGCCGTGTCCTGCGGCGATTATCCTGCCTGACTCCGCCGGGTTTGAGGTCTCGGTGGTGAATGATTCGTATCTGGATCAGATTCACGGTGACCGGAGCATACCGGACCGGCTGCAGGCGGCCGAACTCTTTTCATTACTGCACGAGCGCTTGCCGGAAACCTGCAGGGTGCAGTTTAACGCTTCGTTGCAAAAGGTCGTACGCACGGGTAACAGCGATACCCTCACCTGCAGCTGCGAAGTGATGCCGGGCGAAGCCGGTTTCCTGACGCACTACACATGCTGGAAGGTGGAACACGTTCCGATTCATGATGACACCGGCCGCGTCGCGTTTATCCTGCAGACACTTTCGGATATTTCCCCGAGAACGAAGAGCGATCGGGAGTTGGAACTGCTGGAATCCGCCATAACCCATACGCGTGAGGGGGTGGTTATTGTTGAAGCAAAACCGACGGTATATGCCGATCGGCGGATTATCTATGTCAATGATGCCTATTGTGAAACAACCGGATATTCGCGGGACGAAGTCATCGGCAAACCGGCCGATCTGCTTCAGGGCGAGGAAACCGACAAGGAGGAACTTGGGCGTCTGCTTTCGGAAATGAAAGCGTGGCGACCCGCCAAAGCCGAACTTCTCTACTACAAGAAGAGTGGGGAAAAATTCTGGATGCACATCTCGGTCGTACCTGTTACCGACAACACTGGCAACTACACGCACTGGGTCTCCATTGAACGGGATGTGACCGAAAGGCGAATGCAACAGCAGCGTATCAGGGAATCACTTGGCGAGAAGGATATCCTGCTGTCCGAAGTTCATCACCGGGTGAAAAACAATCTGGCAGTTATTTCGGGAATGCTGCAGCTTCAGGCCGAGGAAGAAACCGATCGGCGCCTCCGGCTCAAACTGATGGATAGTGTCTCGCGCATCAAGACGATCTCAAACGTCCATGAACACATTTACAAGACGGACAACTTTGTTCGCATCAATTTTGCCGAAAGCCTAAGGTTTCTTACGGAGAATCTTGTCGACATGTTTGAGCCGGAAGCTGATATCCGCCTGAAATATGATTGTGATCCGGTCTATCTGAATGTCAATCAGGCGATACCCTGTTCGCTGATTGTCAATGAGGTCGCTACCAATACCATCAAGCACGCGTTCCCGGGGCGTCACGAGGGAGAGCTGTCCCTGTCACTGGCCAACGATAACGGAGAGATCCGGGTGAGTATTAAAGATGATGGTATCGGCCTGCCGGATGATTTCTGCATGCATCGGAACGGGAGCCTTGGGATGCACATTATCCGGACGCTTTCCCGCCAAATAAAGGGGACCTGCCGGCTGGAGTCGGCAGAAAGCGGCTGCCATTTTACCCTTCGATTCCATGCCGTGAACGGGAGCCCTGCTAGCGGCGGTTTGGGGCGGAAATGATCCCGCCACATCAAACGTTTACAAATAGATAGTAATTTTTGTACAACTTGCGGTTTGTCATTCTGCGGGATACCTGCGATTTTGATGTATCCGTTATGCAGATGGAACGCTTTTTGATGCACTTTTTTTGTAGGGAAAAAAGTTGTCACCCTTACCATTAACGCTCCCTATGCCGACTCAAAAACTCAATATTTCTGAAGATCTTGGATCAATTCCTCTGGAACCCGCCCAGCAGGTGGAGCTGAACAATCTGCTCAACGAGTGCCATGAGTATCTTCCGGGTTGCGATGACGAGCTCATTATCAAGGCGTTTACGCTCTCTTTTGTGTCGCATAAAGGCATTACACGGGCTTCCGGCGAGCCCTATTATCTGCATCCCCTGGAGGTGGCCCGGATTGTGGTCAGGGAGATCGGGATGGATGATGTGTCCGTGGCCGCCGCGCTGTTGCATGATACGGTGGAAGATACCGAAGTGGCGCTGGAGGACATCCGGTCAGAATTTGGCCCGGTAGTGGCACATCTGATCGACGGCATGACAAAAATCTCCGGAGTGTTCAAGAACAAGGGGGTCAAGCAGGCGGAAACGTTCATGAAGCTCCTGCTTTCCATGGCCGAAGACCTGCGGGTGGTACTTATCAAGTTTGCCGATCGCCTGCACAACATGCGGACCATCCAGCATCTGCCCCGCAAAAAGCAGCTGAGCATAGCAACCGAGACCATGGAGCTGTTCGCTCCGCTTGCCCACCGCTTTGGCCTGTACAATATCAAAAGCGAACTGGAAGACCTGAGCTTCAAGACGCTCGATCCCACCGGATTCAAGTTCATCGCCCGCAAGCTTCGTGAAAAAAAGGACGCCAGAGAGTCGTTCATCCGAAAGTTCCTCGAGCCGATTGAAGTGCAGTTGAAGCAGTCGGGTTTCAGCTTTAAAATCAAGGGCCGCCCCAAGCATATCTACTCGATTTACCGGAAAATGACCATCCAGCAGAAACCCTTCGAGGAGATCTACGATCTGTTTGCCATCCGGATCATCCTGCTGGATCCCCATACCAAAGAGGACTGCTGGCGGGTGTACTCTTTTATCACCGACTCCTACACCCCCATTCCGGAACGGTTCCGTGATTTTATATCGGTGCCCAAGGCCAACGGCTATCAGTCGTTGCATACCACCGTCATTACAAACACCGGACAAAAGGTGGAAGTGCAAATCCGCACGGAGAAAATGGATGAAATTGCTGAAAAAGGATTTGCCGCGCACTGGCGCTACAAGGAAGGCTCCGGCAAGCGCGGTGACATCAACCGGTTTGTCGACTGGGTGCGCGATGTGCTGGATAACCCGCGGCCCGATGCCGCCACCGAGTTTGTTGAGGATTTTCAGCTCAACCTGTACACCGACGAAATCTATGTTTTTTCCCCGAAGGGCGAACTGATTACCCTTCCCAAAGGCTCCACTCCCATCGACTTCGCGTTTGAAATTCACAGCGAGATCGGCGAACGGGCACTGGCCGCCAAAGTGAACGGAAAAATTGTGCCGCTGCGCCAGAAGCTGAAAAGCGGTGATCAGGTTGAAGTGATCACCGGAAAGCAGATCAACCTGAATCCGGACTGGATCAACGATGTGGCTACGCACAAGGCGCGGGCCCGTTTACGCCAGTTTATCAAGCAGAAGGAGCGCAAGGTGGCCGATGAGGGCCGGCTGATCTGGGATAAAAAAGCGGAAAGAGCCGGTGTGGAAATCTCCGACCAGGAACTGGCCAGGGTGGCCACCCGCCTGCGATACTCTTCTCTACAGAAACTGTTTGTGGACATCGGGTCGGGGGTATTTGATGTTTCGAAGCTGATGAAGGCCGTGAAAAGCTATGTCAGCAAAGGACGAATTGAAGAGGACGCCGGGCCGGAAGAACAGGAACAGGTGCCGGCCACGGATCACTACAAAATCGCCTATGACATTCACAACACCGCCGGAGCCGGCCAGGGCCTGATTCTGAACGGGGAGCTCACCGACGTGCGGTACTCGTTTGCCCGCTGTTGCAATCCCATTCCGGGAGACGATGTTGTGGGATTCATCAGTCGCGAAGGTGATATCAAAATCCATCGCGTCAGTTGCAAGAATACCCGCCATCTGATAAAAACAGACGGAGAGCGTATAGTGGATGTTTCGTGGGCCCGTAAAACCGGCGCTCAGTTCATGGGTGCGGTACGGGTTGTCGGCGAAGATCGTGTCGGTCTGGTCAGCGATATATCAAGCCTTATATCCAAATCCCTGAATACCAATATGAAAAGCATCAACGTTACCAGTGACAGCGGTATGTTCGAGGGAACCATAATTATTATGGTTGAGGATATCAGCCATCTTGACAAGATTATTACACGCTTGAAGCGAATTGACGGTCTGAAAGAGGTTTACCGCTATGAATAAAAGAAAAAAAAGACTACACGTATTTAATTTAATTTTCGTTGTTTCTATATTAAGCAGATAAATAACAGCGTATTACTCCTGTTGCATTTATTGAATATCAGCAACAAAGCCGGATGAGCGCAGGGAGGCCGATCTGAGATATTATTTATTTTCAGTTTTTTCCTGTGTATTCCGCTTAGATCCTTATTATTAACCGATTACATCTAATCACTTATTGAAATGACCTACACTAAAAGAGATATCGTTCGTCGTATATCGGAAAAGAAAAATGTACCGATGGTTCAGGTTGAGCCCTGGGTGGATGCCGTCATTGAAGCCATGCGCGATACCATGATGGAAGCCAATCCCGCTTGTCGGATCGAAATCCGCGACTTCGGCGTATTTGAGGTGAAAGTAACCAAAGCCAAACCAAAGGCAAGAAACCCCAAGACCAACGAAGTTATTTATGTTCCGGAGCACCGGAAGACCCACTTCAAGCCCAGCAAGCTGCTCAAAGAATTCCTGCGGCAACCACTGGAAACAGAACAGCTCGAGGAAGCGTAAAAATCAGGTGACAGGTTGACACATTTGCAAAGAACACTTGGTGTCGATGTCGGCCTGAAGCGAATTGGAATTGCCCAGTCGGACGTGACCGGTACCCTGGCCAGTCCACTGGGCACTTTTGCGTCCGGGGAGGCCTTGACCCTTATCTCAGGAATGTGTGACAGGGGAGATGTGCGCAGTATTGTGGTCGGCTGGCCGCTCACACTACGCGGAGAGGAGGGGGAGTCTGTCCGCATGGTCAAATCGTTTATCGCCAGGCTGGAGAAACAAACCGGAGACGTACCCATAATTACGCTGGATGAACGCTTTACCTCCACCATAGCCCATCAATCCATCCGCGACTCCGGGGCCGGAAGAAAGAAGCGCCGCGACAAGGGCCGCGTTGATTCCACGGCGGCCGCCATCCTGCTTCAAAACTACCTTGATGCACAGTAATTCTGATACCTTATGCCCATTCTGCCCATTGTAACGTACGACGACCCTGTTCTGCTCCGGCGAGCCGATCCCGTACACCCGGATCACCCCGGGTTGCAGGATTTTATCGATGACCTTTTTGATACCATGTATGAAGCCAATGGCGTCGGACTGGCTGCACCCCAGGTAGGAGAGTCGATTCGCGTGTTTGTGGTGGATGCGGATGTTATCACCGAAGAAGAGGAGAACAAGGCCTTTGGGCCGCGTGTGTTCATCAATCCGGAAATTGAACCGATGGAGGATGATCATTGGGATGCCGAGGAAGGGTGCCTCAGCCTGCCGGACTTGCGGGAGAAGGTGACCCGGCCCGACCGCATCCGGATCCGTTATCACGATCGTGAGTTTCAGCTGCAGGAGGAGGTTTTCGATGGCTGGTTCTCAAGGGTTCTTCAGCATGAGAACGACCATTTGAAAGGCGTTCTGTTTATAGATTATCTGGGAGCTTTCCGCAAAAGACTGATAAAGGGAAAACTGGAGGATATCAGGCTCGGCCGGATCGAAACAGAGTATCCCCTTGCTCCGAAAAAGCATGTTCCGTAAACCGCTGCATATTGTATTTATGGGAAATCCGGACTTTGCGGTTCCCAGCCTGGAGATGATGTCCGAAAGCGGGCATGTGATAGACGCGGTAGTCACAGGAACCGACAAGCGGCGTGGACGCGGTGGAAAAAAGAGTCCGTCGCCGGTGAAAACATGCGCCCTGAATCTCGGTATTCCGGTAATCGAAGCGGACAATATGCGTTCACCGGAGTTTGCTGAAAAATTGCAGCAGCTCCGACCCGATCTGCTTGTTGTTGTAGCCTATAAATTGTTGCCTCCCCAGGTATTGGCTATTCCGGAACTGGGCTCCCTGAATCTGCATGCTTCACTGCTGCCGCGATACCGGGGAGCTGCGCCTATTCATCATGCGCTGATCAACGGGGAAAAGGAGACCGGTTGCACTGTTTTTCTGCTGGATCAGGGGATGGATACGGGGATGATTCTGAACCAGGAAGCAACTGAAATCGGGCTGCTTGAGACCACGGGCGATGTGTATGACCGCCTTAAGGTGACGGGTGCAAGGCTTTTGGCTGCAACTGTGGATCAGCTTTCCGAAGGCAGCCACGAACCGCGCGAGCAGGATGAGCGATATTCTTCAAAAGCGCCGAAAATAAATGCGGAAGACGCACGTATTGACTTCTCCAAAGACGCTGACACAGTGCATAATCTGATACGGGGCATGAGTCCGTTTCCCGGAAGCTGGACCCGTGCAGGCGGGAGAAAAGTGAAGATTCTGCGCTCTGCACCGAAGCCCGGACAGCGGCTGGAACCCGGACATGCATTGCTTGTTGATGGAGTGGCGCTGGCCGGATGCGGTTCCGGGTCGGTGATTCTGCACGAAGTTCAGCCCGAAGGAAAGAAACGGGTCGATGGTGTTGATTTTCTGAACAGCCTGGGCGGATCGGCCGTTTTTTCCTCAGAAGAGGATGGCTTCAGCGATGCCTGAGGGCATGTGCGAAACAGCGTCCGTCCATTGAAAAAAAAAGTTGCAAGATTTGAGACAAGTCCGGATCATTGCATGAAATCAAAAACAGGAAGAAAAGCTTACGCCTTTTATGGAATCTTCGCCTCTCATTGAAGCAAGCAAGGCAGGTGATCTTGAAGCTTTAAAAGCCGCCCTCAAGGAAGGAGTTGACATCAATGCGGTCTCTGCTACAGGATCGACGCCCCTCATTTATGCCGCTCAGAACAACCAGATGGAGGCGGTCAGGCTGTTGCTGCAGAAGGGGGCGGAAGTTAATATCAGAAACAAGATCGGTGGTACGGCTCTGAACCGGGCGGCTGAAAACGGTAACCTGGAGATGATGCATCTGCTGTTTGAAAATGGTGCGGAAATCGGTCCGCTTGCATTGATCATTGCCGCAAGAGAGGGTCAGCTGGAGGCGGTAAAGCTGTTGCTGGAAAAGGGAGCTGATATTAACGGTACCCAGCATTGGGGTCAGACAGCCCTCATGTTTGCCGCGCGAGAGGGTCATATGGAAGTGGTTCGTTTTTTGATTTCGCAGGGTGCCAATGTTAAGCACAAGGACAAAAACGGATATACGGCACTCAATTTTGCGGTTGAGAATGAACACTCCGACCTGGCGGTTATCCTCAGAAGTGCCGGTGCCACAGAAACAAAGGCCCGGAAAAAACTGGAAGCGGCGCGCAAGGCCGAGAGCGAAGACGATGACGATGATGACAACGATACCGATGATCTGGAGATCGATGAAGAAGCGCCCGGACCAGATCCTGATTCCGAGGATTGAGGTAGACTCCTAATCGTTGTTTTTTTCCCTGAAGCGCATCAACAGGTTTTCCAGCGCCTCCAGTTTGCTGTTCAAATGCCGGTTTTCGGCTTCCAGCTTGTTTTTTTCATCCTCAAGCTGATCCATAGTGTCCTGGACAGAAATCCCTTTCGATCGCCGCTTTTCCACGATCTCCTCCGGGTCGGCGTAGCTACGTCCAATACTGCTTTTATAACGATTGTAGCCGGTACCGTATAATATCCAGTGGACATTCAGCGATTCACATTTTGATAGTATGCTTGATGTGTTTACTCTGTCCCTTCTTCTCCAGTTTGCAATGACCGTCGGTCTTACTTCCAGATAATCAGCCAGTTGGCTGTCGGTTTGAAGGTTGAGGGCTTGTTTTAGTCGGTCGAGAATGATTGCATCAAAATGTGATTTTTTGCTTGACAATATAAACGAGTGTGTGTATTATTCACTATACAACCAAGCCGCATTCTTTTGAATGCTACAAGTGGCGTTTTTCTGTTGCTCCACCGCTATCCCGGCTGAAAACGGTATATTGAGCCGGTTAAGGCTATTCTCCAAAGATACACTTATCGATCAATCATCAAAAGGATAATCAGTTGCATGGCGAGTTAGTTTGCACGAGCATTATCACGCTTTTCGGATTTTAATTGCCGAAGTAAACTTTGGAGTTTATTCGTTTTTTTTCTTTTTCCCAAGACGAAGTCCGGAATCGGATTTCGATGTAAAAGGCGGGATCACCGACGTGGTTTCGCCTTTTTCTTTACGTGGCCCGGACTTGAAATCGAGCAGATATAATGGTACCTTTAATCGTTCTGAAACTATCGAAATAAATGCTGCGGAATACCGGTTTGTACCGGTCCGATGCGTTTTATATTACAATACCATTATTTAAAAAAAGGACTCGTTTTATGTCAAAAATAAAAGTTGGAGTTAACGGATTCGGCCGGATTGGCAGACTTGTAACCCGTGCCATTCTCGCAGACTATAGCGACAAAATTGAACTTGTCGCCGTAAATGATCTCACTGACGCTGCCACTCTTGCTCACCTGTTCAAGTATGACTCCGTTCATGGCAAGTATAACGGCGAAGTGCGCGCTGAAGGAGATAACCTCGTTATTGATGGCAAGACCATCAAAGTAACCGCCGAAAGAGATCCCGCCAATCTGACCTGGGGCAAAGACGGTGTTCGTACCGTTGTGGAAAGTACCGGCTTCTTTACTTCCAGCGATGCGGCTTCAAAGCACCTGAAAGCCGGTGCAGAGAAAGTAATTATCTCGGCGCCAGCCAAAGGCGATGTCAAAACCATCGTTCTCGGTGTTAACGACAGCGAAATCTCCGACGACATTAATATCTACTCAAACGCGAGCTGCACCACCAACTGCCTTGCACCTATGGTGAAAGTCCTTGATGACGCTTTTGGTGTTGAGAAGGGTTTCATGACAACCGTTCATGCCTACACCGGAGACCAGGGAACCGTTGACAGCCCGCACTCGGATCTTCGACGCGCCCGTGCCGCTGCCATCAATATTGTGCCTACTTCTACCGGAGCAGCCAAAGCCGTAGGCCTGGTTCTCCCGCATCTGAACGGCAAACTTGATGGCGGAGCTCTCCGTGTACCCGTACCGACCGGCTCACTGACCGACTTCACATGTACCGTAAAGAAAGATACCACGCTGGAAGAGGTTACCGCTGAATTCAAGAAGGCAGCCGAAGGTCCGCTGAAAGGTATTCTGGAATTCACCGATGAGCCGATTGTTTCCACCGATATTATCGGAAACCCGCACTCAACCATCTATGATTCCGATATCACCAAAGTAGACGGCAAGCTGGTTAAAGTAGTAGGCTGGTACGACAATGAGGCCGGTTATTCGGCACGTACCGCAGAACTGGTCGTCCGTATCGGATAATGATCTTTGCTTGAATACCGATTTGAATCCCCAAAAAGGAGTCAGAACGGTATTTGCCTGTATCGCCCCGGTGCTCCTCTTCCGGAGCACCGGACATTCGGGATGTAGCGCAGCCCGGTAGCGCGCCTCGTTCGGGACGAGGAGGTCGCAGGTTCAAATCCTGTCATCCCGACCTTCAACCGGTGTTCTGTAACCACAGAGCACCGGTTTTTTTTTGCGGCTTTCCCAAAAATCATGCAGACTCATTGTCTGCCGATCTTTTTCTGCCAAAAACCCCCCGTGTCACCGCAACCGGTTCCGGCTCTCGAAAGATCCCCAATCGCTATCCCCGCTCCTTCAGCGACCAGGAACTTTCTGTTTGACGCGCCGCTGAGAAGCCAGCCTGCGCCGGTTCTTCCAAATCGAGCAACACTGCTTTTACCCTGACCAGAGATCACGCATCTCATGCGGAAAACCAAACACTCATTTTCTGCATGCCGCCTCCGGCTGTTAGTTTGCCTCATTTTGCTGAAAGTGGCAGCTGAATGCAATGAATAGTTTGATATCCCTCATACGCGAACAGTTCTTATTTTCTACATCATCGCAAAATGAATCATCAGCAGGATACTCGTTCATTCACCTCGCAGTCGGAAATGTGTTAAGATAAATTCATTAAATCTTTATGTGAAATTAGTAATAATGTACATATGGTAATTGTAATAGTTGTGTCTATAATCATACTATTCAATTTTGTATAAAAGTAGCAACAGGTATTTATTTCAGATAAATGTTGGGATCATTATGTAGTTAAGACATTTAAATTATTGACCAAAACCAATGGGAGGTTAAGCAATGTCAAACGAATCAGGCAGTACCTATGGTCTAAGGCAAAGAATAGGTTTATTTCTGGGTCCCGCTGTTTTTATCCTCTTTCTTATAATTCCGACTCCGGAAGGGCTTGAGTCCGAAGCATGGGCAGTAGCGGGGGTCGGTTTGCTGATGGCAATTTGGTGGGTTTCGGAAGCCATCCCCATCCCGGCAACGGCTCTGTTGCCGATTATTCTGTTTCCGATTCTTCGTGTCGGACCCGTTTCCCAGGCCACGGAACCTTTTGCCAACCCCTTGATATATCTGTTCATGGGAGGCTTTATTATCGCTCTGGCCATGGAGCGCACCAATCTTCATCGCAGAATCGCACTCAATGTTGTAAACTTTGTTGGAACCCGCCCTACGTCCATTATTATCGGTTTTATGATGGCCGCTGCATTCCTGAGCATGTGGGTCAGCAACACGGCTACGGCCATGATGATGCTGCCCATCGCCCTCTCCATCATCGGTCTCGTGGAAAGTGAAAAAGCGATGGAAACCGGCGAATTCAGAACCAATTTTGCCCTGGTTATGCTGCTGTGCCTTGCCTATGCCTGCAATATCGGTGGAATTGGAACCTTGATCGGAACCCCGCCCAACGCATTGATGGCCGGGTATATGCTGGATAATTATAATGTCGATATCGGATTTGCCCAGTGGATGGGCATAGGTGTGCCACTGGTGATAGTTTCACTGCCACTGGTATTTCTTATGCTGACCTACGTCGTATTCCCTGTAAAACTGAAACAGATTCCCGGAGGAAGAGATGTAATCCGCAAAGAGTTGGAAGATGCCGGACCCATGTCACGTGCGGAAAAAATGGTTGCGGTTGTTTTTACCATGACAGCCATTCTGTGGATTATCCGGGCTCATGTGCTGGACCGGTTTGTTCCGAATATCTCCGACACCGGAATTGCCATATTTGGTGCTGTTTTGATGTTCCTGCTGCCCATTAATTTCAAAAAAGGTGAATTTGTGCTTAACTGGGATGATGCCAAAAAGCTTCCATGGGAAGTATTGATCCTGTTCGGCGGTGGACTGAGTCTTGCCGCAGCCATTACCAATACCGGCCTTGCAGAATGGATTGGTGGTGGATTGGGCGTACTTGACTGGGTGCCGATTATTGTACTGTTGATTGCCGCTTTATTTGTGATCATATTCCTGACGGAAGTTACCAGTAACACGGCCACGGCGGCAGCTTTTCTGCCGATTCTGGCATCAGTTGCCATTGCCATGGGGCAAGATCCGCTCTTGCTGGTGGTTCCCGCGGCCATCGGTGCAAGCTGTGCGTTCATGCTTCCGGTTGCCACCCCGCCCAATGCCATTGTATATGGCAGCGGACTGGTCAGCATTCCTCAAATGGCCCGTGCCGGTTTTGTCTTTAACATACTCATGGTGTTTGTTATTACCGGTATGATGTACCTGCTCATCGGTCGTGTCTTTGGAGTCATGCTCTGAGCATAGGTCCTCGTGACAATCGAAGGAATATCACCCCGGGCGGCAGCGAGTCGCTCGGGGTTTCTTTTATCCAGAAGCCGGCGTGTGGGGGATATGTACGGCGAAATACGAACTGGACTCGGGAGTCCTGCAGGTGTGCAGGCGAACTCTAGATAAGCGGATTGGTGTCTCTCAGGGGGCCTGCAGGTGGCGCTTTTGTGCCACGTTTTATAAATAAAAAACGGCGAATCCCAGTCTTTTATACTGAAAATCGCCGTTTGATGTCTTGAGCGAGAAACGGGACTCGAACCCGCGACCCCAACCTTGGCAAGGTTGTGCTCTACCAGCTGAGCTATTCTCGCTTTAGAGGCACAAATATACTAATAAAACTCCCTATCATACAAGGGGTTTGTCAAAAAAAGCGCGGCCATTTGAATGGCCGGAATCGGCAGCAAGCCGTAAGGTTTCTGAGTTTCATCTATATGCGGGCTTTATCTCGCGCCTCGGGATTGGAGATCCATGTCTCGAGCTGTTGCCTGCTCACAGGTGTTTCCGGCCGGTCCCGGTAACGGTCAACGACGCAAATGAACCCCAGAGGCTCGCCAAGGTCGGCATGAAACTGGTGTACGGTTCCGGGAGAGATGTAAACCGTGTCCATGTGCTCCAGGTTATGACAGGAGTTGCCGAGTATCATTGAACCTTGTCCTTTGACAATAACCACCGTGTGCGGGTGGCGATGTCTTTCAAGAGACGAGTAACCGCCACGCTCAATTTCAAAGTAGCGGGTTTGCATATTCAGCCCCTGCTCGTCCTCCTTTTCACCCAGCAGAACAAATCTCGAAATGCCTTGAAAACCGGGCTGATCTGACTTGTACTCTTTTTTTTTAATTTCCGGCCAGGTGAAGTTTTCAGACCGTATGATTTTTGATTGATCGGACATGGTTAGCGGTTTGATTTTTCAATTGCTGCCTGTGGATGATCATGAATCCGAAACGATACCCGGCTTTATTATCTCGGATGATCTAAACGTGCCGGGTTTTCAGGAGTCGCCGGATCATGTTACAGGCGGTGTGTCTGGTGTTGGCCGCAAGGTATTGACGAAAACTAACGAAGGCTTTCCGAAAACGCACGGGATGCATGATAAATACCTGCGGGATCCTCGTAAAGGTTTCCTCCGATCAGAAAGGTGATCTCTTTTCCATATTGCTGCAGCCAGTATGGCATACGGTCTGCCCGAACTCCTCCGCCTGGTGTGGGAAAAGTGCGGGGGAAAGGGATATCCTGCCTCAGTGCTTCTTTATTGATTGACAAGCAGGTGTCAGGTGAAAATGAAAAACGGCCGCCGGCATTGGGATAAATCACAAAATCGGCCCCGAGAGCTCGCCACAATGCACCGAAAAACAGGCCGGGCTCAAAGCCGTGAAGGCTCTCTCCCGGGATGCCGGAAGCCTCTTCGGATGCTGCTCCGTTGTTTTTCAATGCATGGACTGATGGATGATGCGCCACAAATGGTCCGCTGAATGCCGGATGTGCCATAATCGGGAGGTCCACCGGGAGCTGAGCCAGATAGTGCATGGAAGCGAGCCCCGTCAGCATGGGTGCCAGCAGCACGCCGTCGGCTCCAAGTTCCGCCGCCATTTCATAACGTTCCCGGAGAAGGTGCGGTTCTGTTGTAATGTTGGGGAAGTACCGGGAACGCCGGCCGGTGTTTTGAGCGGCTTTATCCATTGCCTGAACACAAGCGGCAACGCGCTTCCGGAAGGGTGCCGGCTCCTGATTGGTGAGGCCGTGATCGTCCTTGATAATGTCGATCCCGCCTTCAGCAAACTGATGTGCGATGGCAGCCAGTTTGCCGGTTGGATATCCCATGGGTTTGAGGGCTGTACAGCTGAGTGCCCTGTGAGGGATATCCCAGTCCTGGCGAAAACGGTCAATGCCCCACGCGGGACCTTTAAACAGGTCCGGAGTCAACGCATCCCACTGTATGTCCAAAATTGCAATGCCCCGTTTCAGAGAGATGTTACCGAACAGAATATTGAGAAACTGGGTGATTTCGCCGGCGTGATTTTGACCCGGCCACGCAATGGTTACAAGAACCTGCCGGGGGGATGGGCGGGACTGTTGCACAATCCGGCCTTTGACGCCTGAAACCCCCATGGAAGCTACAACCGATTCCGGCAGCTCGGCACTTTGCTCCAGTTGCAGGGCCAGAACACGGTCATTTACATTCTCTCCGTCGGCCAAACTCAGCAAGTAGGTGACTTGAAACGAATCAGCCATTGATCTGGTCGGTTTAGCAAGAAGGTGTGTAAAATGACAATACGGTTCCAAATGATTCAAAAAGGCGCCGTTCATCCATCATGCACCGTGACGGAGACATACGGTCGCAGTACGCCGTTCGCGTAGCTGACGTGCGCAAACCATCTAATTCCGAATATGACAGGAACAGGAAAAACTGTCTGTCGTGCCGGGAAGGTGTGGTTACAAGTCGGTCAGAACCAGGGTCTCTGTCCGACCAGGGCCTGTTGAGACAATACTGATCTCAATTCCAAGATACTCGGAGACCGCCTCCAGGTAATCACGGGCTTCCTTTGGAAGCTCATCATACGATTTGGCATCACGGGTACTTCCGCTCCATCCCGGATATTCGGAATAAACCGGTTCAACTCGGTCGATATCCTTGAGTTTCAATGGAAACTCGGTGGTTTCCTTGCCGTCAATTTTGTAGGAAGTACAGGCTTTGATGGTTTCAAGTCCGTCCAGGACATCCAGCTTGGTTACCACCAGCTCATTGATTCCGTTGATTTGGGCGGCATATTTGAGCGCGACCAGATCCAGCCAACCGCAACGACGGGGCCGGCCGGTAGTAGAACCAAACTCACGACCGGCTTCCCGGAGGGCGTCACCGGATTCATCCAGTAGTTCGGTTGGGAAGGGACCGTTGCCAACGCGGGTGCAATAGGCTTTGGTGATACCCATAATGTTGTCGATAGCCGTGGGCGGGATTCCGGTACCAATACAGGCGCCGCCGGCGGTCGGGGAGGAGGAAGTGACATATGGATAGGTTCCATGGTCGATGTCCAGGAGGGCTCCCTGGGCTCCTTCCAGGAGAATTTCCCGCCCGGCATCCAGTGCTTTGTGCAGTCGCTGCATGGTGTTGCAGACAAAAGGCTCAAGCTGTTCTGCCGCCGATATCATATCCTGGTACATCTCTTCGAGTTCCAGGGGTTCGGATTTGAATGCCGACAACTTGGTATTTATTTCCGAAAGATTGGTCTCCATTTTTTTACGAAGAGACTCGGGATCATAAAGATCCATTATCCGAATACCCACACGGGCGAGCTTGTGGACATAGGCCGGACCGATACCCCGGCCGGTCGTCCCGATTTTCTGTCCGCCAAGTGCATGCTCCCCCACCTTGTCCAGGCTCTTGTGGTAGGGCAGAATCACGTGGGCGGTCTCACTGACCAGCAGACGCCCGTCGATGTCGACACCGGATTCGCGAACCAGGGCTATCTCTTCCAACAGTGTGATGGGATCGATAACCACCCCGTTACCGATGATGCATGTGGTGTTGTTGTGGAAAATTCCGGATGGAATCAGGTGTAATATGTGGGTTTTGCCATCGAAATTGAGTGTGTGGCCGGCATTGGCGCCCCCCTGGTAGCGGGCAACATAGTCGGCCTGGTCACTCAGCAAATCGACAATTTTTCCTTTTCCCTCATCGCCCCACTGGGCTCCAATAATAACTCTAACGGACATTTTTTAATAGATAGATAAGTACCTCACAAAAAAAGAGGTGCCGAAGCACCTCTTTCCCCGATTCGGTAGAAATTGATAAATTAAACTGCGGTTTATTCCTGTGTTGAATAGGAATCTACAGCTTCATCCAGTGACCGGAAGTGTTTGAAAACCGTGATGAGTTTGGTGATCATCAGCAGGCTTTCAATTTTGTCTGTGGCATTGGCAATTCGCAGATCACCTCCGGCGTTCCTCATGGTCGTCAGCGCGCCGATGAGCATTCCCAGGCCCGAAGAGTTCATGAACTTGACACGGCTCAGATCCACGACGGCATTCTTTTTGCCCTGGTCAATCAGCTCGTGAAGCTTTTCATTCAGGGTGAGCGCATCAGGCCCTCCCATCACATTACCCTTGAATTCGATAACGACACAATTGTATCGCTCAGACACGTTGAAGCTCATAAGCAGTAAATTAAATGGTTTAAAAACCGTTGATTGATTTACGCGACGTTTTTCCGGGTCTTCAGCTGCAGGTCAACCAACAGCGAGCTGGCAACAAAAATGGAGCTGTATGTTCCAAGCAGCACACCTATTATGAGTGCAAAGGAAAGTCCCTTAAGCACATCTCCTCCGAAAATAAACAGTATTGTAACTACAAACAAGGTGGTTATCGAAGTTACAACGGTGCGGCTCAGGGTGTTGTTCACGCTCCGGTTGACCATCTTGTCGAAGCTTTCCGTCTTGAAAATCAGAGAGTTTTCACGGATCCGGTCGAATACAACCACCGTATCGTTCAGGGAGTATCCCACAATGGTCAAAAAGGCGGCGATCAGCGCCTGGTTGATATCCAGACTGAACGGCACGACTCCGTGCAGGATGGTGAAAATTCCCAGGGTGATGATCACATCATGCGCCAGGGCTGCAACGGCTCCGGCCGAGTACGACCATTTTTTGAACCGGATCAGGATGTAGAGGAAGATCACGATCAGCGCGAAGACAATGGACATCAGCGCGGCGTTTCGGAGGTCGTCCGCGAAGCTGGGACCCACATTCTCAGTCTGAATAACACTGGAAGGGTTGTCGGGATAGACGGATGCCGCCGCCGCAAGTACGGCTTGCTGGACCTCCGAGGTCGAGCGGTCGGTGTCGACGCGAATCAGCAGATCCTGACCGGCACCAAATCGCCTGATTTCAGGCATGGCACCCAGGGGCTCGGTAAGTGCGGAGCGCAGTTCTTCCACCTGGGCCGGCTGTTCAAACGCGATGACGATTTCAATTCCCCCGCGGAAATCGATGCCGTACTGGAGTCCGCGGCCGAAAATGGCAACAAGGGATATGACGACCAGCGTCAGGGAAATGGCATATCCGATCTTTCGATGCGGGATAATGGTGTAGTTGGCGGTTTCAAAGAGTCTCATATCGGTAATAAATTATGATTTTAAAAATGGTGGTGATTTGGGACGGAAGGGATCAGCCGTAACTGACGATCCACTTTTTATCCTTGGTCATCCAGTCAACGATCACTCGGGTGATGATTATGGCGCTGAACAGCGAAGCCGCGATACCGGCCATCAGAGTGATTGCAAAACCCTTGATGGGGCCGACTCCGAAGCTGAACAGAATTACCGCCGTCAGGAATGTGGTGATGTTGGCATCCAGAATCGCGCTCATGGAGTTGGAGTATCCGCTGTCGATAGCGGCAATGAGACTCTTGCCTGCGCGTAACTCCTCGCGAATCCGGTCAAAAATAAGTACGTTGGCATCGACCGCCATACCGATGGTCAATACGATACCCGCGATACCGGGAAGGGTCAGGGTAGCATTAAAGGCCGCCAGAATACCCATGATGAAGATGATGTTGAGAATCAGGGCGATATTGGCGATGGCCCCTCCGGTGCGGTAATAGATGATCATGAAGATGATGACCAGCGCCAAACCGAACAGAGCCGAATTGAAACCGGCACGGATGGAGGCTTCACCCAGGCTGGGACCCACGGTCCGTTCCTGGACGATATCCAGCGGCGCGGGCAGGGCGCCCGACATCAGAATGTTCACCAGGTCTTCCGCTTCCGCACTGCTGGCCAGTCCGGTGATGGAAGACCTTCCGCCGGTGATTTGGCCCTGGACGACCGGATAGGAGTAGATCACACCATCGAGGACAATCGCGACAGGCCGGCCGATGTTGGCCCCTGTGACACGCGCCCAGGTGCGTGCACCCTGGCGGTCCATGGTCATGGAGACCTCCGGGCGGTTGGTGTGTTGGTCGAATGTCGGCCGCGCTTCCGTAATCACGTCACCGGTCAGTTCAATCTGACGCCGCACACCGATCAGGGAGTAATACCCTCTTCCTTCAGCCTGGAACTGCGGGTTGGCTGTCCACATCAGCTCAATGTCGCGGGGGAGCAGGCGGCGAACCTCTTCGGAGCCCAGCAGCCGGTTAACCTCCGAAGTGTCGGCGCCGGCGGCTGATCCAAACGTTACCCCCTGCCCCTGCGGTATGAGAACACGCATCAGCGGATTGTCCTGATCATCCTGTTCAAAGTCCTGCCATTCGTCTTCCAGATCGATGTCATCCGCATCGTCGTCGGCATCATAAAAAGCGATAATACGCTCCAGAGAATGGCGAAGGTCTTCCGGATCGGCCGTGAGGCGAAATTCCAGCCGCGCCGTTCCGCGGAGCAGGTCACGGACCCGCTCTTCGTCGGTAACGCCCGGCAGCTCAACCACCAGGCGGTTGTTACCCTGACGCACGATAGAGGGTTCGGTCACACCGAAGCGATCCACCCGGTTGCGGACAATCTCAATCGCACGGTCAACCGCGGCGTCGCGCTGGTTCTGCAGCCATTCCTGAATTTCGGCATTGGTAGACCGCCGGGTGATGTTGTCGGCGTCCGAACGGAAATAGCGGCTCAGGCGCGCATCGGCATCCCGCTCTTCGAATGCGGTCACAAATTCCTGAATGACATCCGTGTTTTCGGCCTGTGCCTGCTGCCATGCTGCACTCAGCACCTCGTCAAAAAACTCGTCACGGTATTCACCGGAGAGCTCGCCGATGAGCTGATGTGTGGCCAGTTCGAGCGTAACGTGCATTCCGCCCTGAAGATCGAGGCCGAGGGTCAGAATCTTTTGCCGCATGTTGTCGATGCGGGTCTCGTTGTCCTGAAGATACTCCACACGCTCTTCTTCAGGCATTCTGTCGATGTTCCGCATTTCCAGCCAATACTGGAATGAGGGGAACAAATAGTAGATCGTCATGACAAGAAAAGCGACGATAAAAGCCAGTTTGGTTCCATTACCTTTCATAAATACTAATCCGGTTCTGTGTGATTAAATAAAGTGTGAGTTGCACATCAATGGACACGGTCCCGTGGCCGTGCCGGTAGTTCTTTATCGGGAGAGATGGGCTATGGAAAACATGCGGTTAGCGGTTGCCCGCCCGCATTTTTCACGTGATGTCCTATGGGGCTCCGATCGCAATGCCGCTGGCCAGCGGTCTCAGAATGATGCGAATATACTCCCAGGCTTCGCTGATGCGTCCATACGCACCAATGACGAAATCGATCGACTGGGTAAGCTGATTCCAGGCGTTTTGATCGTCTTCTTCGTTAGCCGGTGGTACCTGTGTCTGCCGGTCGGCGATGGTCACCGTACGGGTCATCGTTTCCTGCTGATGGATGGTCCATTTGAGCAAAAGGGTATTGTAAATGTCATCATCCGAAGAGTCTGTCGAATCCACCGGCAGGGAGAAATCGTCCGCATGCTCGCTTACAATCGAAGAGGCTTTTCGCAACAATCCCGGGATGTCACCTTCCTGGGTGCGAAGTGACGATATTTTCTGGTAAACAACGGGATTGTCCTTGTTGGTGCGGAGGTCAAACAACCAGCTGGAAACCGATTCGCCGGGCTGTGTGTCGCTTTGGGATGGCCATACGAACAAAGCGGTTCCCGCCACAAAGAGTAGCAGTACAGCAAGTTTGATAATATGTGCCCGGAAAATTTCCATTACCGGGAAATATAAAGAAATGACCGGCTTCGGGCAATCGAATTTTCAAAGGTTCATCCGCCTGTTTTTACCCTGCTTCGGACATTTTCCTGTAGCGTTCAAGCTCCTGCCGTAGATATCTTCCGGTATGGGATGATTCGAACCGGGCGACCTCTTCCGGAGTGCCCGCGGCGATGATCTCTCCCCCTTGGGCACCGCCCTCCGGACCCATGTCAATGATGTAATCCGAAGCGATGATCAGATCCAGGTTGTGCTCGATCACCACAACGGTATTGCCTTTCTCAACCAGTTGCTGGATGACGTCCACAAGCATGCTCACATCCTGGAAATGCAGGCCGGTTGTCGGCTCGTCCATCACGTACAAGGTGTCGCCCGTGCCGATCTTGGAAAGTTCACGTGCCAGCTTGATGCGCTGAGCCTCTCCGCCGGAAATGGTAGTACTGGACTGGCCCAGGGTCAGGTATCCAAGGCCAACCGAATTCATGGTTTCCAAAATTCGCTTGATGCGCGGCACCGCGTCGAAAAACTGCGCCGCCTCCTCAATCTGCATTTCCAGAATATCGGAGATGTTTTTTCCCTTGTAGTGGATGTCGAGGGTCTCCCGGTTGTAGCGTTTTCCCTTGCACGATTCACAGGTCACATAGACATCGGGCAGGAAATTCATTTCGATTTTCTTGACCCCGTCGCCGTTGCACTCTTCACAGCGGCCACCTTTCACGTTGAAGGAGAAGCGTCCCTGGCCGTAGCCCCGGATTTTGGCTTCCGGCAGTTCTGCGAACAGTGTGCGGATCATGTCGAAAACCTTGGTGTAGGTGCCCGGGTTGGAACGGGGTGTGCGGCCGATCGGACTCTGATCGATGGATATGATTTTATTTAAATGCTCGAGGCCTTCCACGCTCTGGTAGGGGAGTGGAACCGTCCGGGACTGGTAAAAATGATTGCTGAGCAGCGGTACTACCGTCTGGTTGATCAGAGAACTTTTTCCGCTGCCGCTCACACCGGTGACGCAAATAAAACGGCCCAGCGGAAGTTTCAGGTCCACTTCTTTCAGGTTGTGTCCGCCCGCCCCCTTGATGACGAAACTCCGGCCGTTTCCAGAGCGCCTCTTTTCCGGCATACGGATTGCTTCCTGACTGTTCAGGTAACGGGCGGTCATGGAGGCGGGATCAAGCTGCCCGGGAGGCCCGCTGGTAACGACATGTCCGCCGAACCGGCCTGCACCCGGACCCAGGTCCACTACATAATCGGCACTTTCGATGGTTTCACGATCATGTTCCACGACGAGCACGCTGTTGCCCAGGTCGCGCAGTGTTTTCAGCGAATTGATGAGCTTGATGTTGTCGCGCTGATGGAGACCGATGCTGGGCTCATCCAGGATGTAAAGCACTCCAACCAGCTGGGTCCCGATCTGCGTGGCCAGCCGGATGCGCTGTGCCTCACCTCCGCTGATGGTTTGCGCCTCACGATCCAGGGAGAGGTAATTGAGTCCCACGTTCAAGAGAAAGTCCAGCCGGTCCCGTATCTCCTTAACAATCTGCGATGCGATAATGCGCTCCCGCTCGGTGAATTCAAGGTGGTCGATGGTCCGGCGAAGCGTGCGGATGTCCATCTGCACCAGGTCATGGATAGTATAGCTCCCAATTCGGTAGGAAAGCGCCTCTTTCTTGAGCCGGCCTCCTCCGCATGCATCGCATGCCACGCGATTCATGAACGCCTTGGCCTTGTCCCGCTGCTTGGGTGATTTGGAATCCTCATATTGCTCCCGGATTATGGAAACCAGACCGGGAAAGGCGTGTTTGTACCGGATGGTGCTGTCCCGAAAGTCGTAGGAGACATCGAATGTCCGTTCGCCGCTGCCGCGAACGATAATGTCTCGCAGTTCGGCAGGCAGTTCGTTCACCGGTGTATCGAAAGAGGCGCTGTACGCATCAAAAACCGCCTCCAGTTGTTTGAATACAAATATGTTGCGGGGTTTCCCGAGATATCGGAGGGCGCCGTCATCGATACTGAGCGATGGATTGGGAATCATCAGCCCGGGATCGACATCATACCGGTAACCCAGTCCGTCGCAGTCGGGGCATGCGCCGTAAGGCGAGTTGAAGGAGAACATGTTGGGCGCCGGCTCGTCGTAGGAGAGTCCGCTTTCGGGATCAAACAGGTTCAGGGAGAAGAGATGGTCGCGAAATCCGGAGGGCTGCTCAGGGTCTTCCGTGGCCAGAATCAGGTTCCCGTCGGCCAGGTCAAGCGCGATATCCACACTCTGCTGTATGCGGTTACGACTGTTTTCAGAGACGACGAAGCGGTCCACGACCACCTCAATGTCGTGTGTCTTGTAGCGGTCGGCCTGCATGCCTTTTTCAAGCTCCCGGAACTCCCCGTCAATCCGCACACGGATAAAACCCTGTTTGAGTGTCTGTTCAAACAGTTCGCGATAGTGGCCCTTGCGGCCACGCACGACCGGAGCCAGGCAGTAGGCCCGAGTGCCCTGCGGCAGCTGCAGGATGCTGTTCACCACCTCTTCGGGCGTCTGCTTCTTCATCCGGTTGCCGGTCAGGTACGAATAGGGGGTGCCCGCCCTGGCAAACAGCAGCCGCAGGTAATCGTATACTTCGGTAACGGTTCCCACAGTCGACCGGGGGTTGCGGCTGGTTGTTTTCTGGTCGATGGAGATCACCGGCGAAAGCCCGTCGATGAAATCGGTATCCGGGCGCTCCATCATCCCCAGAAACTGCCGGGCATAGGCCGACAACGACTCCATGAAGCGGCGCTGCCCCTCGGCGTAGATGGTGTCGAAAGCAAGCGAGGTTTTGCCGGATCCCGATATGCCGGTAATGACCACAAACCGGTCACGGGGAATATCCAGATCGATATTTTTGAGATTGTGTTCGCGAGCGCCGCGAATAACTATTACGTCCTTGGCCATAGATTGGGAAAATGTCACTGCTAAACCACATAAGGTATTATGTTCCGGGCAATATTTAAACCGGAAACAGTTGCGATTTCATTCGTTTATTTGAGCGTAATCTGTATCTTTCGAAAATGATCGGTGTGAAGCGGGACCAGAAACGTTTCGATGGCCCGGCACCCGGCCACTATTCTCCATGACCAATCTGGGAAACATTTCTTTCGGATGAATCACCTGACTGCCTTATCGTATTGCGAAACGGCCGGCCGGCCCGGTGATGCATCCGGTAACCATTAGCTAAAAATTGAGAAACTCATGCCACGTTTAATGACCATACTGCTACTGATTGTCATTGTTGCAGGTGCATCTGCGCACCGTGCACAGGCCATGAACAGCGATGACTGGAACCATACCGACGGACCCTACGGCGGATCGGTTCAGGCTCTTCATGTCGGCCCCGACGGTCTCATTCTGGCCGGGACGCTGAGCCACGGCGTCTATTTTACCTCTAACCAGGGCGAGAACTGGCTCCAAACCAACCTGGATGGTGTTTCAGTATTCGGATTTGCCAAATCTGTCGGGGAAACATTTTTTGCCGCTACACAGGATGGGGTCTACCGCTCCAGGGATAACGGGCGGAGCTGGCGCCGAACATCCGGAGGCATGGATGAAACGCGCGTGCAGTCGATTATGGTTCATGAATCCGGCCGGCTGATCGCCGCTACTCTTGTCGGTGGTATTTATATTTCGGATGATGAGGGCATGTCCTGGACAGCCGCCAATGAGGGGATTCCTCTCAAGTTTGCCTATACTCTTGGGAGTCACCCCGACGGCGAAATTTATGCCGGAGTGACCAACCGCATCTTCCGCTCCGACGACAGGGGTGAGACCTGGACGGAAGCGGAGTCGGATTTTCCACCGGTCAGAACCCGGGCGATCATCAGCAACGACGACGGCGTCCTGTTCGCAGCTACCCAGACCGGGATCTACCGCTCTTCAGACCGTGGCGAGAACTGGGAAGAAGCGGATAACGGCCTCTCCGGACTCGAACTGTACGACCTGGTCATCACCCATGAGAATGTGCTCGTTGCCGCCACGCGGGAAGGCGTCTTCCGTTCCCTTGACAACGGAGATACCTGGGATTCGCTGGGCTTGTCCGAGCACCCGATTTACGCTGTAGGGTGCAGCGCCGGTTTGCTTGTGGCAGGCGGCAACCCCGGTGTATTTATCAGACAGTAATGACCATTCTGGGCATAGAGTCTTCTTGCGATGAAACGGCCGCCGCAGTATATGACGGGCGGCTGCTGCGTTCCAGTGTCATTGCCTCCCAAAAAGATCACGCCGCTTTCGGTGGCATCGTTCCGGAACTGGCCTCTCGGGCCCATGAACGGGTTATCTGGGATACCGTTTTGGAAGCGATGGCCAGGGCGGAAGTGACACCGGACGATATCGATGCCATAGCGGTCACCGAAGGGCCCGGCCTCATGGGATCGCTTTTGGTCGGACTCTGTTTCGCTAAAGGGCTCTCCATCCAGTGGAACAAACCGGTTATTGGAGTCAATCACATTGACGCCCATATCTACGCCACATTTATTGACGAAAAACCGGAGCTGCCTTTTGTGAGCTTGGTGGTCTCGGGTGGCCACACCCAGATTTTTCATGTCCGGCGACCGCTGAACCACATCCTGATGGGACAGACACGCGACGATGCCGCCGGCGAAGCATTCGACAAGATCGGAAAACTGCTGGGGCTGGACTACCCCGCAGGACCCCGAATCGACCAGTTGGCAGCATCCGGCGACTCCGACTTTTTTGATTTCCCGAGGGCCATGATGAAAAAGGGGCTGGATTTCAGCTTCTCCGGACTCAAAACATCGGTGCTTTACTATATCCAGAGTATTCCCGAAAACCGGCGGCAGGATTTCCTGATTCGCCATTTGAATGATTTATGTGCCAGTATTTCCGCGGCCATCACCGATGTACTGATTCATAAACTGCGCAAGGCGATCCGCGAGACCGGTGTATCCTCCGCCATCATTGCTGGCGGGGTTTCCGCAAACTCCATGCTGCGGGAGAAAGCCCGAAAAATGGCCGCCGATATGGGCGTCTCCCTCCACATCCCCCATCCAAAATACTGTACCGACAACGCCGCAATGATCGCTGTAACCGGCTGGTTCAAAGCCGGCGAGGGTATGCTGGATGATCTGACGCTGAAACCCTATGCCCGGCATCAGTGGGAAAAAGTGTCGTGACAGGACCCGGTTCCCGGATTGCTGCACCGTTCCTGAATTGCCGCACTGCACCAGGGTTGTCGCACCGCTCCCGAGTTGTCGCATCCTCCCCGGGTTTTAGCCCATTTCTGGTTTTTAGCACCGCGCTCGGTTTGCCACACTGCTCCTGAGTTTTCGCATCCTTCCAGGATCGCCGCACCATTCCTGAGTTTTCGCATCGTTCCAGGATTGCCGCACCGCTCCCGGACTACTGAATTTTTTTACACGCTTCCACTGCAAGCCGATCTACCCGGTTGTTGCGCTGATCGTCGGAGTGGCCTTTGACCTTGACCCACTCCACATCGTGCGGTTCCATGGCGGTTAGCAGCTGTTCCCAGAGGTCACGGTTTTCCACCGGCTTTTTGTCGGCTTTTTTCCATCCCCTGCGCAGCCAGTTGTCCACCCAGCCCTGGGTAAAAGCATTCACAATGAGCGCACTGTCGCTGTGTATGGAAACACGACACGGCTTTTTGAGCGCTTCAAGCGCCCGGATGACCGCCATCAGCTCCATGCGGTTGTTGGTGGTATGGGGTTCACCGCCGCTCAGCGTTTTTTCTTTCCCGTTCCACTCCAGCAGCGCGCCCCATCCCCCCGGCCCTGGATTTCCGCTGCAGGCACCGTCGGTGTAAATCGTGATATGTGGTTTTTTTGACGGCATCGGCCCCTAAGATTAGCTGTTGTCGGCTGGATGGATATGGGGGGCGGCGATGGCTTCCAGCGTGCCATTCAGCCGTCCGGCATTGAGTGCGATCTGAAGGTCCCATGGTTCCGGAGCATCGGCGTTGAAGGCGGAGAGGCTGCGGCTCACATTGATAAGCGGAACCCCGCGATGACGCTGCAGTGCCGCGGATAGTTCTTCAACCGACCCCCCCTGGGCACCCACGCCAGGAATCAGAAGCGGTGCCCCGGAAAAAGCCCTCATCACCGGTTTGTAAAGATCGCTTTGGGTTGCTCCGATTACCATGCCCAGTGTGCCGGGACACGTCTCCGAAAGTTTTTGAAGCTGATCGGCGACATACTCGCTCAACGTCGGACGGCCTCCAAAGGGCTGTGTCATGAAGTCCGAGGCTCCGGGATTGGAAGTGAGCGTCAGCGCATAGACCGCCCGCTCCGTGTCCTGCAGAAAAGGGAGCATGGTATCGAGTCCCATAAACGGTGACAGGGTGACCGCATCAAATCCGAAGCGGTCGAAGAAGGCGGTTTTGTACCGGGCATTGGTGTGCGGTACGTCGCCCCGCTTGATATCCGCAATAATGATTTTTCCGGAAGGGATGGCGTCCAGTACATCATTCAAAACATGAAATGCATCCGGACCGAGTGCCTCGAAGTAAGCGGTATTGATTTTGTACGCCGCAACATGCGCCTTGGTCTGTGTGATGAGCGTGCGGCAAAACGTGGCTGCCATCTCCCGTTCCGGCTGCCCGCTGTTTCGGATGACCGGGGGAAATTGTTCGGGCACCGGATCGATGCCCGCGCATAGCACAGACCGGGAACCTCGTACCGCGTTCAGAATTTTTTCGGAGTATGTCATGTTGCTTTGTCTGCAAAGGTTATCGCAGCAAAATACGACAATCCCGGTAAAAGCGGGCAAAGTAATCAAATATTGGCGTTTTTTTTATGCCAATTGGTCTATCTTGTAACGCACTGGATCTGCCGCACTTTCAGAAAGCTGTTCAGGTGCCGATGGCCGGAGCCGCAATCCGCACACGATTTCATATGCTTTGTCGGATGATGATGTGTGGCAAGCGCGTGCATACCGGGTGAGATGCAAATGAGAAAAGCCTGGCCGCCTGATCATGATCCCTGATGCCGGTGCCGGAGCACCGGATGAATCATTATGCAATAAGCTGCTTTTATGAGTTCCAAAGCCTGGTATGAATCGTGGTTTGACAGCCCGTTGTATGAGAAGTTGTACGCCGCACGCGATGACAGAGAGGCCGCGCGCCTGGTGAACTGGATTGCCGGTATGTTTCCTCCCCATCAATATCTCCGTGCCCTGGACATAGGGTGTGGCCGTGGGCGCCACTCGCTGATGCTGGCCGGACACGGATACCATGTTACCGGAGTAGACCTCTCCACCAGGGCCATCAGCAAGGCCCGCCGGAAAGCAGATGCCGCCCGCCTCGAGAACCTCACCTTCCGGGTAGGGGACATGCGCACTTTTCGCAACGGGCCGTTTCAGCTGGTGTGCAACCTGTTTACCAGTTTCGGATATTTTGATGATGATGCCGATAACCTCTCCGTGATGCGGAATATGGCGGCAAATCTCGCTCCCGGCGGCGTTCTGGTGATGGATTTTCTCAATCCCCGGTTCACGGTTGACAACCTGGTGCCGCGGGAACAGACCGGGATTGGCGAACTGGCCTGTGATATCTCAAGAAGTATCGAGGGGGATATGGTGGTGAAGACCATCGCCTTCAGCGGGGAACACGGCCATGAGGAGCAGCGCTATCAGGAGCGTGTAAAACTGTACGGCCCGGAGTGGTTTATGGAGCGTTTTCGAGAGCTGAAACTGGAGGATATCCGTTTTTACGGCGGGTACCAGGGTCAGGAGTTTGATGAGAGATCCAGTCAGCGCCAGCTTATGGTTGCCCGTCGTCCGGAGTGATCTCCAGCTGGTTGAAGATGGTTTCGGCCCGATGGCGCGGATCGGGGTGCGACCGGATCCAGTCCGGCACCCGTGCCTGATCGCGCCGCTGTTCGGCGGAGAGACGCAGCAGCAGGTTGGCCAGGTGGACGGGGTCGATTTCCGCTTCCCGAAGATAGGTTACGGCCATATTGTCGGCTTCGCGTTCCTGCGAGCGGCTGTAAGCCGATGAGTTGATGATGCGCATGAGGTTGGCAATGGCTTCCGGCGCCCCGTCAAGTCCGCTGATGGTTAACATGACAGAAATCCCCACTTCGCGATTCATCCGGTCGTGCACATGATTTTCCTCGATGTGCGCGATTTCGTGCGCAAGGACTCCGGCAAGCTCTCCGGGATGATCGAACATGTCTGTCAATCCTGTGAAAAACACGATACGCCTGCCGGGAAGAGCGACTGCGTTCACAGCGGGATTTTCCAACAGGTGAACCTCAATGGATGCCGGGTCTATGCCGTTGGCGTGGCACAGGTTGTGATGGGTTTCATCAAGCAGTGCAAGCAGAGAGTCATTTTGTGACGATGGAAACTGCGCTTCCAGATGCCGGAACAGGATCGCCCCGATTTTTTCCCTGGCTTCGATTCCTGGAGTCTCAAGTGACCGGCCGCCGGTGAAGTCGATGTGGCTAAGGGCAAACCAGACACCGGCAAACAGGGCGAGCGCGACCAGGAATTGAAGGGCTGCCTTTTTCATGATGTGCTCCGTTCCGGTTTGCAGATAGTATTGGCCAGCGCCCCCCAAAACCACCACTCAATATGGCGGCCCCTGCGTGTCGCGATGGCGGTGTAGATGGTCATCACAAATTCAATCAAATTGACCAGCAGCGCGGTGATCAGATAAGCGATATAGACGTTGGTCAATGTGCCGCCGCCGATGAAAATGTGCACCGTCCAGCCGACGGCAGCGGCATTGACAAAAAAGAGCGTGATTTGTGACATCATGGCCTGGGTGCAGTGCCATCTTGTGAAATAGGCCCCCTTTCTGTTTCCAAGGTAAAAAATGAGCGTAGCCAGGAGATTGACAAACGGCATGGGTGCGCCGGCAATGATGGCAATCAACGATATCAGGTAGCTGTTGGATGCTTTTTCACGCTCCGTATCGTCCGGGGAGTAAGGGAATTCAGTGTGATAGAGCATGGCGATGACAGTATGGCGTGGTTACAGCCCTTTTGTGAAGTTCCATATCCAGTTGGCGGATATGAGGGCTGCCAGCAGGAAGGCCGCCCACTTGTGGCTTGAAATAAACCGTTCGGTTTCGCGAAATGCCCGGAAGAGGCTGTCGCTGTTACGCAGCAGGTCAGCGGCTACCCAGGCTGGTGTTACCAGGAGGGCGATGGCGGCTGGAATGCCGAGCGGGTTCATCATAACGGAAGTGAAAAGATCGCCTTCGGTTATTAGAAGGACGGCCCTTGCAGTACCGCACGAGGGACAGGGCATGCCGGTAAGGAGTTTAAACGGGCATATTATGACTTCAGAACCTTGGCCCGCTGACAAGCCGGTGTACAACAGCAACGCGCCCGCTGCGACACTGAGAGTCAGAATCAGTCCATATAACCGATTGCGTTTCAGCATGATCGTAGCGGAGCCTAAAAGTAGATCAACTCCTGATATTTCTCAAAGTTGGCTTCGCGGGTGCGGCCCATAATCAGAAAGTAATCCACGAAGGTCCATATGCCCAAACCGCCGCAGGTAAGCAGTTTGGCGATTCCGAGTCCGACATCCCCAATATAAAACCGGTCGATGCCGAGCGGTCCGCCCAGCAGGGAGACTACCAGGGCGAGTGTGGGATCCTTGAAACTGGTGACCTGAATTCGGTTGAACCTGGATTCCTCCGCCTTGAGCAGGTTTTGCCGCAAGGTTTCCAGGTGATAAGGCTCGAAATACTTGCTGTTGGACATGATGAACATGTCCACTTTTTGTTCGTTCATGATCATTCCCTCCGTTTATCGGCCGCTTGCCGGATAAGTGGTTGTCTGCATGCTGATGCCTACGATAATACATTCATAAAGTTTAAAATAACAGCATAAATTGCAGGTCAGCGCAGGCGAGCTTCTTTGGTAACTTCCTGAAAGCCATGGGGAGGGCGGTTCAGCGTCCAGGTTTCGAAATAGAAATGGCGTTCGCCGGAAACCCTCTTGCCGTTGATGCTGAAGTAACGCAGGCCGGGGCCGGTGGCGTCACGGAAGGTGTTGAAAATGGGCTCATACAAATTATGGCGGGAGAACAGATGAAGGTCGGTGCCATGGTGGGCTTTTTCAGCGATGAATACCGGATGGTCGTTGTCCAGGAGGTGTGTAAGTGGTTTGAAACGTTCACGCAAGCCGGTCTGTGGATCGGCCTCCATTGCCGCCATCGCCTGTTTGTCGGGATGATGGGTGCCACCGACCAGCACCTCCGCCGGTTTCAGATTTTGGAACGCCTGTGAGAGGGAGGAGTACCGGGTGCCATTGGTGTGATGCCAGTACCAGTCGTTTTGAGTGTATCCTGAGCCGCTGCCCGGGGAGGTGCCGGTTGCAGGGGATCCGGCGGCATGCTGTGCGGTAGAGGACATATCCGGAGATTTATCCGCATTCTGCACAGCGTTGGGGTTCGGGATGGAACCGGGTTTTACAGAGTCCCCGGAAGTGGCTCCGGGAGCCGTTCGCCCCGTATCGTGAGTGATGTTGCCAAAATGTGCCGGATCGCGGGGTTTCCTGGGAGTGATGAGCTGGTCCAGCCGCTCCAGCAGTTCCGGGAAGGCGTGCAGCGCGTTGAATCCGAAGCGCTGCTCCGGCAGACGCGTTCCGGTAAAATAGTAGCGGTTATAGGTTTGCTGTGGATGAAAAAAGGATTCGAGGGTCGCTTCCCGGTTGCTGTTGCGGGGGTCGCTGTTGCCGGAGAGATGCTCCAGCGTCATGTCGTGTTCAAAGATGATTTTGAGAATATCCATGCCCCTAATACAAATAAAGCCCCGGAAAAGATTCCCGGGGCTTCATGTTTTCTCGCCGATTGAAAGGCGTTCACGAGTGGCGCTGCATGGGTACTCGCGATTCGGCAACGACTATAACGCGGTGGCAATCACCAGCGCTACAACCGAGATAAGCTTGATCAGAATATTCAGTGAGGGTCCGGATGTATCCTTGAGCGGATCGCCGACCGTATCGCCGGTGACGGCCGCTTTGTGGGCGTCCGAGCCTTTGTTGTAGGTGACGCCGTCGAAGCTGATACCGGCCTCGATCATCTTTTTTGCGTTGTCCCATGCGCCGCCGGCATTGGCCTGGAACAGGGCCATCAGCACACCGGAAACCGTCACACCGGCAAGGAGTCCGCCAAGTGCCTCGGCGCCGAATACGAAGCCGACGATGACCGGCACGGCGATCGCCATAAGGCCGGGCAGCACCATCTCCTTGAGAGCGGCTTTGGTGGAAATCTCAACACATTTGCCGTATTCGGCGGAAGTCTCGGCATTATTGAAGGTTTCCAGGTCCTCACTCGACCATTCGCTTTGGTCCTTGCCTTCGTTGCGGCGCATCACATCCAGAGCCGCTTTCAAAGCAGGGATATCCTGGAACTGGCGGCGTACCTCCTGGATCATGGACATGGCGGCACGGCCGACCGCACCCATGGAGAGTGCCGAGAAGACAAAGGCCAGCATTCCGCCGACGAAAAGCCCGGCCATAACTCCGGCCTGGGAAATATCGATGACCTGGATATCGGCCGCCGTCATGTAGGCACCGAAAAGTGCCAGGGCGGTGAGAGCGGCGGAGCCGATGGCAAAGCCTTTACCGATAGCGGCGGTGGTGTTTCCAACCGCGTCCAGCTGATCGGTGCGTTCACGAACCTCCGGAGGCAGCTCCGCCATTTCGGCGATTCCGCCGGCGTTGTCGGCGATGGGACCGTAGGCGTCCACTGCAAGCTGGATGCCCAGGGTGGAGAGCATACCGACAGCGGCAATGGCGATACCGTAAAGGCCGGCAAACTGGAAGGCGGTCATAATCGCGATTGCGATGATCAGAATCGGGAGGGCGGTTGACATCATACCCACACCCAGTCCGGCGATGATATTGGTGGCATGGCCGGTAATAGACTGCCGTGCAATGTTGATTACCGGCTTTTTACCGACGCCGGTGAAATACTCGGTGATAAAGCCGATGAGCAGTCCGGCAATCAGTCCGATGATGGAGGCGAAAAAGACGCCATGAGCCGAAATGGTGCGCTCTACACCGTAAAGTGCATCGGTGTAGGTCCAGCTGGAGGGAAGTATCCAGGTGATCAGGAAGTAGAAGGTGACGATCAGGATACCGGCAGCCACCACTTCGCCGATGTTAAGAGCGGTTTGCGGGTTGCCGCCTTCCTTGACGCGCACGAAAAAGGTCCCGATGATTGAGATGATGATTCCCGAACCGGCCATGGCCAGCGGCAGAATTACCCCGCTCATGCTGCCGAATACCGATTCTTCCACAAATGCCTGCGACGACATGAATACCACGCCGAGTACCATTGCGGCGATAATCGAACCGACAAATGACTCGAACAGGTCGGCGCCCATACCGGCTACGTCACCGACGTTGTCGCCTACATTATCGGCGATGGTTGCCGGGTTGAGGTGGTGATCTTCGGGAATGCCGGCTTCCACCTTTCCAACGAGATCGGCCCCTACGTCAGCCGCTTTGGTATAGATACCGCCGCCGACACGAGCGAAAAGCGCTATCGATGACGCGCCAAAAGAAAACCCGGTGATGACGGTTACCACCCGTGCCAGAACCATCTGCATGTCTGCATCGGTTTCGTGTGCGGGGATGAATCCGAATACGTTGGTATAGAGCCAGAAAAGCAGACCCAGACCAAGTACGCCGAGTCCGACGACACCCATGCCCATGACAGAGCCACCGGAGAAAGCGACGCCGAGGGCTTTGTTAAGGCTGGTTCGGGCGGCATGGGCGGTTCTGACGTTGGCTTTGGTGGCGACCCGCATTCCAATGAAGCCGGCAAGGCCGGAGCAGAGAGCGCCTGCCACAAACGACAGGGAGACCATCCAGTGGGACTCTTCAGTAATGTACCCCTGTACACCGAGCAGAATGGCGACCAGGACCACAAATATTGCAAGAACCCGGTACTCCGCTTTCAGAAAAGCCATGGCACCGTCATAGATGTGGCCCGCGATCCGGGTCATTTTGTCGGTTCCGGTATCCTGTTTGGTTACCCAGTTTGATTTGAGGTAGGTGAATAATAGTGCGATGATACCGGCAAGCGGTATCAGATAAAGAATTGTTTGCATGGCATTAATGATTTGTGGTTTCGGTAGCGTTACATTTTACTGGAAAATCCAATCAATTGTAAGCGTTCATTGCGTGGACAATACCTTCGCGAATAAATGTAAGACAGGCGTCATGCGCTTTCTCCACACCTTCGGCAACAGGGGACGCCTGTTCTTCAGTGAAGCGTGACAGGACATACTCGGATTGCTGCCCCCGATCGAATTCATTTCCGATTCCAAATCTCAGGCGGGGAAAGCTCTCGGTCTTCAGATGGTCAATAATACTTTGGATGCCGTTGTGGCCGCCTGCACCACCCTCGGGGCGCAGCCGGATTTTGCCGGTCGGCAGGTTGATGTCGTCGTAACAGACCAGTATGTCGGAGGGAAGATAATGGTACATCCGGCAGGCGCGTAATACCGCCAGGCCGCTGTTGTTCATCAGGGTAGTGGGCTTGATGAGTATGGTTTTGACCCCCTTGAACCGCCCGACACCCAGGATGAAGGGTCCGTCGGTAGGCTCCATTCCGGCGGAAAGCGTTCCGGCAAGGCGGTCGATAATAGAGAAACCAATATTGTGACGCGTACCCTCATACGCGTCGCCAATATTGCCAAGGCCCACAATAAGTGGCATGATCGTACAGATTAGCTATCGCTTTCTTCCTCAGATGCGGATTCCGCTTCTGCGCCTTCGGCCTCTTCTGCACCCTCTTCGTCTTTCTCATCCTCTTCTTCATCCAGACCGAGGATCTCATCCAAACCACCCTTCGGCGGACGAATAACGGCGATGGTCCGGAAGGACGCCCGCAGCGGTTCGACTCCTTCGACATCAATACTTTCCACATCGATGGTATCACCGATTTTCAGGTCGGCAATATCCAGTACGATTTCGGCGGGAATGTCTTTCGGCAGGCATTGTACCATAATCCGGCGCAGCGGCTGATAAAGCCGTCCACCCTCGGTGACACCCGCAGGGGTACCGGTAAGACGGATCGGAATTTCAATGGTGACCGGGGTCTTCTCTTCCATGGCGAACAGGTCGACATGCAGCGGCCGGTCGGTTACCGGATGGTATTCCACCATTTGTACCAGCGTATGATACTCTTTTTTGCCGTGCACCAGCTTGATCAGGGTTTTCTTGTTGGCGGCAAGAACTTTTTCAAGCTCCAGTTCCGGTATGGTGACATGCAGGTTCTTTTTCAATTTGGGGCCATAGGCCACGGCAGGCACCAGCTTGTCGGCACGCATCTGTTTCAGTGCGGATTTGCCCTTGGGACGGTCGCTTGCTTCAACGGTTATGACTTGTGGTTTTAACATGATTCGGAAACTCTTAAGGGTTAATCATCAAATAAAGTACTAATCGAGTCGTCGGTATAGATGCGACGGATGGATTCTGCAAACAGGCCTGCTACACTCAAAACATGGATCTTGTCCGACGGCTTCTTGAGAGGAACCGTATCGGTTACAAGGAACTTGTCAATCGGAGAGTCCTCAATTCGCTGATAGGCCGGCCCTGAAAGGATCGGGTGGGTGCTGGAAGCGATAATCTTTTTGGCACCCCGTGATTTCAACGCGGTTGCGGCATTGGTGATGGTGCCGGCCGTATCGATGAGATCATCAATGAGCAGAATGTTTTTTCCTTCCACCTCACCGATGATGTTCATGACTTCCGCCACATTCTGGGACGGACGACGCTTGTCGACAAATGCCAGACCGGCATTCAGGCGCTTGGAGTAGGAACGGGCCATTTTCAGGCTTCCAACATCCGGGGCGACAACTACCAGATCTTCTATGGGGTTGCTATGCAAATACTCCACAAAGATGGAACTGGCATAGAGATGGTCCAGGGGAATGTCGAAAAAACCCTGGATCTGGGGAGCGTGCAGGTCCATGGTAAGTACCCGGTCGGCACCTGTCTCCGAGAGCAGGTTCGCAAACAATTTGGAAGCAATGGAGACCCGGGGCTGATCCTTTCGGTCCTGCCGGGCATATCCGAAATAGGGGATCACGGCAGTGACGCGGTGTGCGGAAGCTCGCTTGGCAGCATCGATCAGCAACAGCAACTCAATAATGTTGTCTCCGGGCGGAGGTGTGGATTGCACGATAAACACATCGGCACCCCGGATGCTTTGCTGATACTTGATATACAACTCACCGTCAGAAAAAGACTTTATTGTAACCGCTCCCAACTTTGTACCGTATTTTTCAGCAATGGCACGGGCAAGTGCCAGGTTACTCCTGCCAGCAAATATGGCTAGTGGCTTGTCCAAGACTTTTTCGCAACGCCTTTAGTCGGTGAATACTAAAAAAGGATGGAACCGGAGGGGTCATCCTTTTAGGTCGTGAGTTTAAAAAAACGGGAATTTAAGTTGCCCGGGGAGGATTCGAACCCCCACTGACTGGACCAAAACCAGCTGTCCTACCCTTAGACGACCGGGCAAATCCATTCTGTTTCAGAAACAGATGCCAAATTTAGGAAATGTTATGCCTCAAGTCAAGCTTGAGCCAAATACTTCAGAACCTCACATTCGTCGCACCGCTTCTGTGAACAGGTATACTTGAAATGGTGCAATGTTGCAAGTTTGTAGTAGTGTTTTCCTGGGGGAAATCCGCTCTCAATGAAGATTTTCCGGGGATGGGACGGAAGAGGGATGCGCTGGCTTTCCCAGAGGCTGTCGACAGCACGGACCTGTTTGGGGTGATCCAGCCAGCGGCTCAGCAGATGGACTGCCGGAAGTACCACATTGTGCAGCAGTACGTCCCGCCGGTTTTTGCCGATAGCCGGGGCATGCTCCAGCCGGCAGAGTTCATTCCAAAGCGCATCCGGCGATTCGGTCAGCCATTTCTGCATCTTGACCGTTTGGATGCGACAATACAACTCGGCCCCCTGGCGGATGCGATTCTGCGGCTGATTCGCCGGGCGGGTTGCACTGAAGTCCCATTCCTGCCGTTTTAGAATGGACTGTTCGCGTTGGCTGTTGTCGCCATGGGCAAGCCCGGCCTTGTGGAGCAGGAGGCGGGACAGGGTTTGCACCGCGTGATTACGGTCGCTGTCGGACCTTCCGGGATGTTGTTCGTGCGGAGGTTGTTTGCTCTGTCCGGAACCCGCGAACAAATTGTTTTCACCCGATTGGGGATGATCCGGTTTCGCCGGCAAGGCCAGGTCCGGTGTGCGGCACAACCATGCTGTCAGATCTGCGGTATTGTGGAATTGCGGAATCCACTCAAGGATGAAATCAGCCAGTCTGAGCATGTTATCCTGGTTTTTGTGATAACCCAGGCCCTGGAATACCGCCCTGATCAGCATCTCCGTCCATGCCCTTGTCATGGGCTTGTCCGCCGGGTAGAGATCCAGCAACCGATCCTGCCGGTGCCGGAAATAGCGCCGGTCCCAACCGTCGGTGATTTTGCGAAACCTGGAATCGGGTATGATCTGAACCAGGCCGCTGCATGGCAGGGCAACCGGCCTGTGAAATGCTCTCCACAGCCTGGACAGTGACGGCGGCAGAGAGGTGCGCAATTCCAGAGTGGGAACCGGGGCTCCGCCGGCTGTGTGCACATCACTGCCATTCAGGTCGCTGTGTATCACGACATGAAGAATCACGCGATTGTAACGCTCATCGCGATGGTGGCCATGCCGGTACCATTCGGATGCTTTTTTGTGCAACTCCACATCCCCGTGAAAACGAAGGCCACCCATTCTGATACAGGCAAAGCGGTAGTCAGGGCCGTCACCGCTGTTCTGATGGCCTGGATGAATGATCCGGATACCGGCATCCATCGTGGTTTTCAGGTCGGTGTGGCCGAAATGAATGTTTTTCCACAAGAAGTGGAAAAAGTTTTCCCGGATGATGTCCATTATTCACTGTTTGTTGCTATCTTGCATTTGATTTTCGTACATTCATCTATAACTATTAGAACAGGCACTGTTTCATACCGGATATTCCGCAGATGAAGTCCTTACAAATTACTTACTTCCCTTTTGTTGCAATCGCTGCCTTTCTGATGCTTGCGATGACCCAGGCTGCCAATCCGCATCTGGTGCGATTTGATGCCGAACCCGGGGGAGATTATCGCATGGTGGTGCGTTGGGAGTTTGCCGATGTTTCGGCAGTTGACGAATCCTCCATCACGCTTCAGCGAAGAATTACCAGCAACGGGAACAAATCACAGATGATCAACGACTGTATCCGGGATCTCGGGGGCGGACGTTTTGAATGTATCGATGAAGATTTGTTCAAAGATTCAGGCAGTCAGGCTGCTTCAACCGAAGGGGTGATTTACCGTCTCAATGCCGGCCTCAAAAATGGCGGGGTCATATCCGCCGAGACGGAGATGCAGGAATATACCACCAATGCCGCCCGTCAGACATGGGGCAGTATCAAATCCATGTTCCAGTAAGGTATCGTGTCCGATTCCGAACACAAAAGCCATTTGCTGATAAGTCCGGCGCGGATTGACCGGATCATCACCCGGATTGCCTATCAGATTTACGAGCACACAAGAGGATCCGATCAGCTCGTGGTGTTCGGGATCGACAGCCGCGGTTACAAACTGTCGAAACTGCTTGCCGTGAAGCTCTCCGAAATTTACGACACGGAAATTATCGCCCATCCCATCTATGTCAAAGATCACACAGGCAAGGAATCCCATAACGTGTCTAATCCGCCGGTAAGCGGAAAACGGGTGGTTATCGTCGATGATGTGATGTATAGCGGCAAGACCATGTACCGCGCACTGCTCGAAATTACCGGCAGGGAGCATCCTGCGGACATCACGCTGGCAGCTCTGGTCGACCGCGGACACCGTCACTACCCCCTCAACATTCAGTACGTCGGATTGTACTGCCCCACCAAGCTTCAGGAGCACGTGCATTGCAGCTTTTCAGAATCCGGTGTCCCCGAAGGGGTTTGGCTGGAAACCGCCGATGAGCAGTGATCAGTCCGGGTAACGTCCGGCGTTGAACGGCCGGCGGTCTTAAGTTTCTAACGCAACAAGTTCGGCGAAAGCCTCTTTTCCACCCATAGCGCTACTTTGAAGCGGGCACCGTCCCGGGGCTTTACCTTGATTAGGGCAGTTGCAGGTGGGCATTCTGTTTGCACAAGCGCATCGATCATTGTAGCTTGCCCGGCATAGGCGCCACCTCTGTCAAATTACCTGAACTATGAAATTTTCTTCATTTTTTGCCATTGCCTGCTTTTTTCTGTTGGGCACGTCACCACTTTACGCCCAGGTGGAGCCGGTGCCAAATCCGGATACAGGAAATCCGGCCAAACCCGCCGCCCCGGCAGATACCAGTCACTGGGATATCGCCCTGAGAACATCGCTGACCGGCTCTCAGGCCACCTACCGAAACTGGAGCCAGGGTGGTACGGATAATCTCTCGTTGCTTGGAACCGTCGCTTTTTCCGGCGAATACCAAAAAAACAACCTGCTGTATCGGCTGGGAGTCAACCTGCGCTATGGGCAGACCAGAATTGGTGACGGCGATTTTGTGAAAAGCGATGACCATATCCGAATCCGAAATCAGTTTCGGAGGCTTTTTCGGGACGAACGGTTCAGCTTCATTTTTAATGTGAATTTTGAGTCGCAATTCGACAAGGGATATGACAATCCGGTACCCGCTGAGGGAGAAACCCGAACTATGGTCTCCCGGTTCATGGCACCTGCCTATCTTACGGAAACTCTTGGTTTAAGGTATAACCCGGACCGTAATCTCCGTTTTGAAGCGGGCCTTGCCATGAAGCAGACGTTTGTCACGGACACGGACCTGTCACCCAGATACGGACTCAACCCCGGCGATTCCTTCAGGAATGAAGCCGGTTTTTCACTGCTGATCGGATATGATCGCCGGATCATGGAAAGCATCTATTATTCCGGATATGTGGAAACATTCACCAATATCAATAAAAGCCTGCTGTCGAGCGATGTGCTGTTTGTGAATGAAATCACCGGCCAGATCAACCGGTATATCAGCGCCAATGTGGAGTTTTCACTTGCCTATAATGACGATGTGACCGAAGAGCTCCAGATTAAACAAATTGTCTCCGTCGGAATCAGTTACAACTTTTTCGGAGATTGATTCTTTCTTTTGATTCTGCCGGATGATAATGGTCATTGTCCGGGGTGATGCCGCCAGGCGTGTCCGGAAGTTCGGGCGCCCGCAATTAATTTGACATTTGACGGCAAGTTATCTCCGCAACTGGGCAGTGGAATTAGTATATTATCGCACCCGGCTTCTGATGTCTTCCATCCCGATGATCGTTCTATCCAAGTCGTTATCAGATATTGTTTTCAGGGTAAGTGAAGCGATGAGATGAAGCCCGGACACGGGGCTTCCCGTCCCGTCACAACCATCATTTTACGACAAGAATTGAGCTCTTCCGACCATGCGCAGTTGGCATGTTATTTTTTTTATCGGGTTTCTTTTTTTTGCCGCTGTCTTTCCGGCGAAGGGACAGAAACTGCCGATGCCGACCGATGATTTGCTGGCGGAAACCGAAGAAGAGGGGTCCTGGGATCTTCGCTTTCGGGCCGGACTAGACGGTTCTCAAGCCTATTACCGGTCATGGGCCCAGGGCGGGGTCGACCGGCTCGCCGTTGTGGCAAATACTGTTTTTGCCGGAGTCTATACCGAAGGGGTCTACCAGTACGGGTTTCGCGTTAACCTCAGGTACGGTCAAACCCGACTGAACCGGGGTGATTTTCGAAAAAGCGAAGACCTGATTCGCATCAGAAATCAGTTTCAGCGACGCTTTGGGGACGATCGCTTCAGCCTGACCGCCAACCTGAATTTCGAAACACAGTTCGATAAAGGGTACGATAGCAGTTACGAGAATGTGCAGTCCCGCTTTATGGCACCCGGAACGCTTACGGAAACCGTGGGCCTCTCTTTTGACCCCGACAGCTATTTTGAAGTAACCGTCGGTATCTCGCTTCGGCAAACATTCATGAGCGATACCTCGCTCTCTGAACGATACGGCCTCGATAAAGGTGACTGGTTCCGTAATGAAGCCGGCTTCACGCTTATCTTCCAGTATGAACGCGAAATATGGGAAAATGTATCCTACTCCGGACACCTCGAAACATTCAGTAACCTGCAGAAAAGTTTACTGAACACCGATTTTGTGCTTACAAATGAGCTTGTCGGCCGCATAAACAACTACCTGTCCACCAATTTCGAGTTTTCTCTCCAGTACAATGACGACATCACCAAAGCGCTCCAAATCCGACAGATTCTCTCTGTCGGCATCAATTACCGGTTCATGTAGCTGCATCGGTTATCTGGCCGAAATGTGTATCACACCGGTTTGACGGACGCAAATGCCGGCCAGGTTGGGTGAGTCGGCTGCGAAGCGCGACGTTGACCGAATCCGAACCTCAGTATCCCCCAAAGTTTTTTGCATGATTCCCGATGAGTATTCTTCCAGACTTGCCGAATTGCTGGATCGGCTGAAAGCATCGTTTCCGGATGGCCGTACCCCCGATGGCTTCAATGAACTGCCGATTCCCGATCAAGCGCTTGATGAGCAACTGAAACTGCTGATAGACCGGCTTGCATCGCACTACCCGTTCCACCGCCCGGAATACGCCGGACAAATGCTGAAGCCGCCGCATCCTGCCGCCTGGCTGGCGTATTCCCTGGCCATGACCATCAACCCGAATAACCATGCGCTGGACGGCGGACCGGAGTCGTCTGAAATGGAAAAGGAGGTCATCACTCAACTGAAATCGTTTGCCGGCTTTCCGGATGATGCGATCGGTCATCTGACCAGCAGCGGTACCATTGCCAACCTGGAAGCGTTGTGGGTGGCCCGGGAGCTGCATCCCCACCGGCCGGTAGCCGTCTCCGGAAACGCGCATTATACCCACCAGCGCATGTGCAGGCTTTTGAATCACCCCGTCGTTATTATCCCGGATGATGATGACGGGCTGCCCGATCCCGGCCTGCTGAATGAAACCGACACACTGCCCGGAACCGTGGTCGTAACCCTTGGAACTACCGGAACCGGAAGGGTGGAGCCGCTCCACCGTATCATGGAGTGGGCTCGACGCCATGACGCGCGCGTTCATGTGGATGCTGCCTATGGCGGTTTTTTTCATCTGCTGAGAGACAGCGGCCTGCTGAACCCCGATCCGTGGCAGGCGCTTGCCGATGCAGACAGTCTGGTTATCGATCCGCATAAACATGGCCTCCAGCCCTATGGCTGCGGATCGGTTCTGTTCCGGGATCCGGCTGTCGGACGCTTTTATAAACACGACTCCCCCTACACCTATTTTTCTTCGGATGACCTGCACCTCGGAGAAATCAGCCTGGAATGCTCCCGGGCCGGATCAGCCGCCGTTGCCCTTTGGTTTACACTTCGGCTTTTGCCCCTGATTCCGGCGGCGAAGCCTGATGCGGCGGATCGGATGCAGCCACCCGGCACAGCAGAAGAGAGCAACTCCGAATTCCGGACCGTAACGTCTTCGGGACCGGCAGATGATAGATCCGCATCGCCTGCCACCGGACAGACCGGACCGATGCCGGAGTTTGCACACCGGTTGTCGCTGAGCCTTCGGGCGGCGCAGTCGCTGTATTCCCGGCTCGACAGCTCCACCGTATTCCAGCCGGTAATGCGGCCCGAGCTGGATATCGTGGTGTTTGTTCCGGTTACAGAGCACTTGCACTGCACCGGGGTAAGCAGCAGGTCGGTTGCGATTTTCAAGGCGGGCATGGAGGCCGACCCCGAACACCGCTTGTACCTGAGTACGCTGGAGATGGCTGCTGACGAGGTGAAACGCCTGATTCCCGGCCTTGTTGCAGACAGTGAAAAGGTAACGGTCCTGCGAACTGTGCTGATGAAACCCGAACATTTTGACTTCATCCCCGAAATGGTGCGTCGCTTGCACAGATTGTACGAAGTAACCAGTCGCCGCGAATCCTGACAGGGCCGTTAGCTGTTGGCCGGCAGCGGGTTTTCCGTAATTGGCATTTTGGCGGATGAAAATGTGCACACCGTTGGCAGTGCCGGTCCGACGTGTGGTTAGAATCGTTCGTCCCGCCGTCTAAAACGCGAATATCGCCCTGATCTCAAGGTTCGGGTATGTTCTGCCGGTGGTTCGGCGCTCTTCCCTGCGGAACGCGTCACGGATTTCCTCGTCATACGTGGTATAAAGCGTTCGACGCACACGCTGCCGCTGCAGCCATCCCCGGACGACCAGCCGGTTCCCTGAAGAAAAATGCAGGTCGATATCGACGCTTGGTCCCAGTTGACGACTGACCTGAAGCCCCGGCGAGGTTCTGCTTACGGGGATCATGACTCCATCCTGGTTGGGAATCTCCGTGGTGAGAGTCGCCTGGGGAAGATAATCGCGCCGCATGAAAAAGCGTCCGCCAACCCCGATTCGGTGCCTTCCGGTCTCACGAACTATCATCAGGTTCGAATCATAGGTGATGAGAGTGTCGGTCGGCATCTCCTCAAAAGTATCCCAAAACAGGCGCCCGACCCGCAGTTCGCTTCGAGACCCGTTCATTTCCACTCTCCACCCGTCGGTCAGGGCAAGGTCGACGGCCGTCTGCATGGCATGTTCCCGTGATGACTGATCATTTTTGGGACGCCCTTCAATTTCAAAATCCTCGACGGTATAATTGGCCCGAACCAGCAGGCTTTGCCGGATTTCCAGTCGCCGGAAGGGTTGCCACCGGATGGAGGGCGCGAGGCGGATGGATCTCCGCCAGTTATTTTCCATGCTTCTTGCGGCGGAAAGATATACATAGTGTGTCGCTTCCCCTCCCGCTCTGACGGTGAGGTCAAAATGTGGCGAAAAAAGGTGTCGTGTCGTTATGAGAAGCTGGTGGCTCAGCTCGTCCCGGTCGTCCTGGTTGATTTCCGGAGTGTCGTACCGCAGGATGCCGGACTGCGCGCGGATGGTCACTTCATTCCGGTCGGATAACCGGAACCGGTTCTGCGTGAAGACTTCCAGCCGGCTCTGGTCAAAGTTCGAGTTTCTGAGAATCTCATTGCGCCGTGTGATCTGATCCTCCGGGAACGATTCGGTGTTGATGAGCCGCGAACCCCGGTTGATATATCCGAAATTGAACCCTGCGGAGAGTCTGCTGCGCCCGAGACGGTAATCCATTGCCGATCTTAGCATTACCTCCTGTCGCTGCGTCCTTGTGTCGAAGATATTGCCTTCAACTTCATCCTCGATCGGCCGGCTTTCCACATACCTGGTATTGCTCAATGTGTACAGATTGATGGTCAGGCCGGCTTCATCGGTAATCGGAACCCGGATATTAAGGTCCAGTGCGGTCGTATCACTTCGGATAGACTCGATGATGTTGGTCAGATCACGGTTGAAAAAACTGCTGGGTTGATAACTTTCACGCCTCCCGCTGCTCAATGTCACATCCGCCTGCATAACGAAATTATCCAGACGATAGCGGTTGTCGGAATGCAGCCTGAAAACCGAGTACTCGCGGGGACTGATCCGGGCATAATGAGCCTCTGCACCGGGATGAAATGTAAAATCACCGACCGTGAATGGTCGGCTGCGCGCTCTGAAAAGCCCCGACCAACCCTGATCGAGCCGATCCCCCCGCTGATCACTCATCACACCGCCCATGGCCGATAATTCAATCTCTTCGTGCGGGTTGAAAAGGATACCGATATGGCCCATATCCTGCCGCAGGTCTGTTGTGGAAAAGTTGTATGACCGGACCTCCCCGTCCAGGGCCCAGCCGTCGTTTATCCATTGGCGCAAATTCAGGTTCATTCGGTTTTCATCCTGAATGTTCCGTGCCTCGCCGTCGGAGAGAAAAAGCCTGGAGGTGAATGTGTTGTCGAGCTGAAGCCTGAAATTGCCTTCCGATATGGCCAGGTTGCCAAAGTAGTGCCAGCGCATCGCGTCCAGTTGCCGGCTGAATCGTGTTTCTCCCGCCAGCAAGGGTTCTGATGAATATGCCGTCTGCATGCACATCAGAACCAGCAACAGGGAAACGGGCACCCATGCCAGTGCTTTCGTTGCGCTGCCGAAAACAAGCTTCCTCCTGAATTCCGGTATTGGAATGTGTTGTTTCAAGCGATTCGGTTGGTTGTGTCATCCGGCGCAGCATGGCCGGAAGAGGCTGCAATCCTGATAAAATAGCTATTATTACGATCTTCAAAAATTGGTATACTTGTGTCCATGGACAGATATCACCGGCTTTCCAAAAAGGAGATTAACGAACTGCGGCAGCTGCGCAAGCGCCCGGAACGGCACCGCCGGCGACGGTTTGTCGCCGAAGGGGAGCGGACAGTGCGACAGATACTTCTGAACGGGATTCTTTCGGTCGAGCAGCTGATTGTTGAGCTGCAACTCAATTCGGAAGATGGGGAGAAGATGGCCGGATCCGCCCGAAAGGGCCACCCGCTTGCCGATATTCCTGAAATTTTGCACAAGGCTATACCGAAACGCTCGGTTTCGGCACAGGAAATGCGACGGCTGTCCGATACGGAAACAGCTCAGGGTGTGATGGCGGTCTGCCGGATTCCGCCTCCGAAAAAAAACTCCGAAATGCTTGATGGAGAGGGAATCGTACTGGTAGCTGACCGGGTGCAGGATCCGGGTAACCTTGGAACCATGATTCGAACAGCGGTCTGGTTCGGATTGAAAGGGGTTGTGACGGCACCCGGTACCGTTGACCTGTTTCATCCCAAAGTCGTTCGCAGTACAGCCGGCGCTACCGGTATTCTGGATTGGGTGGAGGCTGACTTGCCCCCGTTTTTGTTGGATGCTGCCCAAATGGGTTGGCAGGTGCTTGTGCTGGACGCCGGTGACCGATCGGTGTCGTATCAGTCGGTAAAAAAAGGGAAGCGGCAAATGATTGTCGTCGGGAATGAGGCAAATGGAATTGATGAAGCTATTCTCCGACAGGATTTCGGGCGAATCCGGATTGACCGGGTTCCGGGAAGTATGTCGGCCTCGGAACAGCGGGTAGATGAGCCGAAGGTCAGCAGGGATCCTGATGGCGACAGTAACCAGAACGGTGATACCGAGGGAGCTGATGCTCGGCGCAGGAACGAAGGAAAGCCGCAAGAGATGTTCCGAAATGAAGACGGGATTGAGAGCCTCAACGCCTCGGTGGCGGCTGCTATCGTTATGGCCCGGTTGGCCGCCGATTAGGGTAATGCCCGTGCATCGCCAATCAGTTTTTCAGGTTGACGATCTCCACCCGGTTGAGCTTTTGACCGAGAAATCGTTCCGCCAGCACCTTGAAACGTTGCGGCTTGTCGCTCACAAAGCAGTCGAAGGAACCCCCTTCTTTCTGGGGGTTTCGCATGCCTGTGCTGTCGAGATGCTTTTTGGTCATGTCGGCAATCGATTCCGCCGAGTCAATGATCTCAATTTGATCCCCAAGTACCCGCTGAATCCCGTTTTTAAACAGCGGATAGTGCGTACAACCCAGGATCATGGCTCCAAGATTCTTGTCTTTGAAATCGGAGAGATATTCGCGCAGAACGTCATCGGCAATGTGATTTTCATGCCATCCCTCCTCGGCGAGCGGCACCAGGAGGGGGCAGGCTCGTGAAAACACCTGGATGTCCTTGTCCAGTTTGGCCAACGCCGTTTCGTAGGCGCCGGAGCCAATGGTAGCCAGAGTCCCGATTACTCCGATATGCCGGTTCTCACCCGATTGACGGATGGCCGCCTGTGTCCCCGCCTCAATCACGTCCAGAACGGGAATACTCCCGCACTCTTTCTTGATCTCATTTCTTGCCGCTGCCGCTACGGAATTACAAGCAACAAGTATAATCTTTACATTTCTCTTGAGCAGAAAGTGGGTAATCTGCAGTGCATATTTACGGATGGTATCCGTGGATTTGATGCCGTACGGAACGCGTGCGGTATCTCCGAAATAGATTATGTCTTCTCCCGGAAGGGCATTCATCACCGATTGCACAACCGTCAGTCCGCCAATTCCAGAGTCAAATATTCCAACAGGAGAGTTTTTAGAGAGAGTCATAATGGTAACAGGAGCCGTATTCGTGATGAAACAGCAGAATAGGAACTTCCTGTAAATTTGCAAAGCAAAACTTTGCCATATTGGTTTCTGAAGCCGTTTTTTCGATTAAAGAGGCCGTGCCAGTACGGCAATCTCCCGGAAAATGAGAGAGTTGCCTGTCGACCGGTTTTGCGCTTTCAGATGGATGATATAAAGCCCCACACGATTCATGATCCCGTCATCGGTACGCCCGTCCCAGATCAGTTGGCCTTCACGGCCGGCACTGCTGCCATCGGCCAGGGTGCGAACCAGCCTGCCGCTTCGGTCAAAAATGCGGACCCGTAACAGATAGTCCGGATCATCGAGTGCATAGTGAATAATCAGATGGTCATCGCGTCCGTCGCCATTGGGGGAAAACGGGTTCGGTGACAGGGTGATTCCCGAAGCAGCGGGTTCCGTTTCCAGTACACTGACCGAGTTCCGGAACCCCGGTGTGCCGCCATCCGGGTGTGTGCTGGAGGTCCAGTTGCTATCGTCTCCGGAGATTCCCCCGGGAAGTATCCGCTCAAGGCTTATTCCACGAGTGTCGATGAGATTGGGATTATGCCAGTGGGGCCGGTATACCAGGGAGTCGACCGGCGGATGGTCACCGAAACCCAGATACACCGCATCACCCCCTGAGGGCAGGCCCAGCGTCAGCCGGTCGGCGCGAAGGAAGACGCTTTCGGAGTCCTCAGAAACCGAAAACGCTCTGCCGAGCCTTGAATGGCTGAGCTCTTCACTGGTATCCGGGTAGATCACCAGGTATGACTCTGGCAGCAGCATGGTGTTCCGGGAGCCTTCCGGTGTGATGGATCGAACCTGTCCGTGTTTGTCCGTGCGGTCATGAATCCGAATTCCGTACAACTGCAGCGCCAGGCCGGAACGGTTGACAAATTCCACGTATTCACTTTGATCGGGCATTACGCCGTAGCGGTCACTGATCGGCTGAAACATGATTTCATTGAACACCAGATCACCGCCTACAGGTGAGAAAGCGAGCGGTATCAGGTGAGGAGTGCCCACCAGCCCCGCAGCATCCATAACAGCCGGAATGGCCACCTCCTTGTACTTGCGTTCAACCGGTGCATCCGGCCTGAAGTAATACTCTGAGGCCATGGCCGGCAGCAGCGGTCCGGAGCCATCTTCCGTACCGGCCGCAGCGCCTGTTCCGGAATCAATATTTGACAGGGCATATGGAACGGTCCGTACGGAGGATTGCAGGCGCTGTTCTCCTTGCATCCGCCTTGAAGAAACCGGAGTCAGGTTTCGTCCGTTCAGCGATACATCATGCAGGCCGGTGTTTCGAATGAATCGATTGAACACCACTTTGACCATGCCCTCTGTGGTGAGTTCCGCATAGACGGCCTCCGGGGGATCCGGAGCCGGATTGTAATGATAGTTACCGATGCCGGCAGTGTGGCCATCCGGATGTTCCCGCCAGTTTGATGGATCCAGTGTCGCACCGTCGGGGTTGATCCGCTCCAGAGATACCCCGTCTCTGTTTCCTCCCCAGGAAGGGTGGTAAAACAGGCTGTCGATTAGCAGCTCCCCGGGTTCATGAATGGTGATCGCATCTCCGGTTCGGGAATACGGCGGAAAATTCGGCAAGGAAAAATGGAGTACACCTGCAATGAGAGGGGGCATGTCCGGCTCGGAAATGACGACCAGTTCGCCTGGCTGCAGATGTACGGGAAATACCGGAACTTCCGTAAACAGGGGTACCGGGCTTCCTGTGGATCTTCCGATGCGCCAATGACGCACATCGAATACCTTTTCACTTCGGTTCAGCAGCTCCACAAAACGTACGGTCATCCCGGCTCGATACAGCACTTCATTAATGACCACATCTCCGGCAACCGCTGTCTCGACGGTGAAGTAGCGAAACGGGAACCTCACGTCCCACAGTTCATTGCCGAAAACATCCGCTGCAGCTTCGATTAGTAACAAATACCCGGTATCATGCTGCAGTGGCTGCGCGGGTATCAACCGAATCATATTGGCGGCGGCGAAAAGAGCATTGATTTCCAGCTCACCGGTTTTGGAAGCATTTTTTGGGAGAGTTCCCTGTTCGGAAGAAGACGAAGAATGAAGCTTTTGATATGCTCCAACCGTTTTATAAGCTGCAATATGTGCGTTATCATGCGCGTCACTCATCAAAAAGAGCCGAATGGAAAGGGGGGATGGAGGGTCTTTCATTACACGGTCAAAGTGGATGGAAATCGTATCCCGATCGGAATAATCCACTCCAACCAGAGATGGAGGGCCGGACGGAGGCTGCGCGGTGTTGGGGAATCCGGGAGTTCCGCCTTGCGGATGGGTTGACTCTTTCCAGTTGACAGTCAGCCATCCCGGTATGGTCGGAGCCCTTCTTTCCAGAGCCACCTCGAATCCGCCCCAGTCGGCGGGGTGGTAGTGCAGTGAGTCAATCAGTACGTCATCCGCCGAAAAAAGCCGGAGCTTGTCCGCCGAAGCAACGTTGAGCCTGGGGAAACGCTCCATTTCATACACATTCCGGGTTTGCATGCCTGACTCCAGCATCTGGCGGTCGGAGGTGAGTACCAGCTTTTCACCGGGTTCAATGAACAGATCGCTTTCTGTGATGATGCGCTCCGGTTCGGTTGATAGCGGCCGTCGCTGAAGCCGCCAGTTCCGCAGGTTCAGAAGTTTGCCGGTATGGTTGAAAAGCTCGACATAAGGGGGGATTCCTTCCGGTGGCCGGTACATGAATTCATTGATGACGATATCCCCCGGAAAGGCGTGATCCGCTATCCGAAATGACCGCTCTTCCGGTTCGGAAAATTGGTTGTAAATCGTCATATAGGACGTGATGCTCAGGGTTCTGGTGCCGCTTGCCAGGGGCTGGCGGAACTCCAGTGTGCATATCTGGGGATGGTCACAGCGGACGAAATCCGGAATTCGCCCGTTCTCAAGCCGGAAGAGATCGGCAGCATTCACCGGGTCTGAAAGCGGAACATTGAAAACAACTTCGATCACCGTCTCAAGCTCATCCGCTGCTGCAGGCAGATTCGCCCGCAGGTGCGAATTGCGTGGCACTTCCGCTTTTATGGCATCATCGCGAACCATCTCAACAGAAAGCCCGGTTGCAGCCTGGTGGTTATTTTCTGGGGAACGGCTCATTCTATCAGACACGGTGACTGCCCGAATGCCTGGTTCGGGCAATTGATTATGGATAGTGATGTCGCCGTAGCGCGTCAAATCACGCCGGGTGGAGGTGAAGCGGGTCAGAATTCCAAAATGGCCGGCCCGCATATCAGCAGGCGAATTCAGTGTGTGGGTAGCGGATTGCAGAAGTGGTGTCGACGTTCTTTCGGAAGCGACATAAAGGTGCAGTTCGTTGTCGGGCGAGCGAATAACCCGGATGCGGTATCCGGTGCCGGACTCGATCTCCACATCGCTGCTCAGCAGTTCTCCCACCGCGGCTCCGGAGGCAAATTCAATCAGGCGGAAATGTTTTGGTGTTCCGTTTTCGCCTGTTCTGAGTGCGATTCCGTCCGCGTCATCGTCCAGTTCGGGATGGCTCGCGTTGAGAAACACATGGGTCCGGTTGTTGTTGGAGGGGGCAAAATCCTGTCGGATATACCATTCCCAGTAGACCGGTTCAAACTTTTCCAGGGTGGCAATGGATGATGCCTGCTGATCCGCTGGGGCGTCAAGGCGCAGAAGGGGAGGCGTTTCGGCAAAATCCGGCCGGAAGTCCACAAGGTCACCGGACCATTCCGAACCGGACAGGGGAGTCGAAAAGTCCGGAGAAAACACGGGTTGATCCGGCTGTGCCATTCCCTGGCCCGCAAACATGGCAAAAGCGACCTTTACGAAAAAGAACCGTAGCAATGGCACCGAATCGGTTTTTTTGCCGGTCATCCGGGAGGCACAATCCCCCGGGTACTTGCGCTTTCCGGGTATAACCGCAGAATCAGGAATAAGAACGGTCCTGCCGGGCAGATTTTCAGGATTATCTGATTCGGAGGCAGCTACGGGACAGTGGCTGCCTCGGCTTTTGCAAGGATAAAATAGGGTTACGAGGTGGTCACCCCGCAACCCCATAGGACTGTAGAAATGCGCCTTCACGACTCCCCAATGAATAGGTCGGTTGGTGTTAAATCTGTTCGGTTATACAGATAATCGGGGCGTCAAATCCTTACAAATAATCGAAAGAGCAAATAATCAGTATGCAATCCAGGATTGCTTAAATGTTTGCATCAAGGTAAAGCGGCCGGATGTTTAATGCAAGGATAAAAGCGCTTTTTCGCAAAGTAACAGGCGATTTGCTGATTATGTTTACCCGGGACTCAAACTGCGGCCCTTGATGAGATTCCGCAGCATCCGGGATATCTTGTTGATATCCCGGAACATGAAGCGGTTTTATTTGATGTAGCCTTTTGAAACCAGCAGTTCCGCGTTCAGGATGGAGCATCCTGCGGCGCCGCGAATGGTGTTGTGGCCCAGTGCGGTGAAAGCTATATCGAACACCTGGGATTCGCGCATGCGGCCCATCCCCACCTGCATTCCTTTCTCGGCAAGGGCATGATGGCGAGGTTGCGGGTAACGGAAGTCATCGTACAGCCGAACCGGTTTCTCCGGACTGGATGGCAGCTTCAGGTCGGCAATCGGATTCTTCCAGTTGCGGACGACCTCTTTAACTTCGTCAATGCTGCCGGGCTTTTTGGAGAGTTTGGCGGCAATCGAGAGAAGGTGTCCGTCGATTACCGGAGCACGAAATGAAGTCGCCTGAATCGGAATTTTCTCAAATTCTACTTTCCCATTTTCGAGTTTGCCGAGCAGTTTCAACGGCTCCAGGCCAATTTTTTCCTCTTCACCGCCGATATAGGGCAGGATGTTGCCGAGGATATCCAGACTGGGAACCCCCGGATAACCGGCACCGGAGACAGCCTGGACGGATGTCAGAATAATTTCCTCAACTCCAAAAGCGTCATAAATCGGCTTGAGTGCCATCACCAGGGGGATGCACACGCAATTCGGGTTGGTAACAATGAATCCGCGGCCGTTCGGGTCGAACTTCTGGTCCTTTATAAGCTCAGCGTGGTCCGGGTTCACTTCAGCCACCATCAAAGGTACGGTCTCGTGCTGTCGGTAATTGCGGGCATTGGATATTACGGGGATACCTGCTTTGGCAAAAGAGAGCTCGATATCGGTCGCAACCGCCGAATCGAGTCCGGAGAATACAAAATCGACATCCATATTTCCGGGCTCGCAGGTCGTCACCGTCTGTCCGGCTACATCTTCCGGTATTTCAGTCGATTCCAGCCAGTTTGCGGCATCACGATACGTTTTTCCGGCACTGCGGTCCGATGCCCCAAGCGCGGTAACCTTGAACCAGGGGTGATCACGCAGCAAATGAATAAATTTTTGTCCTACCGCTCCGGTAGCTCCAAGTACACCAACACGATATTCAGCCATGATATCTGATTTTTTAATTCTGTGGTTTTGTTTTCATCGAAATATCCCGCAATTCATGTCGGAGGAAAAACACAATAGTAAAACATGATGGCGGGAGAGGATCCTATATGCGCTGAAAATATCAAAATGGTTTTGCAAAACCTATAAGCGCTTCATTATTAGAGGGATTGTTTCTTGTTTCAGTGTCTGCCAGGTACGGTTTCGACACCCCTGAAAACATCAGAAGTGGCATAGAGCCAATTTTGCCAGTCTGGATATTACAGGAATATGCAACAGTTGCCGTCGGCAGGGTTCCGGCCGCCGAGTTTCATCCGCCTTAAAAATCTGGTATATTTGAGGTTTGCCTGCACCGGGGTGCGGTTGATCTGCGCATTACGTCAGCACGCTCTTATCGAATCCCGGGACGGCAGTGCAAGCTGCCGCATTTGTTCCTGGCAATCCGTTTCATCCTCTCAATCAACATTATTACTCAGTAACCTACCCGGAAACGTATACTTATGGCATCAAAAAACCGACTGGATAAAATCGTATCCCTTTCAAAGGCGCGGGGTTTCATATTTCAATCATCCGAGATTTACGGCGGACTCAGCGCCGTCTATGATTACGGTCCGCTGGGGGTGGAGCTCAAACGAAAGCTGAATCAGGCATGGTGGGCGGCCATGACCCAGAAGCACGATAATATCGTCGGTCTGGATGCCGCCATCCTCATGCATCCCAAAGTGTGGAAAGCCAGCGGCCATGTCGACAGCTTCAGCGATCCCATGATCGATGACAAACAGTCCAAAATGCGCTACCGGGCGGATATCCTCATCGAAGTCCACATCCAGAAACTGCGAGAAAAAGGGGATGACGCGCACGCCGATAACATCCAGCAACTGCTCGATAGCTCCGGAACCCGAAAATCCCTCAATGAGGATTTGTACGATATCATCATGGAGGAACAGATCAAGGGGCCGGACAGCGGCGCGTTTGACTGGACCGAAGTGCGCCAGTTCAATCTGATGTTCAAAACACAGTTTGGTGCCACGGCATCCAGTGAGGAATCAGAGGTGTATATTCGTCCGGAGACCGCACAGGGGATTTTTGTCAATGTTACCAACGTATTGAATACCACGCGTCAGCAGGTGCCGTTCGGGATCGCGCAAATCGGCAAGGCGTTTCGCAATGAGGTGGTGGCCAGGCAGTTCGTGTTTCGCATGCGGGAATTCGAACAGATGGAAATGCAGTATTTTGTCAAGCCCGGAACCGACTCCGACGAGTACGCCCGCTGGAGGGAAGAGCGGTTTGCCTGGCACAAAAGCATAGGAATCAGGCCGTCAAAGCTGCGGTTCCACGACCATCCCGAAGACAAGCTTGCCCACTACGCCAAAGAGGCGGTGGATGTGCAGTACGAGTTTCCGATCGGATGGCAGGAAGTCGAAGGTATCCACAATCGAACAGACTTCGACCTGGGAGCGCATCAGGAGCACTCCGGCAAAAAAATGGAGTATTTCGATCCGCGCAGCCAGGAGCGTTTTATCCCCTATGTGGTGGAAACGTCCATCGGACTTGACCGCTGCCTGCTTATGGTTCTCTGCGACGCGTTTCGCGAGGAAGAGGTGCCCGGTGACAAGGAAGGAACCGTGGAAACCCGAACCGTGCTCAAAATGCACCCCAAACTGGCACCGATCACCGCGGGAGTTTTCCCGCTTATCAAAAAGCCGGAACTGCAGGAAGTGGCGCGGAAAATCACCGACGAACTCTCGGAAGACTACAAGGTGCAGTACGATGAAAAGGGGTCCATCGGCAAGAGATACCGACGTCTGGACGAAGCGGGAACACCGTTCTGTATTACAGTGGATTTTGATGGGCTGGAAGACAATACCGTGACTATCCGCGACCGGGACTCCATGAAGCAGGAACGGATCGGCATCGATAAGGCAGGACAGGTGATTCGTGACAGGATGAAGTCCTGGAATCCGGAAGATGCCTGAACCCGTCAGAGTTACGTGTAACAGATTCGCCGCCTGGTGCGGTCGGAGTGATCGCGGACGTGCCGTGTTTACAGCTCTGAACGCTGTGGCCCCGATCAGTGTACTATTGGAATAAAGTGCATAATATCTCCTGTTTTTATTAGTTTACAGGAGTACGTGATAATTACGAATCAAAAACGAGCAAGATATTGGCTACTATAAAAGAAGGCGATACCGTAAAGGTACATTACACAGGAAAAGTCGCAGACGGAACCGTATTTGATACTTCCAGGGAACGGGAGCCGCTTGAGTTCACCATAGGTGAAGGAAAGCTGATTCCGGGATTTGAAAAGGCGGTTGTCGGTATGAATGTCGGCGACACCAATACGGTCACCATCCCGACTCAGGAAGCGTATGGCGAAAAACGCGACGATATGATCGTTGACGTTGAAAAGAACCAGATTCCGGAGGATATAAAGCCGGAAGTAGGACAGCAGCTGCAAATTCAGCAGCAGGACGGCGGGGCCATCCCGGTGGTAATAACCGATGTTACCGACGACACCGTCAAGCTGGATGCCAACCATCCGCTGGCCGGTCAGGAGCTGATTTTCGAGATCGAAGTAGTTGAAGTAGCCTGACCCGTTTGCAACATTACCGGAGCTGCGCCGGCTCTTTTCATGCCGGCAAAGAATTAGCTGGGAAGCTTCAATGTGAGGCTTCCCTTTTTTTTTGACGGTTTGATAATTGCATCGGCTTGCGGCTTCTGTTTTTGCGGGGAGGGTTGACGCGTTCTATGGATTGACGCGTTCTGATGTGCCACGGACAGGGGCAGTCTGCGCCGGTCCGTGTAAGGCTGCAGAACCACACAAATCAATGGTGCCGAAAGTTTTCAGGTATGTCACCGGCCCCATTTGAAGGCCGAAGCCATTTTCAGGTATGCCGCCGGCCCAATTTGCAAGCCGGAACTCTGTCAGGTTCCCAGTGCCTTGTTCACTGCAGGCGCTACTTCGCTTCCCAGTAGTTCAATGGCGCGCATCACTTTATCATGCGGAATGCTGCCCACCGTCAACTGCAGCATAAATCGCTGGTGCCCGAAAATCTCATGCTGAGCCAGCACTTTCTCGATCACTTCCTGCGAACTCCCAACCGCATTCGCACCGTACATTGTGCAGGAAGCATCGAACTGCTCACGTGTCATCGGCGGCCAGCCGCGCTCGCGCCCGATCCGGTCCATGGTAACTTTGAACGCGGGGTAGGCCTCCTCTTTCGCCTGCTGTGAATCGTCGGCAAGAAATCCGTGGGAATTGATGCTGAGCGCCGGAACAGGATGCCCGGCTTCCAGCGCCGCCTCACGATGCAGCCGGGCGAGTGGCGCAAATTGTGCGGGATTGCCTCCAATGATGGCGATGGCCATCGGCAGGCCCAGCGAACCGGTACGTACCGCCGACTGCGGTGTGCCACCTACCGCCACCCAGACGGGAAGTTGTTCCTGCAACGGCCGTGGATACACCCCGCGATTGTCGATGGCCGGCCGGTGGCTGCCTTCCCAGGTGATACGCTCCGACTCCCGTAACGCCAGCAGAAGCTGCAGCTTCTCAGCGAAAATCTCGTCATATTTGTCGAGCTCCTGCCCGAAAAGGGGAAAAGATTCGATGAAGGATCCGCGACCCGCCATAATTTCGGCCCGGCCACCCGAAAGAAGGTCAAGGGTGGCGTACTGCTGATGTACGCGCACGGGATCCTCCGAGCCAAGAACGGTAACGGCGCTGCTCAGCCGGATGTCCCGGGTCCGTTCCGCAGCTCCCGCAAGTAACAACGGCGGTGTTGACGAGATGTATTCCGGTCGATGATGCTCACCGACGGCAAAAACATCGAGGCCCGCCTGGTCTGCCAGTTCCGCCTCTTCCATCAGGTTACGGATCCGTTCCTGCGGTGTGAGCGTTTGGCCGCTGCCGGCCAATGGAGTATTTTCTACAAAGGTATATATGCCAAATTCCATGGGATGCTGTGCTTGTTGTTACAAGGATATTTTCCGATCTGCTGCCGGTAGCCTTTTGTACCTGAACAGTCTGTTGTCAGGGCCGCAGAAGTCTGACGTTATCCCGGCTGCAGAAAGAATCTTCCGCGCATTGCAGGGCGCCAGGCCTCGCGATGCAGCGAGAATCCGACGGATTCATGAACTTTTCAGGCAGTTCACCGGCAGATTGTTATTTTGCATCAAGAACAACCGAAAACAGTAAATCATTGCAGATGGCCGATATTACCCCGCACTTGCATATCCGCAACGGATTGCTGGCCGTTTTGGCGGTCTGGGCCTGCACAGGATGCCTGGGACCGGTAGCCGAACTCTACCCTGATGATCGGGACGAACGGCCGGTGCCGGTTCATATCGTTAAAGTGGGATGGCATGCCGGCCTGGTGGTGGAATCCGAACATCTTGGCGATGCGTTTCCCGATCATGAGTACATGCCCGATGGCGAGCGATTGAAAATCGGCTGGGGTGACGACAAGTATTATCCGGATTCGGATCCATCGTTCTGGGTGCTCCTGAGGGCGATCTTCTGGCCCAGCCGGAGTGTGCTGCATGTAGTGGGTATGGATGTGCCTGTGGAGCGGTACTTTCCCGGCTCCGATGTGATTACACTGCATATTTCGGAAGAGGGCATGCAGGAGATGACGGACTTTCTTGTGGGATATTTCCGTACAGATGACTCCAATCAGCCGATCTATCACAGCTATGGCCGGTATGGTGCCAGTGCCTTTTTCAAGGCCCGGGGCCGCTATTATATTCCAAAGACATCCAATGTGTTTACCGCCAGGGCGTTGCGGGCGGCAGGAGTGCCGATTACCCCGGTGTATGCCGTCACTGCGGGAAATGTGATGCGCCAGGCCGGAAGGGCCGCGGATGAAGATTGATCAGGAACCGTTTTTTCAACCGTGAGCTAATCTGCTGGTCGGATCTTCCGGCGCGGATATGTTGTACAGATCGTTATCTTTAGCTATGCCATTGCTTGGTTTGACAGCACGTGTGATGTACCTTCGGAACAGGTGAGTGATTCTGCGATATGTAATCGCTATTAAAAAACGGAAATGATACAGACGGCATGAAAAAAAAAAATCTTGGTGCATCTCCCGTAAAGGGCGGATACCGTTTCAGAGTCTGGGCCCCGCATGCCGATGAGGTGTTCATCGTCGGCACCTTCAACGACTGGGACAAAACGTCACATCCCATGAAACCGGAAGGAGACGGAGTGTGGAGCCTGACGATCAGGGGAGCAAAAGCAGGTGACGAATACCGATACCGGATTATTCATGGAAAGGAGGATGCCGGCGAAGCCGATGAAAACGGCGGGGAAAGCCGAAGTCACAAAAAAGGGAGGCCGGGGAAACAGGGCGATGGGAGCAAAAGCGATCCCGGAAACGGCACCGACAAACATGGAAAAGAGCTGCTCCGGATTGATCCTTATGCGCGCAGAGTGACCAACAGCGTGGGCAATACCATCATCAAATATCCCCACTGTAAAAAGCGCATTGACTTCAGACTGCCCCCTTTGAATGAATGGATCATCTATGAGCTGCATATCGGTACTTTCGGCAAGATGGACGGCCATGACGGACCAGGTACCCTCGATGTCGCCATCGATCGACTGTCGTATCTCAAGGAGTTGGGTGTCAATGTGATAGAAATAATGCCGCTGGCCGAGTTTGCCGGGGGATACTCGTGGGGATACAACCCGGCGCATATCTTTGCCGTCGAAAGCGATTACGGCACCCCGCGGTCATTTCGGGAGTTCGTGAACAAGGCGCACCGGCTGGGAATGGCTGTGATACTGGATGTCGTGTACAACCACTTTGGGCCGAGTGACCTGGACCTCTGGCAGTTCGACGGCTGGCACGAAAACAATATGGGAGGTATCTATTTCTATAATGACGATCGGGCGAATACCCCCTGGGGTGATACACGCCCGGACTACGGCCGGCAGGAGGTTCGAAACTACATTCGGGACAATGCCCTGATGTGGTTTGAGGAGTATGACATAGACGGCCTTCGCTGGGATATGACAGCCTTCATCCGTAATGTATACGGTCGTAACAATGATCCGCACAACGACCTGCCTGACGGATGGAGCCTGATGCAATGGGTGAATGAGGAAATCAGGCGCGTCAAACCGGAGGCGATTACCATTGCGGAAGACCTGCAAGGAAATCCCTATCTAACCAAGAAGACCGATGATTTCGGTGCGGGTTTTGACAGCCAGTGGGCCGCACCCTTCGTCCATGCCGTGCGTGACGCGCTAATTGTAGCTGATGACGCAGATCGTGATATGGAAGCCGTCCGAGATGCGGTGCTGCACCGCTACTATCTGAATGCCTTTGAAAGGGTCATATACACCGAATCACATGACGAAGTCGCCAACGGCAAGGCGCGGGTGCCCGAAGAAATAGACCCGGGAAGCGCGTCATCATGGGAAGCCAAAAAGCGATCCACACTTGGTGCGACAATCATGTTTACCTCGCCCGGAATCCCCATGATGTTTCAGGGCCAGGAGTTTCTGGAAGATGACTGGTTTCATGATCAGGATCCCATAGACTGGACCAAAAAGGAGACCTATGCCGGCATTCTGCAGCTTTACCGCAACCTCATCGGCCTGAGGCTTAACAAGACCGGGAAGGCGAAAGGGCTGACGGGGCAGGAGGTCAACGTCTTCCATGTCAATAATGCCGACAAACTGATTGCCTATCACCGCTGGGATAGTGGAGGAGCCGGTGACAGTGTGGTCGTGGTTGCCAATTTTTCGCGGAATAAACATGAACGTTACAATATCGGCTTCCCTCATGTCGGCGAATGGATCGTCCGTTTTAACTCCGACAGCCGGTTTTATGATTCCGGATACCGAGATTTCGGAAGCGATCGCGTGCAGGCCGAAGGGAAGTCTCGTGACGGACTGCCGGCACAGGCCGAACTCAGCATTGCTCCCTACAGCGCGCTTATATTGACGCTGGGGTGAAAGTGGGAAAGGGCCGGGCCTGCATTACGAACATGCCGGCAAGTGAGGCAATGGCATTATAAATGTTCAGTTTTGTGGCTGCCACGCCCTCAAGTTTACAATGTTTGCGTTTTTCGTACCTTGGAAAGGAACCTTATGAAAACCTCAGGCATTTCTGATAGTATGAAACAGATTCATGCCATAGCATTGATGCTCTTTCTAGCGGGTGCCGGATTGGTGCTTGCCGGTGGGGACAGAAGCGTGCCGGAGATGAGCCGGACAGGAGAGACATCTTCTGGAATATTTTCGGTTTTACTTGATGGCGGAGAGCAAAATGATGTGACTCGGGAAGCGAAAACCACGGTGAGCGTGATCCGTGTCGAAGGCTCCATCGGGCCTACGGTCAGCAACTACGTCTCACGGTCACTTGACGAGGCCCGGGAGCGGGAGGATGAAATGCTCATTATTGAACTGGATACCCCCGGCGGGCTGCTGAACGTGACCCAGGACCTGGTGCAGATGATGCTCGCCTCCGAGTTGCCAATTGCCGTGTATGTCTCCCCACAGGGGGCCAACGCCGGAAGTGCCGGCACATTCATCACACTCGCGGCACATGTGGCAGCCATGGCACCAGCTACCAGCATCGGAGCGGCTTCGCCGGTAACCATGGGCGGCGGGGAGGCCGATACCGTCCAGCAACAGAAGGTTTTCAATTACGCCGAGAGTTTCATTGAGAGTGTTGCCGAGCGTCGCGATCGCAACGTTGAGTGGGCAAAGTCGGCTGTGCGGGACGGAGCCTCCATCACCAGCAGTGAAGCGATCGAAATCAATGTCATTAATTTCCTGGCCGAAGACCTGCAGGATCTCCTGGAGCAGATGCACGGTTTTGAAGTGGAAGGGCACAAACTGGTGACCAGTGACGCGGAAGTCAACCGAATCGACCCCAACCTGGCCGAACGCTTCTTCGGCTTTTTGATGAGGCCCGAAATATTGCTGATTTTGACCCTGGTCGCAATTTACGGTATCCTGGGTGAGATCAGTAATCCCGGAGCCATCGTGCCGGGTGTAGCCGGGGTCATTTCACTGGTATTGCTGCTTTTTGGAGTGGCCGCCATGCCCATCAACGTGGCGGGCTTCATCCTGATCGCACTGGCCATTATTCTGTTTGTTATGGAAGCTTTTACTCCTACGTTCGGACTCCTGCTCGGCGGGGGAGCCGTCGCTTTTTTCCTCGGCGCCCTCATGCTGTTTCAGGACCTGCCACAGGATATGCAATTGTCGTTGGCTTGGCTCATCCCCGCTACTGTCATCACCGTTCTGTTTTTTGGATGGGTGGTCTATTATGGTCTCCGGGCGCAGTTCGGCTCCACGCGCACCGGTGTGCAGACCCTGGTGGGGCAGAATACCAGGGCTCTGGAAAAAATTGACGCAGATAAAGGGCGCGTCATGATTCAGGGCGAATACTGGAGCGCTCGCAGCGATCACCCCGTTAAAAAGGGTGAATGGTGTGAAGTGACGGCGGTCGAAGGACTCACTTTACGAGTGAAACCGGTGAATAAAAGCCGGAAAGAAAAGCCGTAATACCATTACCCCAAGCCATGGCTGTTCCGGCCGTTCGGCCGGCAGGCGCGGTCAGCTACCGGTATTCGGCCCTGAGAATCAACTTCTGCAACCGAATTTAATGACGCGATTATTCTGAATCATTACGAAAGTATCATGCAACCCCAAACCAATCTACTGTTATGGATACACTATTTGGAGTTACCGACATTATTACCTGGGTAATTGTGATCGCCATATTTCTCGGAATCGTACTTCCCCAGATGTTCAAAATCATGCGGGAGTACGAACGGGCGGTGGTATTCCGGCTTGGAAAATTTCACATGACCAAAGGGCCCGGTCTGATCATACTGATACCCTTTATTGATAAGATCGAGCGGGTGGACCTCCGGGTTCTCACCATCAATGTGGACAAGCAGGAGGTGATAACCAAAGATAATGTCACCGTGCATGTCGACGCGATCACCTTTTTCCGTGTAGTGGATGCCGAAAAAGCGGTGATCAACGTGGAACATTATCTTTCAGCAACCTCCTGGCTGGCACAGACTACGCTCAGGAGTGTACTTGGACAGGCCGAGCTGGATGAACTGCTCTCCGAACGGGATAAAATCAACAAGCAGATCCAGGAAATCATCGATCAGCATACCGATCCGTGGGGTATCAAGGTGGTAACCGTTGAAGTGCGTGATGTCACGCTGCCCGAATCGATGCAGCGGGCCATGGCGCGTCAGGCAGAAATGGAACGGGAGCGCCGTGCGAAAATCATCAATGCGCAGGGAGAATTCCAGGCCGCTGCAAAACTCGTGGAAGCCGGAAAAATGATTGAAGGAACACCGGTGGCCCTGCAGTTGCGCTTCCTGCAAACCATGTCGGAAATCGGTGATGAGAGCTCAACTCATACCTTCCTGCCTATCCCCATGAACTTCCTGGAAGCGTTCAAACCCACTATTCAGGACAGCTCTGGTCGAAAAGCAACTGCAAGCGTCGATCCCGGGGATGTGGATTTGGACGATCCCGGACTGGAAGACAGTTCCGGCAGTTCTTCGGGTAAGGGGCAATCCGGCGGCGGAAAATCCGGAAGCGGAAAATCCGGAAGCTCCAGGTCAGGTGGAAGAAAAAGCGGAGGAAAGTCCGGTGGAAAATCCAAAGACTCAGAAAAATAGCGGCCGGTCAGATATTTGATGTTTCGGAGGATATTGCCGCCGGTAAATGCTTTTCGGCATTGGATGGCGGGATATTATCCCGGCATGGTTTTTCCGGTTTCGTGTATCTCTGCCAGGTACATGTTGTGCGGCGGCCGGGGGGCAGAGTCTGGTCCTCCGCCCGGGTTCATTAACAAGGCATAATTTCTTTATTCCACTCCGAATCAATATCTTGAGCCAGTTTCCGGGTCAGGTGGCCATTTTGCAGTATCCGGATGATGATCGGACGGAGCGGTCCTGGCTTCACCCGTTGTTCCTCAGGCCCGATCATGTGTCATAACAAAAACTGAAAATATTTATCGGGATGGATCTGCTACATGCGATTTTGCTGGGACTGCTTCAGGGGATTACGGAATTTTTGCCGGTGAGCAGCTCCGGCCATCTGGCACTGGGCCGCGCACTGCTCGGCCGTGACCTGGAGCCGGGAATTACCTTCGAAATTGTGGTGCATTTCGGCTCCTTCTGCAGTATCGCCGTCTATTTCCGGAAAAGAATTCTGGAAATACTCACCGATCTGTTCAAGAGCTTTTCTCCCGCCGGCATCAAAAGCAAACGGTTTGTTACCGACAGCAACACCCGCCTCAGCTACATCATTTTGCTGAGTATGATTCCTGCAGGAATCGTCGGTTTTACCATGAAGGATGCCATTGAGGCGCTTTTCCTGAATCCGTTTTTTGTCTCATGCATGCTGCTGATTACCGGCAGTCTTCTGTACGCCACAAAATTTATGGGCAAACCGGCCGGGGATGTCGACACGGGACGAGGACTTCTGGTCGGGGTGGCTCAGGCTTTCGCCATCATTCCCGGCATCAGCCGCTCCGGATCCACCATATCGGTCAGCCTTTTCAGCGGGATGAGCCGGGAAAACGCCGCCAACTTCTCTTTTCTGATGGTTTTGCCGGTACTGGCCGGGGCCATGTTGCTCGAAATGATGGAAGTTGCCGAAACCGGCATCGAAACCGCAGCGGTAATTAGCCTATTCGCCGGATTCCTGACCTCCTTCGTCTCCGGGTATATCGCTCTGAAGTACCTCATCATACTGCTCAAACGAGAGAAATTTCACTATTTCGCGTTTTACTGCTGGACGGTTGGAATCATCGGAATCGTCTATTTTTATTAGAAAACCAAAACGGTATCGGGATGAGGCAGGCAGTCGCGCGATTCCTTTAAATCCTGTATTTTCAAGACTTCTGCCAGCCGGGGTCACGGCTGCAGATTCCGGCCCATCCCATCGACACGGGAAGACGACGGCCACCGGCCGCACGACACCCGGAACGGGATCCGTTTTCATACCTCCAGTATCGGCATCATCACCAACAGATAACTTATGGCAATTTGGGTAGTCATCATCCTTGGGATCATCCAGGGAATATTCATGTTTTTTCCGGTGAGTTCTACAAGCCATCTGGCGCTTGCACAGCATTTCTTTATCTGGATGGGCCAGGAAATTCCGGCGCCGAATTCTGCCGAGATGATTCTGTTTGATCTGGTTGTGCATGTCGGTACACTGGTATCCATTGCAGTCGTTTTTCGTAAAAGTCTGAGTCGTTTTTTGCGGGATGCCTCCAGAGGATTTCTGGCGGCGGCCAGACGTGACACCTCGCCAAAGGACCGGCTTTTCATCAAACTGACACTGCTGGGCCTGTTTTCCGTGGCCGTTACAGCCATTATCGGACTGCCATTGAAATCTCAGTTTGAGAATGTTTTCGCTCACCCTACTCTTATGAGCGTGACGCTTGTGATCACGGGATTGCTGCTTTGGTGGACCGACATCCTGCCCGATCGAAAAATTGGCTTGCGTCAAATCGGGATTGGAGTCGCCATAGCCATCGGAATCGGCCAGGGGCTGGCGCTGATGCCCGGTCTGAGCCGCAGCGGCCTTACGATCGCTTTTGCCCTTTTTGCAGGACTTAAACGCCGGTGGGCAGCTGAATACAGCTTTTTTATCGCGTTTCCGACAATTCTGGGTGCAACACTGCTCCAGTCGATCGAGGTGTTCCGCTACAGCGGCACCCTGGCTATCGGCTTTCCGGCACTGGCCATCGGTTTTGTCGTTTCCGCACTGGTGGGCATCGCGGCGCTTTACCTGGTCGTACACCTGCTTTATCAGGCGAAGTTTCGTTTTTTCTCCTACTATGTGTGGTGCCTGGCCGCGGTCATCCTGATAGGAAATTACTTTTTTTAAGAAAAAAAATTGACATGCTTGCGCGTAAAAGCCTACCTTTGGCCTGCTTTTCAGGGACTTGCCCGATATTTGATCAGGCAGTCATCCTGCCGGCGGCCGGTTGTCATCACAATAGACATTGGTCAGCGGGCGACAGAATCAGCCGGGTAATACCAAAATAAAATGCCCGGAACGTCGTTAAGCCGCGAACAGATTCATTTTTGTTTGCCAATCAACAACTAAACAATACCGACATGGACGACATCAGTCATTTATGTAGCTATTCAAACTCGCGCCTGAGCGGGCGCTTGTCGTGCCTTGTTGAAACGGTATCACACGTGCAGAGACGCTTCACCTGATGTGATATCCCGGTTTCACCTGGGCGCTGCAACGCCTTCCCCAGGCGCCCTGAATTCTGAGGTGAAACCATGACCAAAGAGCAAAAACTTATTCTGGAACTGGAGGAACGTCTGATCCATGGAGTATCGGACGACCGTACCATTTCGCTGATCCGGAACCATCATCCGGCGATGGCCGCCGAACAACTGGTCCGGTTCTGCGAACCGCACATTGGCGCAAATATCGTTACAAAACTGGAGCATCACCTGGCGGCCGACATGATTGGCCATATGGATGCCGACTACCGGGGCAAACTGCTCGGATTTATGGATACCGAAACAACCGCCGCCGTTTTTTCCAATATGTCGCACGACGATCGTGTCGACTCGCTTCATCTTCTCGACGAGAATACCGCCGAGGCCATTCTCAAAAGCCTGCCTGCAAGCGAACAGGCGGATATCCGAAAACTTGAAGAGTATCCCGAAGGTAAGGCAGGATCGATCATGACAACCGACTTGCTGGAGCTGAAGGCAGAGTTTACCGTCGCCGATGCGCTGGAAACAGCCAGAAAGACAGCCACAGATCGGGAGACCATTTATGTGGGATATGCAGTTCAGCCGGCGCATGTTCGAAGGATCACTGACCTACCCCATCAAGCTCAGAATGGCTTTTCTTATGGTCACTCTTACCGGAGGATTCCTGGTCGGCGGTGTCATCGAATATTTTGAGGAAGTCCTTGGCGCCGTACTAGTCGCCGCAATTTTCATCCCGGTTATCATGGATATGGGAGAAAACGTGGGGACCCAGTCGACGACAATCTTCGCCCGGGGGCTGGCTCTGGGACAGGTGAACATCAACGGGATGTGGAAACACATCCGAAGAGAAGTTTCGATCGGCATGATCATGGGAGTGCTTCTGGGCATCCTCGGTGGTTTTGTCGCCTGGCTCTGGCAAGGCGCACCCAACGAGGTACCGCAGATCGGCGTTGCAGTCGGACTTTCACTGGCCATTGTTATTCCGCTGGCAACGTTTCTTGGTTTTTTCCTGCCGTGGCTGCTTCTCAAGATGGGCTGGGATCACGCGCCAGGAGCCGATCCGTTCATCACCACCATTAAAGACTTTACAGGCCTGGCGCTCTACTTCTTTCTGGTTGGCACCCTGATTGGCGTGTAAACCGAACGACCCAAAGTCTTCGCCTCCGTGCGCCATGACGTAGGACTCTCTGCTGCCCGCTTCCACCAGTAATATCGTGTGGAACCGACCTTGCAGGCGATCCGCCATGGAACCAGGAGGCACCGTAAATCGTTGAATCAGTATCTTTTAAAATGCTTTTAGCAGAGGTATGTCATGTGCAAAAAAATCTCTTACAGCAACTCCGGGAATTATCTCCAGTTTATCGTCTCCCTTATCAGCTACCTGATTCTGCTGGTGCTGTTTCTCATCCTTTCCGGCGGACTGTTTCAGTCGGCCAACGGACAACAAATGGTAGTTGATGATGCGGATATCACCGATTTCCGGGCTTTTCAGCTGGAGGCCTGGCTGGGCAGCGAAGAATCCTGGATCCTGCCGGCATTCAGTCCGGTTAGAAACCTGGAAGTAGGTGCCGGTGCTGTTTTTTCGGACGATGAAACCTACTTCGTGGGAGAACTCAAGTATATGTTCCGCGCTCCGGGTCCGAATACACCCGGTTTCGCGCTGGTGACCGGTGCGTTGATGGCTCTTTTTGAGGAGTTCTATGCATTTGTTCCGGCCACACTTCCCGTTCTGGATGAACGTCTGATGCTGCATGCAAATCTCGGGTACGCACTGGCCCGGTACGATGTAGCCCACGGTGACCACACCCATAGCCATGAAGACCATCTGTTTATATGGGGCGGCCGAGCCGATCTCAATCTGCACGGTCCCTTTTGGCTACTGGGTGAAGTGTTCGGCGCCAACGGCGACACCCCGGATTTTCAGGGCGGCCTGCGCATTGAAGTTATCCCTGGTTTGCTTGAAGTGGACCTCACCTACGGAAATAGCTTCAGCAGGCATAGCAGCGGAATGGGCGTTACCGGCGGTATCGCCTGGACCCCCTCACCATTGCGCTGATATATTCATGCGGATACTGCACAAATACCGTCATCGCGACGGATGCACCGGAGTGACTAACTCCACTCAAAGGTAGCCAAACAGGCATCCTTGTCTCCGTTGCCCACGCGATGGCGGGAACGTGTGGCTCCATCTTCTCCTGAAACGACATCCGCCACGGCAAGTACCTCCTCGCCGTAAACCAGCTCCTTTCGGTAGTCGACCATCACGCGCGTAACACGCTTTCCCTCGCTGAAGTCCGGTGGAAGTGTCTCCAGCGCCCATTCGACATACCGAATGTTGTTGACATGGCGGTTGGTATCGATATCACCCAGACGGATCGGGTAGTGGGTCTCATAGCGGGCGGTTTCGGGCGGTTCAGGCGCTTTCAAAGGAATGGGCCGCTTGCTGTCTGGCGATACTCCGAATGCCTTTATGATCTCCTCCGTAACCGGGATGGGTCGCTTGCGTCGCATGTCGACATAAATCCACAGGGTGGCGGCCCTGGCCAGCAATTCGCCATCGGCATCACGCACCTCATAACGACGAAATCCAAAATAACTGCGAAACGAACTGGGCTCGGTGGTGATGGTGATCTTCTGGTTGAATACCGGATATTCAAGCACCTCGATATCCCACTTGGCCAGCACCCATGCCACCTTGTTCTCTTCATAAAAGTCGAGACCTATTCCGCATTCCTCACTGTGCCGGATGGCCATATCCTCGAGGTATTGCATCAAAGAGGTGATTCGGAGCTTGCGGTCGGCTCCCACATTGAAATAGGGAATATCGTAGGTTCGGGTGAAGGTCATTTTATTCTGTAATGGTGAGAAATTCATCCGCCCTAAAATACGATTCTGAACTGAGGAAGCCAGAAAAAGAGCTTTTTTCCCGCGCCTGTTCTGTCATGAGGCAACCTGCATGGATATCTTGCAGAGCTGAAATCAAAAGATGCGGACCTGTGCTTTTTTTCCGGTACCCGGTACTCGCCGAAAAATAAAGCTTAAATCAAAAGATGCGGACCTGTGCCCGTCTAGGATCGTGGAGCTATCCGCTTACCACTCGAAAATAATTCCGAGGGTGGGCAGTACGGTTCCGGAGGTGTTTTCCAGCGGATAGGTCTGGTAATAGTCGCGTCCGGGCCGGAATTCCGGGTTGTGGTCCGTGCCCGCCGGAATCGGGCGGCCGAATTCATCCCGCCTTACATTCAGGAACGGACGGCCTTCGACTTCGAACGCGTACACATTCTGGATATCCAGATAGGCAGTGAGATTGAAGCGGTCGAAATAGAAGCGTTTGTCAACCCGTATGTCAAGCTGATGGTATGTGCCCAGTCGCTCTTCATTGAGTCGGGTAAAATCCGGCAAACCCTGGCTGTTGGCATCCCAGACATCCTGACGGGATGAGCGTTCGACATCGTAGGGGGTGAAAGGGGCGCCGCCGAGCAGCTGCCACCGGAAGCCGACATCCCATCCACGGGAAAACTGCTTGCCTGCAGTGACGGTGAGAAGATGACGGTTATCCCAGGCCGAGGGGACATACCGCCCCGAAGCGTCCTCAAATTCACTCCAGAACAGGGTGTAGGAGAGAATTCCGTAGAAATCGCGGTAGAGTATTTGCTGGGCCAATAGCTCAATGCCATACGAGCGTCCACGGGAGGTCGGAATCGCGGGTTCGTTGCCGATCACGCCGAAGTCGCTGCCCAGGTTGGCAAGCGATACCTGATTTCGGGTGAGGAAGGGGTAGTCGCGGTACTGCTTCAGAAAGCCTTCAACAGTGAAGATGAGACTCTCGCGAGGCAGATATTCGAAGCCTGCTACATAGTGATTGGCTCGGATATAGCCGATTCCGTTATCACGGTTGGCCAGTGTGCCGTCACCGTCGCGGTAACCGAGTACCGTATAGGGAGGAAGCTGATAGTATATGCCGGTATTGGCGTTAAAACTGAGGTTGCTCCTGAGAAACCATGAGAGGGAGGCACGGGGAGAAAACTGATCCAGCGGGTTGTTTGTGGCGCTGGAGTAATCGGCTGCATCCATCCGGAAACCGGCCGACAGGGCCAGACGACCGTTGAAATAGCGGGAACTGGCCTGCCCAAAAAATCCCCACTGGTTCAGCCTGAGCTCGGATTCAAAATCGATGATGCGCACGGCCTCTTCGCCGGGAATCGATACGCGGTCAAAGGTGTCGTTGGTGAACAGGGCGTGTTCGTAGTTCGCTCCGAATGAGACGCGATAACCGGACAGACGGTACTCATTTTCAACACGTACCTTGTTTTCGGTTTCTGTGGAGGAGTAATCCAGCAACAAATTCTCCGGAGAACTGTCGTCGTTGTCCTCGTATTTGAAAGCACGGTTGTTCAGCTTGTTGCGGCTGACGACTACGGTGGTGGTGCGATTGTCACCGAAATTTCGGTATCGTAGTCCTCCGGTATAATTCCACTGTTCGTTCACAGGGAGATAGCCGAGAATGTAGCGTTGGCGCTCGGTGTCGTTGGCACTGGTATTGAGTGAAAAATCATCAATTGCGCCAAGCCCAATGAGTGTGAACTCATGGTTGACGGATGGTCGGTACCTGTATCGAAACTGTATATCGTTGTATATGGGTAGAAACGGCAGTTCGAGTACTTCAAAAAGAAACTGGAGGTAGGAGCGTCTGACCGAGAGGATGAAGTCGGATCTTTCTCCCAGGGGTCCTTCGGCGGTGAGTCCCAGGTCACTGGCGCCGACGGTGGCGGTAAAGCCGAAATTGTCGCCGGCACTGCGTTGCCGCAGCTCCATTACCGAGCTGAGCGCATTGCCGCGGCTGGCGGGGAAGGCGCCGGTATAGAAATCGACTTCACGGATAAAGTCGACGTTGATGAGTCCGACGGGTCCGCCGGATGCTCCCTGTGTACTGAAGTGGTTGATCGTCGGAACTTCGATGCCGTCCAGATAAAAGGTGTTTTCACCGGGGGCGCCGCCGCGAACCAGCAGGTCGTTGCGGAATCCTTCCACACCGGAAGCCACACCGGGCAGGGATTGTACGACACGGGAGATGTCACGGTTGCCGCCGGGCGCCCGCTCAATCTCCGAGGTACTCACCGTTCGCACGGAGATGGGACTTTCGTCGGTTCGGTTGAAGGGGGACGGGCGGATGACGATTTCGCCCAGTTGCGCGGCATCCGGTTCAAGGCCTACATCCACACGGATATCACGGTTGCGGCGGATATGGACCTCGTATACCGTCTGGCTCTGGTAACCGACATAGCTGAACCGAAGATTGTATCTCCCCGGCGGGATATTGCGAAGTTCGTACTCTCCGTCTTCGTTGGCGCTGGTTCCGAAATTGGTGCCTTCCACCAGCACGTTGGCAAACGGCAGGGTCATACCGTCGTTAGCATCGCGGATGGTTCCGTAGATGATGCCGCGCCCCTCCTCTGAGGAGGTGTCGACTGCGGCAACGGAAAATGCGCTTTCGGCCGTATTGGCCCGGGCCTCAGCGGTAGCCGTCAGGCCTGTCAAAGCTAACAACAGCAAAGCAGCGATCACAAATCGCACGGCACTACGCCTGCCGGCATCTGATGGCATCGAAATCTGCCGGAGAGTAACGGCCAACCCGACTACCGGCCCGGGACTCTGAGCAGTGGCACTAAAACTGCTTTTTAATGGGGCACACATTGCGGCAATACCGCTAAAGATATTATGAGAGTTTTTCATCGTGGTCATCCATGCTGCCATGAATTAAATGATCCGTCCGGGGCAACGCCGTTCTGCGGTTCAGTGCCGTAAGCCGGGGGTGCAACGGGTTTTGTCACCGGTCAGAGGCAACTCTGTACTACAGACCACTGCCCGCTGTAAACAATCCATTGAAATTCATAATCCGGTGAAAATCGTTCCAATCAAGTGATTAATATTTTCCAAAAAGCGTATCCGTAATGATTTGCACCTCCATAATGGAATGGTATGTGGATTTTCGTCTACCCGGCGGACTCACCGCACCGCCCGGCAGCAAACTCCGACATCACCGGCAACTAACTCTGAAATCATCGTGCTACAAACTCCTCTTACATCATCCGGTACCGTTCAGTATATGAGAGCCGGATTAATTAGGCGGCAATAGTTCCAATGCGGTAGCGATGGGAGGCGTCATCGGGATTTTCTGGTGGAGCGAAACGGCAGCCGCTGTGGGAAAAGTGGCGCAGTGTGCCTATTTTGTGTTTTCCCGGTGCACCATTAAAACAGACAGTTTATGGGGAAACGAAAGATCATACGTATCCTGTTTATAGCGTTGGCGGTAATGCTGACGATCTTCGTCGTTGCGGATTCTCTTGGCGTATTTGACTCCAGGCCCTATCGGGAAGTTCCGCATGGCAATCACAGCCATTATGTGCCGCACGACCGTGATCCGAATGTCCCGATCAGCGACTTTCCGACCCGGCCGCCCAGGGAGGGAGAACGAATTACGCCGACCGGACAAATTGTGCCTGAGTAGAGGACATCTGCAATCGGTCGGAAATCCCGTTATCTCTCACATTTTTTTTACTCCTAAAACCGTTTTGTTATGGCAAAGACTACCCGGCTATTTGGTATTATCCTCACCCTGATTGGTATCATCGGATATGTGGCTTCCGGCGCGGCCAGTATCACCGCTTTGATCCCGGCCTTTTTTGGTGTCGTATTCATTCTTCTCGGAAGGCTCGCGGAAAAAGAGTCGATCCGTAAGCATGTTATGCATGTCGCAGTTCTGCTCGCCCTGATCGGTCTTTTCGGTTCCTTTACCGGATTGTTGCAGCTTGGCGGACTGTTGACCGGCAGTACTGAGGCCCCCGCGATGGCAGTACTGGTTCGCTCGCTCATGGCACTGCTCTGCATCGGCTACATCGGTCTTGCCGTGAAGTCGTTTATAGACGCCCGAAAAGCGGCGTAGTATTCCTGACGTAGACCGGTGTTCAGGTTCCTTGCTGCGGAGACTTGTAACGCTTGTTGTCGCACCGGACCCTGCGGCCGTAGAGTTCGTTGAACCTGCCAGGATAATCGGTGATCAGGCCGTCGACACCAAGCCGGATCATCTGCGTCATGTCCTCTTTGCGATTTACTGTCCATGGCACGACCCGCATCCCCAGCTCCCGGGTTCTCTCTACGTGTGCTTCGGTCAGCAGCCCAAAATTGGGTGAGTATATTTCGGGAAGAAAACCGAAGTACTCTATATGGTCATCCACGGTTCCCTCCTGATAGGTCAGAATGGCGACCGGTACATTAGGGGCGATGGATCGGAACGCTTTTAGTGCCCTTGGATCAAAAGACTGCACATTGACACGCCGGAAGATGTTTTTATCAAGTTGATTCTTCAGTTTCAGCAGTTCTTCGTGGAGCAGTCGGGCAAAGACCTCCGGTGGCGGAGTCAGGGTGTTATCCCAGGCCGGATCGGATTTTATTTCGATGTTGAACCGTACCGGTTCCCGGCCAAGTTTTCGGGTGTGACGATCCACGGCTTCAATGGCGTCGATCATCAACGGTTTTGCCGCCGGTTTGGTTTTCTGTTCGGGATGGGCGGGGTGCTGAATGGAGCCGCAGTCATATTCGGCGATTTCCACATAGGAAAGCTCATAGAGCCGGAACGACCGCTCCTGTTGCCGGGGGATGGGGGAGCCGTCGGGCCGCAGGCATATGTCGGATCGGAACCAGGGCTCATGCGAAACCACCAGTTTGTGTTCGCGTGTGACGGCAAGATCGAATTCAATGGTATTAACACCGAGTTCGGCGGCTTTCAAAAAAGAGGCAATGGTGTTCTCGGGCTTCAGTCCCATGGCACCCCGGTGCCCCTGAAGGTCAAAACAATGGGGCAGCTCGGGTCCGCGGTTTGTACATCCGGTAATCATGAATATTGATAAAAGCATTCCGGGAATCAGGATGCATCGATATACCCGTTGTTTCATTGTCCCCCTCCCCATAAAAATCGGATATTGAATATTACATCAGCGGTACACTTCGATACGTTCGATGATCACATCTTCAACCGGCTGGTCTCTGTACTCCCGGCTGATATCGGTTTGAGCAATACTGTTCACCACATCCATTCCCCGTGTGACCCTTCCAAACGCCGTATACTGATTGTCAAGCGACGGATTGTTGCCGTGCATGATGAAGAACTGGGAGCCGGCTCCTGCCGATACGTCTGACACCCGTGCCATGGACAACACACCGGGCTCATGCGTGATGCGGTTGAATTCATGGGGGATGGAGATCAGCGGCCCGCCGCTGCCATAGGTTCTACGATCATCACCACGCGTGTTGGGATCCCCTCCCTGAATCATGAAACCGGGGATGACGCGATGGAACTTGGTTCCGTTGTAGAATCCGCTCTCCGCCCGGGTCACAAAGTTGAACACATGAATCGGGGCAAGATTGGACAGAAACTCCAGTTCTATCTCTCCGTGGTTGGTGTGTATGCGTGCCTTGACATCTTTCATCTGATCGGCAAGGAACGCCATGCGTTCTTCGGCAGCTTTATGTTCTTCCATTTCCTGGTTGATGACGTTGATACGTTGCTGTAATTCGCGGTTCTGGCTGCGCAAGTCGGCGTTGACCCGCTGCAGTCGTTCCAGTTCCTCACTGTTGCCGCACGATGCAACGGCTGCCCCCATCAGGGCAAGCATGACAAATAGCACTGCCTTGTTCATGTCCATCGTTAAATAATTGTTATGAAGGTGGTATTGTTGTTAGTCTAATGAAACTGCTCAGCTTTAGCAATAAGGTAACTCTGAAAATCTTAATCTCTGTAAAAAAAGATTCAAAAAAACTGGACTGGAGTCTCACGGGATACCGTCAGGTCGGGTTGCGCCCGTCTTTTGATACCAGTATCGGTGGCACCATTTCCCTGCTGCAATCAGTATGTCGAGAATGCCGCAGCAGGGGTATATTCAGCGCCAATGATTTACGGGAACGTGTAGGATGCCTGCAGGCCGAGCGGAATTCCAATCGTCCAGTACAGCAGCAGGAAAATGGTCCAGACAATCAGGAAGATGAAGAAGTACGGCAGCATCATGGAGACCAGCGTTCCAATTCCTGTATTTTTAACGTATCTCTGGCAGAAGACCACGACCAGCGGGAAGTAGGGTAGCAGCGGGGTGATGATGTTGGACACCGAATCACCGACCCGGTAGGCGGCCTGGGTCAGGTCGGGGGAGATGCCGATTCCCATCAGCATGGGTACGAAAATCGGACTGATAAGCGCCCATTTCGCGGAAGCCGAACCCACGAGAAGGTTCACTACGGCCGTAAGCAGGATTATACCGACAATCGTCAGCGCTCCGGGCATGGCCAGGCTCTCCAGGAAGCCCGCGCCTTTCAGTGCAAGCAGTACGCCGATGTTGGAGTTGCCGAAGGCATCGATAAACAGAGCGCAGAAAAAGGCCATCACAATGTAATAGGCCATGCTGCTCATCGCTTTGCTCATGCTGCCGATCATGTCCTTGGAATTTTTGAATGTTCCGGAAAGGTAGCCGTACAGGACGCCCGGAATCACGAACAGCAGGAAAATGAGCGGCACGATCGATTGCATGATCGGGGCGTCGAACGCGGTTACTTCACCATCGGGCGACCGCATCGCGGAGTCACCGGGAATGGTCCAGAGAATCAGAGCGATAATTCCGCCGAGCATCACCATGGTGGCAATCCAGAAAGCGCGGATCTCCTGTTTGTTGAGCCGCTCCATTTGCGGTAGGTCGTCCTCGTCGGCATCCACTTTGGTTTTGGCCAGCCGGGGCTCAACAATGCGATCGGTAATCCACCATCCCACACTGATAATCAGAATACTGGAGATAGCGGTGAAGAAGTAGTTGTTCAGCGGGTTGATGAGCATGTCGGGCTGTATGATCTGAGCGGCCGACTGGGTGAACCCCTGAAGAAGCGGGTCGATGCCCGAAGGAACGAAGTTGGCGCTGAAACCGCCGGAAACACCGGCGAATGCCGCCGCGATCCCCGCCAGCGGATGCCTGCCTGCGGCGTAGAAAATCACACCGCCCAGCGGGATAACCAGTACATACCCGGCATCGGCCGCAGTATGACTCACAATGGCCACCATGATCAGCATCGGGGTGAGCAGCGATTGAGGGGTTACACCAAGGATGTACTTGAGTCCGGCGTTGATATACCCGGAGTGTTCTGCCGCGCCCACGCCCAGCATGGCCAGCAGCACAATTCCCAGGGGCGCGAACGTGATGAATGTCTCGGTCATGTTCGCCAGGAAGGAGGCCAGCTGAGTGGCAGTGAGCAGGTTGACGATGTGAAGCGTCTCGCCTGTCCGCGGATCGACCTCGCCAAAATCAAAAGGGGAGAGCAGCGCGGACAGTATCCACACAAAAACCATCAACAGAAAAAAGAGAATAGCGGGATCGGGAAGCTTGTTGCCGGCCCGCTCAATGATGTCCAGAAACCTGCCGAGCATGCCCGGCTGACTGTTTTCACTCATATCGTTACTCTAAAGGGAATTTAGAAGAATCAGGGGGAGACCATCCCCTAAAATAAATGCTTTAGAGATATCGAAATCCTGCGACTCATGCAAGTGAAAAAATGAATCACCGGATGTGGTAAATGGCGGGCAGATCCTCGGGTTTTCGGATGTGGCAGTCCAGATCCAGTAGCTTCCCGTCTTTCATGCGGTAGACGACTCCATGAACCGACAGCTCCTGATTCCGTTTCCAGGCGTTTTGAACAATGGAAGTGCGCGCAACATTGGCCGCCTGTTCCCGGGCATTCCATTCGGAGAGCCGGTCGGCCCGCTCCTCCTCGGGCAGCGCATCAATCTCCTCCCTGTGATCTTCATAGACCTGTTTGACCGGCCGTATCCAGTGACCGACCAGACCATAATCGGCCTGCTCCATGGAGGCCTTCACACCGCCGCAGGAATGGTGGCCGCACACAACAATTTTTTTCACCTTGAGTACATCAACGGCATACTGCAGCACGGAAAGGAAGCTCATGTCATGGTTATGCACCAGATTGGCAATATTGAGATGCGCAAATACTTCCCCGGGGCCGGATTGTGTCATTTCCCTGACAGGAACCCGGCTGTCGGCGCATCCGATCCAGAGGTATTCGGGCTGCTGGCCGGCCAGATGGCGCTTGAAAAAAACGGGGTCTTCGGCCGTTTTGTTTTTCGACCATTCGGCGTTTGCCTGATGCAAACCGGATAAAATTTCAGATTTTGTCATTCGATTCTTCGCTCGCTGCTAGTTGGTGTTGTTTGTTTTCGCTGACCGGAAGCCGGATTGTGAACACCGATCCTTTGCCGGGGGCGCTTTCCACAGAAATCTCTCCGTCGTTCTTCTCCATCAGCTCTTTGCAAATGAGAAGGCCGAGGCCGGTCCCCTTTTCCTGGTTGGTGCCCGGCCGCGATTTCATCTCATCGATGCGAAAGAGGTTATTGCGGGTCTGTTCATCCATGCCGATTCCGCTGTCGCGAACACGTACCGTTGCGGTTTCTTTATCCGCTTCGCTTTCCAGGGTGATGGTTCCGCCTTCCGGGGTGTACTTGATGGCGTTGGATACCAGGTTGCGAATCACCGTGTCCACCATGTTCTTGTCGCACCAGGCCGTGACCGGCCCGGAGGCGTTGTTCTTCAGGGTGATCTTCTTTTTGCTGCAACTTGCTTCGAACAGGCGGACATTCCTTTCGAGCACCGGATTTAGGTCGGTGGTCTCAGCTTCAAACACTTCCTTGTTCCGCTCCAATACCGACCATTCCAGCAGGTTTTCCAACAGATTCAGCAGATTGCGGGACGATTCATTGATCATCTTCGCGAATTCGTGAATATCCTCTTTCCCCATCTGTTCGATATCCTCATAGAGCAGCTCGGTAAGGCCGATCAGACCCTGAAACGGACTTTTCAGATCGTGCGAAATGATCGAGAAAAATTTGTCCTTGCTGGTGTTAAGCTGTTGGAGCTCCTGGTTCTTTTCGATAAGCTCGTCCTGCGACTTTTTCAACCTGACCTGCGTGTCCACCCGAAGCAAAAGCTCGGTTGTATTGAACGGTTTGGTAATATAGTCGCTGGCTCCGATTTTCAGCCCCTTGACAACATCTTCCGTATCATTTTTACCGGTCAGAAAAATTACCGGAATCGAGGCGACCCGCTCATCCGACTTAATGACTCTGCACGTTTCATAGCCGTCCATCTCAGGCATCATTATATCCAGAAGCACCAGGTCGGGTTTTGTGTTTCTTAGAATGTCAATGGCTTCTCTGCCATTGGAAGCCAATACCGTATCGTAGCCTTTTCTTTGAAGTATAGTCTCCATCAGCTGCAGATTCTTGCTGTAGTCATCAACAATCAGGATCAGACTTTTTTGCATGGGCACGGTGGAATAGTATCGCGCTGTAAATGGGGTAGTAGCCTTTATTAATCTATGTAAAAATATGTAATGGTGCGGGATTTATCAAATCAATGACCTGGTATGATCACCGGAATTGACATGGTGTGAATATAGGAATTTGCACAGCGGGATGAAATGGGTCATCCATACCCTGACTTGCCGGAATACCGGGCTGCATTGGCGGATACTCGGCCGGGCCATTCATGAGGGGCCATGACACCCCGGATACCTGATAGTGAATTGAAGTCGTGAACTGATCGTGCATGTGCGTTATACCGGGAAAAGGATATCATGGATGTAGACTGCTTTTAAATTATTGCAGAGCGTAAATTTGCGGCGCCAATCCGCTATCTTTTAAATTTGCGGATGGCCATGTGTCAGACATATCGCCCCGCTGCAATTCGGGACGGGATGTCGCCGTCCCGGTTAGAGCTGGCCCGGGTTCTGCGAACCTGAAATCGTTGGAAGAAATCATGTGGAAGAAAGTAGTTGAGCACCGGGAGTTATTGTTTGCGCTGCTGTGCGGCGGCTTGCTTGCCGGCGCCTGGACCAGCGAGATGCTTTCGGCCGATGGTGCCGCAAGGCCCATTGCTGTCTATCTGTTGTCATACTTTTTCGGCGGATATTTCGCATTTTTTCACATGATTCACAGCCTGCGGCGCAAGCAGTTCGACATCGATTTTCTGATGTTGATTGCCGCCACCGGTGCGGCTGTCCTGGGTGCCTGGGCCGAAGGCGCCCTGCTGCTGTTCCTGTTCAGCCTGGGCCATGCCCTTGAAGATTACGCGATGGGCCGGGCGCGCAAGGCGATCCGCGCTCTGTCGGAACTGGCGCCCACCGAGGCCGTCGTCCGGCGTGGCGACAGGGAAGTGAGCGTGCCGGTTGAAGAGCTTGTGCCCGGCGAGGTGATCATCGTGCGGCCCGGAGAGCGGTTTCCGTCGGATGGGTTTGTCGTAAAGGGAGAGAGCAGTGTCAATCAGGCTCCGATCACCGGAGAAAGCGTGCCGGTCGACAAGCAATCGGTGGCATCCGCCAAAGAGACGAGGAAGGAGCTGTCCGGCCTGGCATCCGAGCACCGGATTTTCGCCGGTACCATTAACGGCGACGCGGTGATGGAGGTAGAAGTGACCAGCCGCGCCGAAGACAGCACCCTGGCCCGTGTCATCCGCATGGTCAATGAAGCGGAAACGCAGAAGTCACCTACCCAGCGTTTTGCAGAAAAGTTCGAACGCTATTTTGTGCCGGTGATTCTTCTGTTTGTCGCGCTGCTGCATTTTGCATGGGTTGTGCTGGATGAACCGTTCGCCGATTCGTTCTACCGGGCCATGGCCGTGCTTGTAGCCGCAAGTCCATGCGCTTTAGCCATCTCCACGCCCAGTGCCATTTTGAGCGGGGTGGCCCGTGCCGCCAGGCTCGGCGTACTGGTGAAAGGGGGGCGTCCGCTGGAACAACTCGGCGGCCTGCGCGCCCTGGCGTTCGACAAAACGGGAACCCTGACCGAAGGCCGGCCGCGTGTTACCGATGTGCTCCCCCTTAACGGCAAGGATGTCAACGGACTGATGCAGGCGGCCGTCGCTATCGAGCAGCGGAGCGACCACCCGCTGGCCAGGGCCATTGTGAAGGGAGCGCCCGAGTGGATGGATTCTCCCGATATCCCGGAAGTGTCTGAGGTAAAAATGATTGCCGGAAAAGGAATCACCGGCGTCATCGATGGAAAACAGATTGCAATCGGGCAGCCCGGGCTGTTTAACTCCAAAATGCCGGACAATGTCGCAAGCCGGGTGGAGGAGCTTCAGAACAAGGGCCGCACTACGGTTCTGGTCAGGGAGGGAGAGCATTTTACCGGTATAATCGGCCTGATGGATATGCCGAGAGCAGGTGCTTCCGGGGTAATTGAGAGCCTGCGCACCATGGGGATCCGCCGGATGGTGATGCTGTCCGGGGATCATCAGCGGGTGGCCGGCACCATCGGCTCGCAATTACGGGTGGATGAGGCCTGGGGAGATCTGCTTCCCGAACAGAAAGTGGATGCGGTGCGTAAGCTGATGGAGCAGGAGGGCGAAGTGGCGATGGTCGGCGACGGCGTCAATGACGCACCCGCCATGGCCCATGCCACGGTTGGAATCGCCATGGGAGCGGCCGGTTCGGATGTCGCCCTGGAAACGGCCGATGTGGCACTGATGGCGGATGATCTTGGCAAGCTTCCCGTTGTCGTCGGCCTCAGCCGTCGCACCCGACAGATTATCCGGCAGAATATCTTTATCAGCCTCGGGATGATCGCGTTCCTGGTACCGTTCGTGCTGTTCGGCTACGCCGGTATGGGCATAGCCGTGCTGTTGCACGAAGGTTCAACGCTGGTCGTGGTCATGAACGCGCTTCGCCTGCTCGGGTATCATCACGTCGAAACTCAACCCGAAAGCGCATCCTTGACGATGGCCACCGCTTCTTCCTGAATTTTCTTGAGGTGACTTTCGTCCCTGAAACTCTCGGCGTAGATTTTGTAGATATCCTCGGTTCCGGAGGGCCGCGCCGCGAACCAGCCGTTTTCGGTCTCCACCTTGAGTCCGCCGATTGCAGCATCATTCCCGGGCGCCCTGGTGAGTTTTCTGAGGATCGGTTCGCCGGCCATACTCTCGGCTTTGATCTGCTGCGGTGACAGGTTTGCCAGGATCGACTTCTCTTCCGGTGAGGCCGGAGCGTCAATGCGCTCGTAAACCGGGCGGCCAAACTGCTTTTCGAGGTCCCCGTAGTGGGCGGCCGGATCCTTGCCGGTTTTGGCCGTGATTTCCGCGGCCAGCAGGTTCAGGATGATGCCGTCCTTGTCGGTGGACCATGCCGTGCCGTCAAACCTCAGGAAGGATGCACCGGCACTCTCCTCGCCTCCAAAGCCGTACGATCCGTCCAGCAAACCGTCGACAAACCACTTGAACCCGACCGGCACTTCGGCCAGCGGCCTGTTGAGCGACTTTGCGACCCGGTCAATCATGCTGCTTGACACCAGCGTTTTACCGATCGCCGCGTCATTCCGCCATTTCGGGCGGTTTTGGAACAGATAGTGGATGGCTGCGGCCAGGTAATGGTTGGGATTCATCAACCCGGCGCTGCGCGTCACAATTCCGTGACGGTCAAAATCAGGGTCGTTGCCGAAGGCGATATCAAACCGCTCCTTGAGTCCGATCAAGCTTGCCATGGCGTAGGGAGACGAGCAATCCATACGGATCTTTCCGTCCCTGTCGACCGTCATGAACGCGAACCTGGGGTCCACGTCCGGATTCACCACTTCCAGATGGATATCGTATTCGCCGGCGATGGGTTCCCAGTACTCCACACCCGATCCACCCATCGGATCCACACCGATGCGCAGCCCGGAACTACGGATCGCCTCCATATCAACCACCTGCTTCAAATCCCTCACATACGGCATCATGAGGTCTTCCGCTCTGACATGGTCTTTTTTCAGAGCCTGTTCCAGGGGGATGCGTTTGACCGAGGCGAGTCCGTCTGCCAGTAGCCGGTTGGCCTCATCCTGGATGGATTTGGTGATATCGGTGCCGGCCGGTCCGCCGGTGGGAGGATTGTATTTGAAGCCGCCGTCGGATGGTGGATTATGGGACGGCGTAATGACCACGCCGTCGGCAGAAATATCTTTGTGAGCCCGGTTGAAACCGAGAATGGAGTGTGAAATGACCGGCGTGGGCGTATAGCCGAACCCCTGCTGATATCTGATTTCGACACCGTTGGCGGCCAGAACCTCGATGGCGGTCATCAGTGCCGGTTCGGAGAGCGCGTGAGTGTCCATGCCGATGAAAAGCGGTCCGTTGATGCCGGCCTGCTTCCTGTAGCCGGCCAGCGCCTGGGATACGGCCAGAATATGCGGCTCATTGAATGTGTGCTTCAGGGAGGAGCCCCGGTGTCCGGAAGTGCCGAATTGCACTCTGTGGACCGGGTTGTCCGGATCGGGCTGATAGGTGTAGTAGGCCGACACCAGCCTGGGTATGTTGTCGAGTAACTGGTAAGGCGCCTTTTTGCCGGCAAATTCGTGGATAGCCATAATACGCTTGAAAGGTGAACGTTTCCCGTTTCTGCTAGTGTTTGATTTCTGTATCCGAACTTTTAAAGATGGGCCCGTATCATGTCAAAATCAATTTATTTTATCCTCGGTGGAGCGCTCCTGGGCGCCCTGGGCGGCTATGCCTACTGGTATTTTATTGGCTGTAATACCGGCTCCTGTCCGATTACCTCGATCTGGTATCACGCCACCGGATACGGAGCGATCATGGGCGGACTTTTCGGCAATATTATCACTCCCGCCAAACCGGAAAAAGAAACACCGGAATCCGGCAAAGAGGAACGCTGAGCATCGCCCTGTTTTTTTTTCAGCCTTGCATATGTGATAAAAAAACATATTATTACGGGCTTATCTTGATAAAAAGACTGTAGAAGCATCGCCCCCGGTGCATATTTAAAAACGAAGGATCGGTTATGACGAACAACAGCAGATTTGACCCGCTGCCGGAGGAATTGGTACAACATCTACCGGCCGTGGTGCGTGAAGAGCTCGATGAGTACGAGCAGCAGATCAAGGATTTTCGAAAAGGGCAGATCGGTGATATTAAAATGCAGAAAATCCGGCTGCAGCTTGGAACCTACGCCCAGCGCCAGCCCGGTGTACAGATGCAGCGGATCAAAATTCCCTACGGTGAACTGACTCCCGCCAAATTGCGCCGCCTGGCCTACGCTGCCGATAAATACGCCAGCGGGTTCATGCATCTGACGACCCGGCAGGATGTCCAGCTCTACTACATCCTGCTGGAAACCGTACCCAACATGATGCGCGAACTGGCTGATGCCGGCATCACCACCAGGGAAGCGTGCGGAAACACCATCCGCAATGTGACGGCCAGCCCGTTTTCCGGCACTTCTCCCGACGATGTGTTTGATGTGACACCCTACGCGGACGCGTTTGTTCAGTTCATGCTGCGAAACCCCATCTGCCAGAATATGGGTCGCAAGTTCAAGGTCGCCTTCGAAAGCAGCGGTGTGAAAGACGATGCCGGGCTGCGAATTCATGACCTCGGATTTCGTGCGCAAATCCTCGAAGTCGGAGGCCGGCCGAAACGCGGGTTCCAGGTCTGGGTAGGCGGCGGACTCGGTTCCAGCCCCATGCTGGGCCATCTGTGGACCGACTTCCTCCCCGAAGAGGAGCTGATCCCGTTTTCAGCGGCGGTAGTCCGGATTTTTGATCGCTACGGGGAACGAAAAAGCCGGATGAAGGCTCGCATGAAGTTTCTGATCAAAAAACTCGGCATGGACAAGTTCCGCTCTCTGGTTGAAGCGGAGCGGAAAGCGCTGGATGTGGATTCCTCCTGGAATGCGTATCTGAAAGAGGCGCACAATCCCGGTATTCCCGCGGCCGAAGCCGACGCTGTCCCGGAGGCCGGGGCGAGAGTGGAAGACGATCCGCAGTATCTGCTTTGGAAGGGAACGGCGGTCACGCCGCAAAATACAGGCGGCCACGCACTGGTCCAGCTGCTTGTCCACAACGGCGATCTCCCTTCCGATGACGCCAGAAAAGTGGCCGACATCGCCGAAACCTTTTCCGGCGGCGATATCCGTATCACCATCCATCAGAACCTGGTGCTGCGAGGAGTGCCGCTTCAGGCTTTGCCCTCGCTGTTTGTCGCCCTGCGGGATGCCGGGCTCGATCGTGTGGGCGCCGAGACCATCACCGATATCACCGCCTGCCCGGGCGCCGATACCTGCCGCCTGGGGATCACCTCGGCCAAGGGCCTGGCCACCGCGCTTGATCAATCCTTCCGGAACGGCCTCGGCAAATACGCAGAAATGGCGCGTGATCTCAAGATCAAGATCTCCGGATGCCCCAACGCATGCGCCCAGCACACCTCATCCAATATCGGCTTTCAGGGAGCGGCGACCACCAAAGACGGGCGGCGGGTGCCATCCGAAATGGTGTATGTAGGCGGAGCGCTTCAGGGCAGCGAAACGACCCTGGCCGAATCCATCATAAAAATACCTACTCGAAATGCACCCAAAGTGGTGGAAAAACTCCTGATTCTGTACGACGGCGAACGCCAGAACGGCGAATCGTTCAATGAGGCCATGAGCCGGCTGGGAAAGGAACGGCTGAAATCGGAACTGGAGGAGTTCACGCATGTTCCGTCGTTTGAGCAAGCCCCGGAGTTTTACAAGGACTGGGGACATGAGGATGAGTCGTTTGAGCTGCTGACCGGCGTGAAAGGTGAGTGTGCCGGCGCAACGGTGGAAGAGAAGGAGCCGTCGTTCGGTGAGGCCGAAGCATCGCTGCAACAGGCCGAAGCACATCTCATCCACAAAGATTACGAAGTGTCGGTGCTGGAATCCTACCACGCGATGGCCAATGCGGCTCATGTGCCGCTCTACTCCAAACTGGTCGATCCGTTTACTCCGGCGCAGACCACCTGGGAGTTTGAAAACCTGTTTGTCCGGACCGGCGAGGTGGATGACCGGTGGCTCGACATCCACCGAAAACTGGAGGATGCCATTCGGCAGGAACCGACCGAAGAACACGCCAGAGCGATGCTGGAGATGGCCCGGGAGTTTTATGAAGTCTGCCGGGAAGCGGAGAAAGGTCTCAGCGGCGAAACTGTCGCATGAGTGCGCTTAGCCGATTTCGAACCATTTCGGTATTTATCCGGCATGAATGGACGGCGGGATTGTGTTATATTCCGGCATGGAACCGAAACACAAGGAAGTGACTGAAAAGAAAGGGTCCCGTGCGGGGCTGCCTGAGAATACAAGGAGGTTGGTAGTAAAGGTCGGCAGCCGCGTGCTGGTCGATGGCAGGGGGCGGCCCGACCCCGAGCGGATCGCAGCGCTTGTTGCGCAAATCGCCGAACTTCAGCAGCAAAACTACGAGGTGATATTCGTCTCGTCCGGCGCCATTGCCGCCGGCGTGCAGTCGCTGGGCTGGCCGCAAAGGCCCGTAAACCTGCCCGATCTGCAGATGGCCGCCGCAATCGGACAGGGAGTGCTGCTCAACCTCTACTCGGAGCAGCTGGCGCGTTACGACTGCCGCCTGGGCCAGGTGCTGCTTACCCATGCCGACCTGAACGACCGCATCCGCCATCTGAACGCGCGCAACACCATCATGGCCATGCTCCGCAACCGGATTATCCCCGTAGTGAATGAAAATGACGTGGTGGCTGTGGATGAGATCCGCTTCGGCGACAATGACCTGCTGGCAGCCATGGTATCGACCCTCATCGATGCCGACCTGCTGGTGCTGCTGACAACGTCCGACGGCCTGTTTCGCTCCGAGAAAGGACGGCTGGTGGAACGGATCCCGCTGCTGCACGATATTACCGACGAAACCCTGGCCATGGCGCAAGGCAAGGGAAGCGGCTGGTCATCCGGCGGGATGGGCTCGAAACTGCAGTCGGCCGACCGGGCCATCCGGGCCGGAACGCCTGTGGTTATTGCGAACGGGCACCGGGAACAGATACTCCGGAGCGTGCTGAACGGCGAGGATGTGGGGACCCTGATTACCGGTTCACCGCATCAGCAGAAATTGAGGGCACGGAAGAAGTGGATCGCGTTTTTCCACCGCACCCAGGGCAGCATCTATGTCGATGATGGTGCGGGAAAAGCGATTATGGACAAGGGGCACAGCCTGTTGCCGGTGGGAGTAGTCGGCACCGATGGCAAGTTCCGCGCCGGGGCGCTTGTCAAAATCCGTACCGCCGATGGTAAAACCATTGCGCGCGGACTCACGGCATACAGCTGTGACGATATCGAGCGGATCAAACAGCGCCGCTCCGCCGACATCCCCTTTGTGCTGGGCGAACGCCACTACAAGGAGGTCGTCCATCGCGACAATATGGTTTTGATGAAATAACGATTTGAACCCCAACGATTCCCCAGCCTCATTTTCAGCAAATGCGGCATTTGGGGCATCACATAAAACGGCATCCTGTGGCACATCAAACCAAACAAAAATGCATCTGGACCGGCCGGCACGACCCGCGGGTCACATCCGTTACACTGATGTCCCTGAACCGGTTTACAGTTCCGGAAGAGAAAACATTTCATGTGCTTCCGGAATATGAGCAGCAATTTTTGGCGTTTCACCGGCGGTTTGTCCGTTATGCCCGCCCCTTTTTTCTGGGCATTTTGGGGCTGGTGGTTTTGCTTCTGACGGTGACATTGTTACCGTTCATTTTCCCGGTTTCCCATTCCGTCATTTTGTTTGGGGTCGGAGGAATAACCGTTGTCATGGGTGTTCTGATCATGCGTTTTCCCTTTGCCACACCCGAAACGGTAGATTGGCTGGGCCTGGAAATGGCGCAAAAGATGGCTCGCTGGGCAGGGCTGGCGACCTTAGCAACCGGAATCGTGATCTGTCTGCTGACATATTTATAGCCGTACCAAAGAACGTAACCGTACCAAAGGACTGTAACCCCATATACCATGAGTGAATCCATCAAAAATCAAATCAGGGAACTGGGCCGGAATGCGCGCAAGGCGTCGCGGGAGTTGATGGCCCTGGATACCGCACAGAAAAACGACGCCCTGAATGCGATGGCCGATGCGCTTGAGCGGAGGAAAAGTGACATCCAGGAACAGAATGCACTCGATGTTGCCGAAGCGAAAGAGAACGGGTTGTCGGATGCGATGGTGGACCGGCTTGTGCTGAATGACCAGCGAATGGCTGCCATGATTCAGGGCTTTCGGGATATCGCAAAGCTTCCCGACCCGGTGGGTCGCGTACTCAAGGCATGGGACAAGGACAACGGCCTGCACCTGGAAAAAACGGCCGTACCTATCGGGGTGATCGGCATGATTTACGAATCACGTCCCAATGTAACCGGAGACGCGGCGGCGCTCTGCCTGAAAGCGTCCAACGCCATCATCCTCCGGGGCGGTTCGGAGGCGCTGCGCAGCAACCAGGCCATCGCGCACGCGCTTCAGGAGGGGGGCGCGGCCACAAAACTCCCGGCGAACGCGGTTCAGCTGGTCCCCGTACGCGACCGAGAAGCGGTGACGGCCCTTATTACCATGGACGAGTTCGTGGATGTGATCATCCCCAGGGGTGGAGAGGGACTGATCCGAGCCGTTGCTGAAAATGCGACCGTCCCGGTTCTCAAGCATTACGAGGGTATCTGTCATGTGTATGTGGATGGTGAAGCCGACCCGATCAAGGCATGGAGCATAACGGAAAACGCCAAATGCCAGCGACCGGGGGTCTGCAACGCCGCCGAGACCCTGCTTGTGGATGCGGCGATTGCCGCCGACTGGTTGCCCAAAATGGCGGAGATCCTGCAGAAGAGCGGTGTTGAGCTGCGCGGCGATGAACAGGCTCGCGCTCTTGTGCCTGCGATGAAACCGGCTGCCGAAGAGGACTGGCACACCGAGTATCTGGATTTGATTCTCTCGGTTCGTGTTGTGGACGGGCTCGACGAGGCGATTGGCCACATCAACCACTACGGGTCGGGACATTCCGATGCGATTGTCACCGAAAACAGAGAGCGGCAGCAGCGATTCGGCCGTATGGTGGATTCGGCTGCGGTCTATATTAACACATCCACCCGGTTCACCGATGGCGCGGAATTCGGAATGGGCGCGGAGATCGGGATCAGTACCGACCGGCTGCACGCGCGCGGACCGGTTGCGCTGGAAGAGCTCACGACCTATAAATATGTGGTTACCGGTAACGGCCAGATCAAGGAATAGCCGCGAGACGGAAACCGGTTCGGCGGAACGAAACGAAAGTGGCCTCCGGGCTTACAGAACGGCAGCGACCTGACCCAAAGGAGGGAACAGAGCTGTGAGGTGATATCACCCGGCGCCGCCCCCGGATCCGCCCCCGGCCGATCCCGCGCTTGCCCCGCCAACTCCCGAAACCCCGCTGAAGCTGCTGGTACCGCTTGAAGCCAGGGTGCTGAGGCCCGAAGCGATGTCCGCCGGACTCGATCCCATCGTCAGCGGAATCACCCAGAGAAAAATCGGGCTGTTGGGCGGCAGGTCCGAAAGCCGCTTTTCCAGCTGCTTTTGGGTGAGGCCCAGGGCGATCGCATTGACGAAGTGACGCCCCATTTCGTCCCGGTTAAAGGAGTTGTTCGGACCCTTTTTTAGCGCCTTGCGGTAATTCCGCCACTCCGCAGCCAGGCGAGCGCCCTCTTCACTGGTTTTGGGAAGCGTTGTACTGAGCATCATCATCAACACCGTGAAAATCAGTCCGATTACACCGGCCGGCCCTGCAAGGAAGATGACGCCGACCATGGCCGCCAGTATCGGCAGCTGGGCCAACAAGTGAAAAGCCATGGCCCGGTAGGCAACCGGATCAAACCAGCCTTTCTCCCGCAGCGCTTTTTTGAATACCTTGCGCCACTGTTTCCACCATTTCCAGCCCTTTTTGTCGGAGAGTTCCAGGATTTTGCCCATGGCGGTCACGCCCTCATCGAGGCGCAGGTTGACTTTATCGATCAGCTGAACCTCCCATTCGGTGAGATCTTCCGCCGGTTTCTTGCCGGTCTTTTCCAGATGATATTCGGGAGTTTCGGTACTCAGAAACTTCTTCTTGCCCTTTTTTTCAACGATCCGGAAATAGCCCCGCCGTGCCAGGTCAAAGAGCGTGATGCCGAGACTGAGCTGGTCGGGTTCCTTGTATAGCGGTCCGAGCAGCAGCACTCTGATCATGGCGGGGGGATGGTCGGAAGGCACCGTGTAGCGTGGAACGCGTTTGACGGACGGCGTTTTGTGGCGGCGCCCATAACGACGGTAGAACCAGATGTAGAGCAGCAGCGAAGCAGGGATCAGAACCGCCATCAACCCGATGCCCACCATCCGCAGCTGCTCATCCCGTTTGCGAGCCTCAATTCTTGCCATTTCTTCCGCTTCCACCCGCTCGAGCGTGAGTCTCCGGTCAGTTACATCGGCATCCGCCAGTACCCCGGTTGGAAACAGAATTCTGGGACGAATCACATCGGAGCTGCGGAATCCTTCCCCTTCCAGAATCAGGAGGTTGCCTTCGGCAGTATGGGTTACATGCTCTGGGGTGTCGCGGTACCAGATGTGCCACTCCGCCGGCTCAATGCGCTCAGGCAGGGCGATACGCACCTGCACGTGACGAGGGGTGCGGTCCAGGCGGTCCGACAGGAACGTCCAGAACCACTCGGTGTGCTCGGGTCCGATCACGAGCGCTTCCGCAAGGTTATACTGAATTGTATAGCGCCGTTCGGTGACCCCCTCGGTCTCGATATACCAGGTGATGCGCAGCTCGCTGTCGCTTCGCTCCACGGTAAAGGTACCGGGTTCGCCGCTGTTGTCGTTGACCAGGGCTCTTCCATCTTCACGGACCCGGATGCGGCTGACGGACTCAAAACCATCCAGGGCAAGGGTATAGTAGACAAAACTGTAGGTTCCGTCGAACTGGTACGTCCGTTCCTCAATATACCGGATGGTTCCGTCCGGGGTGATTTCCGCCTGAATGCCGATTTCAGGGATGTCGTAATCACGCGCAACCAGAGTTGGCGGGAGGAAGAGCAGCAATACTATCAGGGCCGGGAAACGATTCATGATCACTCAGATTGGGATAACCGGTTTTGTGAAAGGGTCGGAGGCAGGGGCGCTTCTGCGCTTCATTCTCTCTGTTCATTCAGCCACTCATACGACCGGACCACAATGAAACTCTCCAGACTGCCCCGGAACTCCTTGCTGACCGGAGTGCCGGTAATGCGGATGCGGCCCCGGTTGTCGCGCCAGAGCCGTAGCATTTCGTCACGCTCCATTTCAAGATACCAGTGTTCGCGGTCGTCCGTGACCAGCACCACATGGGTGAAAGGCTCATTCCCGACAAGTTGCAAGGTTCCTTCCCAGCACTTCACCATGCCCCGGTCATCGGTCAGTGATAGCCCCGCAGCTGCTGTCAAGAGCAGTAAAACCATCATCTTGGCCATTGTGATTCGGATTATTTTGTGCGGCAAACCCGTCGCATGGATAATAAAGGCATGAATCCCAGTATATTGAGGAAACATGCAATGAAATGCAATCTGCTATTCCCCCTTTTCAAAATAAATAATATCTTTAGCGGGTGCAGACGACAGGTCAAAGACAGGATTATTACAGAAAAGCCCTTTTTTTATTATTAATTATAGAGTTAAATTAAGGCTGAAAGGCAAAAGCGCCGGAAAGGGGCACCCTTTCCCGCTCCATTCTGTAACTTTTTTCTCTTCACAAAGGAGACCTGACGAAACCGGTTAAGTGTTCAGCTTTTCATGGAAACCTGGTCGCTCTTGCACGAAACTGTTTTTATACCACAATTATTTACCTCAAACCTTTTTAGATCGCATTATTAAAATGAGACATCCATGGAAAAAGCATTGCAGATAAAGTAGTTGAGACGTTTTAGCGATCATGCCGGACCGGAAAACGGACGGTGGTGCTGTTAAAATGAAAACTGCTGCAGAACGGATGCGGATTATCCCTGTGGATGTATCTCCTGAACTTATTAATCAGAATTGGAACGTATGCAGATGAAATAATCATGACCGGGCTGGTGTCAGGACACACAGCCGAATGATTAAAACCGGTCATGGAATTGCATGTGTCCGCTTAATCTAAATTTTTAAATACATGAAACGCCCGCAAGTAACTATTGATGCCAACGAAGCCGCATCGTATATCGCACATCACCTGAATGAAGTTATTGCCATCTACCCCATTACACCGGCATCTCCCATGGGAGAGTGGGCCGACGCCTGGGCCATGGCCGGCAAAAAAAATATCTGGGGCACCGTTCCCGATGTCGTGGAACTTCAAAGTGAAGGCGGCGCCGCCGGTACGGTTCACGGAGCCCTTCAGTCGGGAGCGCTCTCCACGACGTTTACCGCCTCGCAGGGCCTGTTGCTGATGATGCCCAACCTCTACAAAATTTCCGGTGAACTGACTCCCACCGTTATACATGTCGCAGCGCGAACGGTCGCTGGGCACGCCCTCTCCATTTTCGGAGACCACAGCGATGTGATGGCCATGCGTATGACCGGCATGGCGATGCTCTGCTCCAACAGCGTGCAGGAGTCCATGGATATGGCCATGATTTCCCACGCTGCCACACTGGAGTCACGAATCCCCTTCATTCACTTTTTTGACGGTTTCCGCACCTCGCATGAAGTGCAGAAAATCGAGGAGGTCACCTTCGACGACATGCGGGCGATGATCGACTACGACTGGGTGATTCAGCATCGCGAACGCGCGCTGACCCCCGACAACCCGCTGATTCGCGGAACCGCGCAAAATCCGGATGTCTTTTTCCAGTCGCGTGAAGCCGCCAATACCTTCTACGACAACTGTCCGCGCATCGTCCAGAAAACCATGGACCGCTTTGCCGAACTGACAGGCCGCCAGTATCATCTGTTTGACTACCACGGTCATGCCGACGCCGAAAGGCTGATCGTGCTGATGGGCTCCGGTGCCGAGACCGCTCATGAAACCGTCGACCGGATGAATGCCGACGGCGAAAAGGTCGGCATCCTGAAAGTGCGGCTGTTCCGCCCGCTGGACATGGAGGCGCTTGTCAAGGCTATCCCAAAAACAGTGCACAGCATTGCCGTACTAGACCGAACCAAGGAGCCGGGAAGTGCCGGTGAGCCGCTGTACCAGGATGTGCTTACCGCGCTGCAGGAAAACCGCACTGCCGGTTTCCACAAATTTGCCGATGAGCCGCGTGTGATTGCCGGACGCTACGGACTCTCCTCCAAGGAGTTTACCCCGCCGATGGTCACCGCCGTGTTTGACCAGCTCAAGGAAATCACGCCGAAAAATCACTTCACCATCGGTATCAACGACGATGTGACCCACTCCAGCCTCGATTGGCAGAACGGTTTCGCAACCAACGGCTCAGCGAAAACCGAAACGGTATCCGCCGGCAAAGGCGGTGCCGACAAGGAGGGCAAAACCTTCCAGGCCATGTTCTACGGACTCGGAGCCGACGGTACGGTTAGCGCCAACAAAAACTCGATCAAGATTATCGGCGAAAACACCGATTATTTTGCGCAGGGCTATTTTGTGTATGACTCCAAAAAATCCGGAGCCATGACCACCTCGCACCTGCGATTCGGCCCCAATCCGATCCGTTCCGCGTACCTGATTGACAAGGCCGATTTCATCGCCTGCCACCAGTTCCGATTTGTGGAGCGAATGGATATGCTTCGCCATGCCGCCGATGGTGCAACCTTCCTGATCAATACCCATTACGAAAAAGAGGAGCTCTGGGACAACCTGCCCGACAAGGTGCAGCAGCAGATCGTGGACAAAAACATCCGCCTGTTCTCCATTGACGGCTACAAAGTGGCAAAGGAAAGCGGCATGGGCAACCGGATCAACACCGTGATGCAGGTCTGCTATTTTGCCATCTCCGACATCCTCCCGAAAGAGAAAGCGGTGGCCGCCATCAAGGATGCCATCAAAAAAACCTACGGCGCAAAGGGCGAGGCCGTCCTGAAAAGCAACTACGCCGCCGTGGACAACGCCCTCGAATATCTGTTTGAGGTGGAAGTGCCCGGCAAGGTGACCTCCAAAAAATCGATGCTCAGCCCGGTTTCACCGGTTGCCGGACTGGAGACCCCCGAGTTTGTGGATGATGTGATCAGTGAAATCATCGCCGGAAACGGAGACGACCTGCCGGTCAGCGCCTTCCCGGTCGACGGCACATTCCCGACCGGAACCACCTGCTTTGAGAAGCGGAACATCGCCCAGGATATCCCGGTGCTGGATCCGGATGTCTGTATCCAGTGCGGCAAGTGCGCGATGGTGTGCCCGCATTCGGTCATCCGGATCAAGGCGTTCGACAAGGAGCTGCTTGAAGACGCCCCGCCGACCTTCAAGTCCATGAAAGCCAAAGGCCGGGAGTGGCCGGACGACACCATGGTCAGCATCCAGGTATCCCCCGAGGATTGCACCGGCTGCGAACTCTGTGTGGAAGTGTGCCCCGCCAAAAACCGCAAGGAGGTGGGCCGCAAAGCGCTCAACATGGACAGCATCGAGCCGCATCTCGAAAACGAGAAGGAGAACTGGGACTTCTTCCTGAAGATTCCGGAGTACGACCGTTCAAAGCTGAAGGCGGGCACGGTGAAAGGATCGCAGTTCCTGCAGCCGCTCTTCGAATTTTCCGGAGCCTGTGCCGGCTGCGGCGAGACACCCTATGTAAAACTGGTTACCCAGCTCTACGGCGACCGGATGGTTATCGCCAACGCGACCGGCTGTTCTTCCATCTACGGCGGAAACCTGCCGACAACGCCCTACACGAAAAACGAGCACGGACTCGGTCCGGCGTGGTCCAACTCCCTGTTTGAGGATAATGCCGAATTCGGTCTCGGATTCCGCCTGACGATCGACAAGCAAGCCGAACAGGCGCAGCGCCTGCTGCAGGAGGTCAACGGCTCGGTTCCCGGCAAGCTCAAGGAAGCGATCCTGGACGCTGATCAGTCGGACGAACCCGGAATTTTTGAGCAGCGCGAACGTGTGGCCGAGCTCAAGAAAATTCTGGAGCAGTCGGCCGGGGATGAAAACTCGAAACGGCTCAAGAGTCTTGCCGATTACCTGGTGCGCAAGAGCGTCTGGATCTTCGGCGGTGACGGATGGGCGTATGATATCGGTTACGGCGGACTCGATCACGTGCTCGCTTCCGGGCGCGATGTCAACATCCTGGTTCTCGATACCGAGGTCTATTCCAACACCGGCGGGCAGCGCTCCAAGGCAACTCCGCTCGGGGCCGTTGCCAAATTTGCCGCAGCGGGCAAGGAGACCGCCAAGAAGGATCTCGGCCTGATTGCCGTATCCGGCGGCGGTGCTTATGTGGCACGCGTGGCCATGGGATCCAACGATACCCAGACCATCCGCGCGATCATGGAAGCCGAAGCGTATCCCGGTCCGTCGATAATCATTGCCTACAGCCACTGTATCGCTCATGGCTATAATATGAAGTACGGTCTGGATCAGCAGAAACTGGCAGTGGACTCCGGCTATTGGCCGCTGTTCCGGTTCAACCCGTCACTGGTCAGTGAAGGCAAGAACCCGTTCTCGCTCGACTCCAAGCCGCCGAAAACGGCATTTAAAGATTACGCATACAACGAAATGCGTTATCTGATGCTTTCGAAATCCCATCCCGAGGCTGCCGCGAAGTTCATGAAGCAGGCCCAGGAAGATGTGAATGAACGCTGGCGTCAGTATGAGCACATGGTGAAGCTCTACGAGCCGGAAAGCAAAGAGGAAGAAGCGTAGGAATTATGGAGGATAGTTCCGGCAGGCCGTTATCGCGGTCGCCGGAGCCGGATCTCCCTTCGGATTGCCGCGCCGGGAACGACTCCGGTGAAGCTGTCCGGTCACAAACGGTGTAAAGGCTCGATGTACCAGAGGAAAGACGAAGAGCCAACACCGGAAAGTGTGTCCCGAGAGTATTCTGTTATTTAATTATTACCCCATACGATCGAATCTATGAATCTGGAAACCAATTATTTAGGATTAAAACTGAAAAGTCCGCTGGTCCCTTCCGCCTCGCCGATGAGCAGCGATGTGTCGCTGGTCAGGCGCCTGGAAGATGCCGGGGCCTCCGCAATTGTGATGTACTCCCTGTTCGAAGAGCAGATCACCAGGGAGAACAAGGCGCTGGATCACTTCATGAATGTGTCCGCCGAAAGCTATGCGGAAGCGCTGAGCTATTTCCCGGAGCCGCATGAATATCACAACCTGGAAGCCGAGGAGTACCTCGAGCAGATCAAAAAGCTGAAAAGCGCGGTAGATATTCCGATTATCGCCAGTCTGAACGGCGCTTCCAAAGGCGGCTGGATGGAGTACGCGAAGAAAATGCAGGATGCCGGCGCCGATGCGCTGGAGCTGAATGTCTACTACATCGCGGGCGATCCCGAAATGACCTCCGAGGAAGTGGAAAAAATGTACATCAACGATCTGAAGGCGGTCAAACAGTCGGTTTCGATTCCCGTATCGATCAAACTCGGCCCCTATTTCAGTGCTTTCGGCAATATGGCGAAGCGCCTGGAGAAGGCCGGCGCCGACGGACTCGTACTGTTCAACCGTTTTTATCAGCCGGATATCGATCTGGAAACGAAGGAGGTCGCGCCGACGCTGGAACTCAGCAACTCGTTTGAAAAACGATTGCCCCTGCGCTGGATCGCCATGCTGCGTCCGCATCTCAAAGCCAGTCTGGCCGCCACAACCGGCATCCATTCGGCCGAGGATGTCATCAAAATGCTGCTGGTCGGTGCCGATGTAACCATGCTGGCCTCCGCACTGCTCCGCGAGGGCAGCGGCAAGCTGCAGACCATCGCTTCCGACATGAAAACATGGATGGAAGAAAACGAATATGAGTCTGTTGAGGAGATGAAAGGTGCTATGAGCGCCGCTTCGGTCGGTGACGCGTCGACGTTTGAGCGGGCCAATTACATCCGCATCCTTCAAAGCTACGACACCAAAGGGCTCAGGTAAACGGTATGCGGCTTCGCTCCCGGATTCGCATGAACCCCGGGAGGCGCCGCACCCGGTCATCGGCTCCGGATGAGATTTGTCTCTGTAATTATTAGCTTTACCCATAACCTTAATATTATTATTCCTAAATACGCTGCCTTATGCTTGCTGATTACGGGTTCGTATTACTCTTTCTGGTCAATGGCGCAGTATTTGCCGGCATCACACTGCTGGTTGCATGGCTGCTTCGGCCCAACCGTCCCAGTGAAGGAAAGCTCACCACCTACGAATGCGGAGAGGATCCCGTCGGTTCCGCCTGGATCCAGTATAACAACCGTTTTTATGTGATCGCCCTGATGTTTCTCATTTTCGAGGTGGAGGTTGTACTGCTTTTTCCCTGGGCGACCGTCTTCCAGAGCATGGGCTGGTACGCATTCTGGGCCATGATCGTCTTTGTCTCCCTGATTTTTGTCGGTTTTCTTTATGAGCTTGGCAAGGGAGACCTGCAGTGGGACAAGCCCCGGCCCGCCGTTCCCCGATACGTGGAGGGTGTTGGCGTGGTTCCGGCCGATTGGCGGGAGCCTGCCGCGGTTAACGGTAATGGTACGAAAGCCGAACCGGAAGCGGCACAAACGGCTGCGGCTGCGTCAGAACCACCGGCAGGCGGATTGTCCGGATCCGGAAGCGGGGAGGCGGCAGCCAACAAACCGGAGGAAGGTTCCGCCGGCTCCGAAACCGATATCCGGCAGGAATCACCGAACGACGACCAGGCCGGCACCGGCAAAAACGACGGAAAATGACAAAAGAATGGCTTCACCGGGCCGGAATGACACATTGCAGGCTTCGCCCGGCTGTTCGCGCATGATTTATCACGATTTGTAACAGTACACCTATGGGTTATCTCGACACCAAATACAAAGACAGCAACATCATCATTGTATCGCTTGAAAAAGCGCTCAACTGGGCACGCAAAAGCTCGCTCTGGTACATGCAGTTCGGCCTTGCCTGCTGCGCCATCGAGATGATGGCCGCGGCCGCTTCCCGATACGACCTCGACCGGTTCGGCATCATCCCGCGATCCTCACCACGTCAGGCCGATGTGATGATCGTGGCCGGAACAGTGACCCTCAAAATGGCGACCCGCATCCAGCGGCTCTACGAGCAGATGTCGGAACCGCGCTATGTGATCAGCATGGGTTCCTGTTCCAATTGCGGCGGCCCCTACTGGGAACACGGCTATCATGTGCTCAAGGGCGTTGACCGTGTGGTTCCGGTGGATGTCTATGTGCCGGGCTGCCCGCCCCGTCCCGAAGCTCTGCTTGAAGGCTTTCTTCACCTGCAGAACAAGATCATGAACGAGAGCCAGGTGGAAGGCGTCGATCCGACAAAAGCGGTGGTGATTGAAGACAAGGGCGGTGAAAACCTCTCCGTAAAAAATGTCGATGAAACCGAAGAGCACAAAAAGGCACAGATCGACTTCCCGCAGCAGGATGTGCAGAAAAAGCAGCAGGGAGCGTGAGATATCAGGCGAAGCATGCAAATCATTGAATGGACACCATGAAACCTATTGAAGAGATTACCGGCATCCTGACAGAAAAATTCGGTGAGGATGTGATCGAGCTGAAACCCGACGAGAAGGTCGACCCCTGGATTGTGGTGAGAGTAGACAAAATCGCGGACATCGCGAAGTTTCTGCGCGACGAACCCGGACTCCGTTTCGACTCCCTGATGTGTCTCAGCGGGGTTCATTACCAGAAGGAGGAGCAGCTTGGAGTCACCTACCACCTCGACTCGACCACCGAAAGGCATAAACTGACCCTCAAGGTGCTTATGCCCCAGGACGATGCGCATCTCCCCACTGTCGAACAGGTCTGGAAAACGGCCGACTGGCACGAGCGGGAAGCCTACGATATGTTTGGTATCCGGTTCGATGGCCACCCCGACCACCGGCGCATCCTCTGTCCCGACGACTGGGAAGGCTACCCGCTGAGAAAGGATTACAAGGTCCAGGAATTTTACCGCGGAATGAAAGTGGAGTATTGATGATGGAACAGGCCGGGGAGCGGCATACAGCCCCGCTGCCCCGCAATGCAAGGAAAAGATTTTGATCCGGAATAATCGCACATGACAACAACCAGAGAAAAAAAGCCCGAAGTAACGTTTACTCCCCCGAAAAGTGCCGGAAACGGACTCAAGACCCAGGAGATGGTCATCAATATGGGTCCGCAGCACCCCTCCACACACGGAGTGCTCCGGGTGGAACTGACCCTCGACGGCGAAATCGTGACCAAAGCGGTTCCCCACATCGGCTATCTGCACCGCTGTTTTGAAAAGCACAGCGAGGAGATGAACGAATACCCGAAAGTCATCCCCTATGTGGATCGGATGGACTATGTCGCCGCCATGAACAACGAACTCGGCTTCGCCATCGCCATGGAGCGCATGATGGACATCCAGGTCAACGACCGGGTGGAGCACATCCGGGTGATCATGTGCGAACTGCAGCGCATAGCCAGCCACCTGCTGGCGCTCGGAACCTTCGGCCTCGATATCGGCGCCTTTACTCCGTTTCTCTACTGTTTCATCGAAAGGGAAAAGGTTCTCGACATCTTTGAAAAAGCGAGCGGAGCGCGCCTGCTCTATAATTATATCTGGATCGGCGGACTCATGAACGATGTGCCCGACGATTTTAAAACCGATACCGCCGCATTCGTCACCTCGTTCCGCCCCAAGATCAAGGAGCTTAACGACCTGCTCTCCGACAACAAGATTTTTGTCGAGCGTACCGCCAATGTCGGAGTGCTGCCGGCGAAAGTGGCGATCAATTACGGCGTCTCCGGACCCAGTTTGCGAGGCTCCGGTGTCAAATGGGACCTGCGCCGCGACGACCCCTACTCTATCTACGACCGGTTCGATTTCGATGTGATTGTCGGCGAAGGCCGGATGGGAACTCTGGGCGACTGCTGGGACCGCTACATCGTCCGCGTCTGGGAGATGGAAGAGAGCCTCAAAATAATTGAACAGGCCCTCGACAGTATGCCGGATGAAGGTGATGTGCAAGAGGCCATCCCCAAAAAAGTGCGTCCGCCTGCCGGCGAAATCTACTGCCGGACCGAAACGCCGCGCGGGGAACTGGGCTACTACATCATCAGCGATAAAAAGACCACTCCGTACCGGGTCAAGGCCCGTGCCCCCAGTTTTGTGAATCTCAGTGTATTACCCGCCATCTCCATCGGCGCCATGGTGGCCGATATGGTGGCTATTATCGGAAGTGTTGATATTGTACTCGGCGAAGTTGATCGTTAACCGATTATTGCCCAACTAATTATATAAAAATTATTATGCTGGAATATCTGGAAAATTTGCTGCCGGCCGCTCCCCTGGCTGTCTTTCTCTTTTCCATCGTGCCGCTTACCATCATTCTGGTTTATGCGCTGTTTGCGATCTGGCTGGAACGCAAGGTGGCGGGCCATATCCAGGATCGCCTGGGCCCGATGCGTACCGGCGGATGGCACGGATGGTCGCAGACCATCGCCGACCTGGTCAAAATGCTCCAGAAAGAGGATATTGTGCCGGCCAAAGCCGACCGGTTTTTCTTCAAAATGGCGCCGTTTATCGCATTCGGTGCCTCATATGCCGCTTTTGTGGCGATCCCCTTCAGCAGTGCCTATATCGGCAGTATGATCGATGTGGGCGTTTTCTACATCGTCGCCATCACCTCGCTGCTCTCCATCAGTATTATTATGGGGGGATGGGCCTCGAACAACAAATGGTCGCTTCTGGGGGCGATGCGAACCGCTGCGCAGACGGTCAGTTACGAGGTGCCGACCATCGCCACCATCCTGTCGGTGATCGTGGCCACCGGTACGCTCAACCTGATGGAAGTCACCGAAATGCAGTCGGGCAACGGGTTTCTCGGTTTTCTGCCCAACTGGATGATCTTCCACAGCCCGTTCATGGTCATCGCGTTTGTGATCTTTTTCATCGCGATACTGGCGGAGTCGCACCGGGTGCCGTTCGACCTTCCCGAATCGGAATCGGAGCTGGTGGGCGGATACCAGACCGAGTACTCCGGCATGCGCTGGGGCCTGTTCATGCTCACCGAATACGCCGACATGCTGCTTTTATCGCTGGTTACGGCCGCGCTGTTCTTCGGCGGCTGGAACAGTCCGTTCGGCTCCTTCATGGACGGCCCGCTCTGGGGCGCCTTCTGGATGCTGCTCAAGGGCATGATCGTGGTCTTTGTGATGATGTGGCTGCGCTGGACCCTGCCGAGGCTGCGCGTGGATCAGCTGATGAACCTGTGCTGGAAGTACCTGATTCCGCTTTCGTTCGTGAATCTGGTGCTGATCGCGCTTTGGGAGATGATTTTTTAATTCGTATCAGAGGTACGCTTTATGGTTAAACTACTCAATGACACCTACACAACCTTCAAAACGATATTCACCGGGATGGGAATCACCTGGGGGCACCTGTTCCGGCGATCGGTGACGGTGCAGTACCCGGAAGTGCGAGACGTGCTTCCACAGCGGGTGCGGCTCAAACTGGATGTCAATATGGACGACTGTATCGGCTGTCGGCTGTGTGAACGGGCCTGTCCGGTGGAGTGCATCACCATCGGCACGATCAAATCCACCGACGACGACGATCTCGGGGAGACATCCACCGGCCACAAAAAGAAGCTGTGGGTCAACGAGTTCGATATCGATATGGCAAAATGCTGCTACTGCGAGCTTTGCGTGCACCCGTGCCCGACCGATTGCATCACCATGGTCGAGGATTACGAATATTCGTCCTACGACCGGAACGACCTGATTTTCTCGTTTTCAGACATGACTCCGGAACAGATAGAGGCGGCACAGGTCAAGCTCGAGCAGGAGGAAGAGGAGAAAAAACGCAAGAAGGAGGAAGCCCGAAAGGCCAAAGAGATGAAGAAGGCCGCGGAAGCAGCGGAGGCCGGTGAGGCGAACGAAGGCAGTGCGGAGGCGAAGGAGGGAACCGGCGGTGGCGGAGATACCGACGCCGAAGCCGCAAAGGAGGCCCGCCGGGCCGAACGTGAAGCACGCAGAGCCGCCAGAAAAGCGGAACGCGAAGCCAAAAAGAAATCGGAAGATTGAACAGTATGATGCCGCGGGAGGGTATGGCACTCCCGCAAAATTGGAAACTATTGAACATACGGGTATAGAAAACTTATGGATCTGTCTGCGATAGCCTTTTATGTATTTGCGATCCTGATCATCGGCAGCGCCGCATTTATGGTGTTCTCCAGGAACATCGTGCACTCGGCGTTCGCGCTCATGTTCACCCTCGGCGGACTGGCCGCTTTCTACGCATTGCTCTACGCCGGTTTTGTTGCCGTTACCCAGCTGCTGGTTTATGTGGGGGGGATTCTGGTGCTCATCCTTTTCGGAGTGATGCTCACCACCCAGGGCTTTTTTGAGAAAGTCCGGACCCGCACCGTCAACCTGCTGCCGGCGACTCTGTTCGCCGCCATCATCGCTGTGCTGCTGATCGGGGTATTCGTTACCACCGAGTGGGTGCTGGCACCGATGGAAGACGGCGCAGCCACCATGACGGGCCTCGGCGAACTGCTGCTCACCGACTTCATGCTCCCGTTCCAGGTGTCGGGCGTACTTCTGCTGCTGGCCATCATCGGCGCGGTGCTCATGGCGGCCCGGACACGCACCCCGGACTCCTGAATCTTTTAAACTTTTTGCTCTGCAATCAGCAGCTCGAAATCACAACATTGTAAACTGAAACTGATATGGTCTTACCCGAATGGCTTGCAGAACCCGGCCTGAACCACTTCCTGGTGGTCAGTGCCCTTCTGTTTTCGCTCGGATTACTTGCCGTCATCTCCAGAAGGAACATCATCATGGTTCTGATGGGAATCGAACTGATTCTCAACTCCGCCAACCTCAACTTTGTGGCGTTCAGCCGGTACGGCGCCCTGTCGCTTGACGGCCACATGATCGCCCTGTTTGTCATCATCATCGCCGCGGCGGAGGCGGCCGTGGCACTGGCCATCGCTCTCAATATCTACAACCGGTTCGGGTCGGTAGATGTCGAACAAATCAGCGAGTTAAAGGAGTAGAAACCTATGGGATTGGATACTTTGATACTGTTTTCATTGATCGCGCTATTTCTGCCGCTGGCCGGTTTTGTGCTGCTGATTTTCTTCGGCAAGCGCCTGCCCCGGCAGGGCGACTGGCTCGGAACCGGGATAGTATCGGTGACACTGATACTCTCGCTTTTCATCATGTTTGCAAAGCTGGCCACACCGGAAACGGTTACGGCAAGCTGGACCTGGGCGCAGTTCGGCGGCATTCCCGGCATCGGGGAGGTCACCGTGGAGCTCGGCATTCTGATCGACAACCTCTCGGCGGTGATGCTGGTCGTAGTGGCCCTCATCAGCACCCTGGTGCATTTTTTCTCGATGGGGTATCTGAAGGGGGATGTGCGCTACTCCCGGTATTTTGCCTATCTGGGCATCTTTACCTTTTCGATGATGGGCATCGTGCTTACGCACAACCTGCTGATGATGTACATATTCTGGGAGCTGGTGGGGCTGAGCTCCTACCTGCTCATCGGACACTGGTATGAAAAGAAGTCGGCGTCCAATGCCGCCATGAAGGCGTTTATCGTCAACCGGGTGGGCGATGCCGGGATGTTCATCGGCATCATGATCATTTTCGTGCATTTCTCGACCTTTTCGTTCGACGCCATCTTCAGCGCGGTAGCCGCCGGCAACCTGCCGTTTGAAAGCCAGGCATGGCTCACCGCCGCGGGGGTTCTGATTTTCTGCGGAGCGATCGGCAAATCGGCCCAGTTCCCGCTGCATGTCTGGTTGCCGGACGCGATGGAGGGCCCGACACCGGTCAGCGCACTCATCCACGCCGCCACAATGGTTGCCGCAGGTGTGTTCCTGGTAGCGCGCCTGTTCCCGCTCTTCACGGCCGACGCCCTGCTGGTGATCGCTTATGTCGGCGCGTTTACCGCCCTGCTGGCCGCAACCATCGCCATCACCCAGTACGACATCAAAAAAGTGCTGGCTTGGTCCACTATCAGTCAGCTCGGCTACATGATTATGGCGCTTGGCGTCGGCGCTTACGCCGCCGGATTCATGCACCTGGTTACCCACGCCATGTTCAAAGCCGGACTGTTTCTTGGCTCAGGCGCGGTGATCTACGCCATGCATGTCGCTTTGCACAAACAGCACGACCACGACACCGACGCCCAGGACATCCGCAACATGGGGGGCCTGCGCGGCAAAATGCCGGTAACCTACTGGACCTTCCTGATCTTTACCCTGGCAATCTCCGGCATCCCGCTCACCTCCGGCTTCCTCAGCAAGGATGAAATTCTTGCCGGTACCCTGGCCTTCAGCACGCTCAGCGGACACTGGCTGCTGCCGCTCATCGCGTTCGCCGTGGCCGGTATGACCGCCTTCTACATGTTCCGGCTTGTGATACTGACCTTCCATGGCAAGCCCGCCGACCCCGAGCGACTTTCACTGATTCGCGAAGTGCCCGGCGTGATGGCCGTTCCGCTGATTGTCCTTGCAGCGTTATCCACGTTCATTTTCTTCAGTTTTAACCCGTTCGGCGCAGCGTCAGGCTGGCTGTTCCAGGCGCTGGAAAGGCCCGCGAGCGTTGTGCCCGAAGCCATTGCCCCGGCCACCTGGGCAACCCTTTACGAAGCTATCAGCCGGGTGCATACCCTGGTGATGATCCTTTCGATCGTGATTGCCGTTGCCGGCCTGGCCTTTGCCTGGATGGTCTATGAAAAACGGTCGTTCAGCGCAGATAAAATGGCATCCGCCATGGGTCCGCTGTACCGGGGCTCACGCAACAAATGGTATTTCGATGAAATGTACCAGGCGGTGTTCGTCAACGGCACCCTGTCGCTTACCCGCATTTCCAACTGGTTCGATTTTAACATTATCGACGGCATCGTGAACGGTGCAGGAACGGTTACCCGCGGGGTCTCCCGCATCAGCGGATGGATCGACAACACCTTTGTCGACGGTCTGGTGAACTTCCTGGCGAATATTACCGGGCGCATCGGCATGAAGGTTCGCCGCATTCAAACCGGCAGTATTCAGCACTACCTGGTTTTCGCCCTGTTCGGCTTTTTGATTATCACCATTGTGCTACTCTCGATTTAAATTATTCCGGCAGAAACATCATAAACAGAAAAAAACGGTATGGAATTATCAATATTCGGCATCGGTATTCTCACCTGGATCGTATTCCTCCCCATTGTCGGGATGCTCATTGTTCTACTGATTCCCGGTGAACAGAAAAATGCCATCCGCTGGACTGCGGCAGGTGTTACGGGCATCCAGCTGCTGCTGGCGGTGGTGGTCCTGGCCATGTTTGACCGCACCGCCCTGGGCATCAACGACGCGAGCAGTTTCCAGTTTGTGGAACAGTTCGAATGGATCATCGTTGAGGCGGTGCCCTGGGTCGGCAGAATCGAAATCATGTACTTCCTCGGTATCGACGGACTCAGCGTGCTGATGGTGCTGCTCACCGCGCTCATCAGTGTGATCGGCGTCGTCTCTTCCTGGAGCATTGAAAAGAAGGTGAAAGGCTATTTCGCCCTCTATCTGCTGCTGGTTACCGGCATGATGGGTGTGTTTGTGGCACTCGACTTCTTCCTGTTCTTCATCTTCTGGGAGGTGATGCTCCTGCCGATGTATTTCCTGATCGGGATCTGGGGTGGGCCCCGCCGTGAGTACGCCGCCATCAAGTTCTTTATCTATACTTTCGCCGGCGGTGTGCTGATGCTTCTGGTGATGCTGGCACTCTACTTCAGCGTGGCCTACACCAACGGTGCCGGTGAGCAGGTCCATACATTTAACCTGCTGCATATGATGAATTCTGCGAACTTCGTGGAAGGCTCCATCCTGTATGGCCTCGACACCACCTGGCGCTATGTGGCCTGGGTAGCGCTGTTCATAAGCTTCGCGATCAAGGTGCCGCTTTTCCCGTTCCACACCTGGCTTCCCGACGCCCACGTTGAGGCGCCGACACCGATATCGGTGATCCTGGCCGGAGTGCTGCTGAAACTCGGGACCTACGGCATGTTGCGTATCATGTACCCGATTCTGCCCGACGGTACGGTCTACTTCATGTACCTGATGGCGTTCCTCGGCATGATCAGCATCATCTACGGAGCGCTTTGCGCCATGGCGCAGGAGGACTTCAAAAAACTCATCGCCTATTCGTCGATTAGCCACATGGGTATCGTGATGCTGGGGATGGCTTCGCTCACCAACCAGGGAACCGTTGGCGCGGTACTGCAGATGTTCAACCACGGAACCATCACCGCCATGCTCTTCCTTATCGTCGGCGTACTGTATGACCGGACCGGCAAACGCGGCCTGTACGATTTCGGTGGTATCGCCAATCAGATGCCGAAATACACCGGCATCGCCATGGTGGCCATGTTCGCGGCGCTCGGCCTGCCCGGCCTCAGCGGGTTCGTGAGCGAGCTGTTCTCGTTCCTCGGAGCGTTCGCCGCCTTCCGCTGGATCACCATTATTTCGGTGATCGGAATTGTGCTGACCGCCGCTTACATCCTCTGGACCATCCAGCGGGTGTTCCTCGGTGAACTGGGTGATGAGCACAAAAGCCTGGCCGACCTGACCGGCCGCGAGCTGCTCATGTTCGTGCCCCTGCTGATCATCGTAATACTGCTGGGGGTCTATCCGGGTCCGGCTATCGAACTTATGAACGCCTCACTGAGCCATCTGGTCGATTTTGTAGGTGCGGGCGTCCGGTAACAGGTGAGCTGAATCACAAAAAACATTTGGAAATACACGGTTTTTGATAATCTGACAAAGGTATGGCAGAACATATTATAGAAAGTATTTTCCGGTTTCTTCCCGAGATCGCGCTGACGGTGACGCTTGTGGCGGCAATTGTCGCGGATCTGATACTGAAGGACCGAAACAGGAACGTGGCCTGGGTTGTGCTGGCGGGTCTGGCTGTTACCGCCATTCTGGTTTGGCAGCAGGCAGGCTGGAATGTCTCGATTTTCAGCGACACCGTAGCGGTGGATCCGTTCGCCGTGTTCTTCAAGATGCTGCTTGTCGTGGCCGGGGTATTCATCGTGCTGTTTTCGGTTAAGAGCCGCGAACTGGAGCATAACAGCACCCGGATCGGGGAATACTACATGCTGCTTACCGGGGTGCTGCTCGGCATGTTCCTGATGGTCGGCGCCACCAACCTGCTGATGATGTATCTGGTGTTCGAAATGACGAGCATCAGCTCCTATGTGCTTGCCGGATTTACCAAAAATCTGCGCAAGTCGGCCGAAGCCTCGATGAAGTACATCATCTTCGGCGCTGTTTCTTCGGGTTTTCTGCTGTACGGATTATCCCTGCTGATCGGCATCACCGGCGCCATTGATATCTACGGGGTGCGTGACGCGCTCCAGGCCGGGGTAGAGCAGACCGCCGCCCTCTACCTGGCGGTCATCATGATTATCGTCGGGTTCAGCTACAAGATAACGGTGGTCCCGTTCCATTTCTGGGCGCCGGATGTGTATCACGGCGCGCCGGTCACCATCACCACCTTCCTGGCAACCGCATCCAAAATCGCCGGTTTCGCCATGATGATTCGCTTTTTCCGCGTTTCGTTCATGGAGTCGGGCGCCCTCACCGTGCCCGGCTTTGACGGTGTGCTGGCCATTGTACCCTGGAATGTGCTGCTGGCCGTACTTGCGGCGGTTACCATGCTGGCCGCCAACCTGATGGCGCTGTGGCAGGAAAATATCAAACGCCTGCTGGCCTACTCCAGCATCGCGCACGCGGGTTTTATTTTGATGGGTCTGGCACTGTTGACCGATGAGGGGATCAGCGCCATGATGATCTACCTGGCCATCTACCTGTTCATGAACATGGGCGCGTTTTATGTGGTCATGCTGGTGTCCAACAAACTGGACACCGAGCTGGTCAGCGACTATGAGGGGCTCGGACAGCGATCGCCTTTCCTGGCTGTAACCATGGCCATTTTCCTGGTTGCGCTGGCAGGATTTCCTCCGACAGCCGGCTTCATCGCGAAAGTCTATATATTCGGCGCTACGATAAGCGCGGGGTGGATTTGGCTGGTGGCCGTTGCCGGACTCGCAACCATCATTTCGCTTTTCTATTATATCCGGGTGGTCCGCAATATGTTCCTTGCCGAACCGGCGGAGGGCGCGTCCGGTATGATACGCTTCGACCGCGGTACCATGGCGATTCTGATCGCACTGCTGATTCCGGTGCTGCTGCTGGGCATCTGGTTCTCGCCGATCGTTGCCTGGGCGCGCGACGCGGTAGTCATGTTCGGATTATAATATAATTTTTCTGGAAGAAGCATAAAGTTCATCAAGGGGTCTTTTGTTATTATTTGCTATCATGGGGTTATGATTGCGGATGAACCATGTTTCGGCTTTAAGTAAAACGGCATTCGAAAAGCGGCTTGATATTGCGATTATTAATATCACTATTTCTCACAGGTAAGATTATCGGTTGTTCTGCTGAGACCGGCAAAAGGGTATCTGATGAGGATGTCGAGCTTTCGGATTTTGTAAAAATATTTTGAAGAGAGATAGTTTCAAACAGAGCGTCACTGACCGCAACAGCTTGTCCGTTGCCTGCCGTTGCCGACAGACAGCAGAGCTCACTGTTTGGGTCTTAATCGGTGAATACCGAGTTCAGATAGTACGCCTTTTGAAAAGCAGAATCAGCAGCCTCTGATGCAAGTTGCTCATCTTCGGTGTAGAGCACAATTCGGAATATTGTACCCATCCATTGTGAGGAATAGTCGTAACGGACGGGTGTATTGAAGAGACTGCCAGATTCTTGATCAGCTTTAGTGGAAGATGGTCAAAGCGATGTAAACAAGGGAGCCTCCCTGATATGTGGATCGGGAGGCTCCGCCTTCTGAAAATGCCTGTCACAATAATAAAAGGGATCCGCAAGCACAGCTTTATGAAACAAAACCTTCAAAGCCATTTAACCGGGATCTTTGAAAATATACCTGACTGTAGTACATCGATCGTGCAGCAGGCAACCCGAATCAGTGCGACCGGGTCAATTATGGCACCTGAACAAAATACGGAAGTTCATCCAAAGCGGCATCGGTAACTATGGTAACGGGGCCTGTGAAGAGATCTCCTTGTGTGTTTTTCCAGGTTCCCCGAGGAAGTACGACTTCCCTTGAGCGTTGGCCGGCTTGCATCACCGGAGCAACCAGTACAGAGTCCCCCAAAAGGAATTGATCGGTGATGTTTGCGTAACCCTCATTTGGGAAAACATACTCCATATAGCGAACAACGGGTTCGCCGCTAATGGCGGCATGTTCGGCAAGTTCAACAATATACTCTTCGAATAATGAGCGTAATTCGGTAGCCTTCAAAACGGCTTGAAAATGTTCATCATCAAGAACTCTCCATGGAGCAACAGAAAACTGCATCATCGGCATCAAAGCATGAGTTTGCGTCGATCTGACGACAAGTTCCTGATCGACTTCATCGAGATTGATGAAAGAGCCCATCAATCCCCCCCCGATCATATCAGGACAGGTGAAAGCATATCCTGCCAGGCCTTGCGTGAGTATGTGCGGGACTAACTGATTCAGATCTTCCCAGGAGTGTCCTTTGTCCCGAAGGCGCTGTGCCAGTGGCTGTCCCCCCATCTTCCAGGTTGCCCGGTACTCGTTGAGGGGGTATTTGAGTCCGATTTCAGCAAATAGTCGGGAATGTTCATTCGGTGTTACATCTTTGTATGCATAGGTATCCACATAATATTCGGCATCACCGGCGTCCAGCTTGAAGCCGTCTACTCCGTAGGTATCCATCAAATAGTGAAGCTGTTCATGAAACCATGTTCCGGCTTCCGGATGCGTCAGATCCAGCAGAGCACTTTGGCCATTCCACCAGTGGATGACCTTTGGTTGACCTGTTTCGTCTTTCAGAAGCAGATCCTGGTCCCGCAGAAAACGATAAACTTCGGTATCGGGACTTACAAAAGGACATACCCAAAGCATGACGGTAAAACCCAGTTCATGAAGTTCATCGACCATGGCTTTTGGATCATCAAAACGTTCGCTCCTGAACTGCCAGTCGCCGTAGCTTCGCTGCCAGTTATCATCAATCATGATAATTCCGGGAGGAAGGCCATTTTCGATAATGGCATGGGCATATTTCAGAATATCATTCTGATTCTGATCGTAAAGGAGTTCGATCCATGTATTGTATTGTGGTTTGCGGAACAGGCGCTCATCAGGCATGGTTCCGGTGGGGTGGAAGTGACGGTTACTAGCTGCCAGATAGGCTTCCCGCAACGTTTCTCCCTGATCATAGAGAAGAAACTCTCCTTCAGGCTTTTCCAATTGGATGAGATTCTTATCCCAGGAAACACGAAAAGGCTCTGATGACCATATATAGCGCCCCTTGCTGGAAACCATCAGAGGCTGGGCCTGATTCTCATAAAGGTAGCCGTAAAGGTCGGCTTGGTAAGTATCTTGCAGAGGCATATAGTGCCCGTGATTCACAATTCCAATCCACCAGTGTTCATTTTCCAGTGCTTCTACTTTGGTAATGCCGGATTTTTGGTTACTACAACCAACAATCATGACAAAAAAGAGGATTAAGCAGATTTTGGCTTGCATGGTTTTCAGGATTAAGGGTTTATTAAACGGAATCCATTCCGGTGGAGAATAATGGGTGAATGGATTCCATGAGAGGAGAATAGTCTGAATCCGTTCAAAGATTCAGACAGTGCTGAGAATGCATGTGTGATATCGTCAGCTTTAGCTCGTTACAGGGAATATGTAACGCGGGTATGATAGGTTAGGCAGGGATCTCTTGTTGTGTTAATCGTTGGTTAAAGTGAATGAGATTAAAACAATGGAAATATTTATGCATCGATTTTTTTATGGACCACTTCACATAACTGTCGGCATCCCGATAGCCGGAGAGGTTGTTGTAAAGCTTTTTGCGGGTATCGAGAACATCGGGATGTGTCCAGATATATCGGCTGCAGGTCCTCATCAGCCACTCTCTTCGGGATTGAGTAAGATCCTGGAAGTCAGCACCGGTTTCATCTTTCTGAAGCCATTTTTGCCATCGATTGCTGGTGAGGACAGCATGTTCAAGAGCTTCGTATAACCCCGATTGCTTGCCGATCTTTTTTTCAAGTTTCATCAGATCCATCAGGGCAAGAAATTCCTCTTCGGTAAATTCAGGACCCACATTGGCTCCTCCCATGCCACTAAGCGGGTAATCTTCCGGATTATCTACATAATCTGAATAATGGCCTTTAATTGCGGCACCGTACACTTCTGTTTGAGAAGTCAGGTCGCGGGCCATGGATGGCTCGAAATAGGTGGTATGAAGATCGGTGCCTACTTTGCCAACCACAAAGCATGGCCAGGCATACTCCATGTTAGCCTTTTTCAGGCCTGTATCCAGGAGGGAGAGGAATTTATTAAAGCTGTCTTTATTGGCCAGGCCGCCATGTACCTCTTCGGTACCGACTTCATAGGCAATTCTCGGATATCCCCTGGACGAACGATAGTTTTCGGAATGAATGATCAGATCCTGTGTGCGATCGGCCACAAGATCAATGGGTACAGGGTCATCTCCGGGAATGGTTCTGTCAACCGTAGGGTCAATGTGTAACAAATCATAACCGGCATCAATGCAGGCTTCAAGCGACACTTTAACGGCGGCCATTGTCTCATCAAAAGAAAGGTTATCGCGTGTATGGCTATCTTTCAGCCAGGGGCCACCATGATCCAGACAGGGCATCACCGGACTTTCCAGGCCGATTTTCTCGCTGTATTCGGAAATAAAATCGACCAGTGCCCGGGGAGTCCATCCGGTATAGCCGCCATCGGTATCCACCTGGTTGAGAGTCGCTGCAAATAATAATGGGGCGTCCGCCTCTTTTGAGGCCTCAAGGGCAGCACGTGTCACCGTTTCCGAGTTCGGACAAACGGCAAACAGAGCTGCCTTGTTTTTAAAAGGGCCACGAACCTGATCAATCAGATAATTAACAATAGGTTGTTCATTCTGTTCGGCGAGTGAGCGTATGTCGAGATTGATATTATTTGTTGAAGTAACCATAATGAAACAGATTCAATATTATTATTGATATA